>NZ_DASWVI010000365.1:0-2479 GCF_036401255.1 Nocardioides sp. | reverse complement strand
TGAGCGCGACGTACTCGGTCTTGCCGTCGACCTCGCCGGAGATCAGGCCCATCGCGATGCCGGCGACCGGCGCCTTGAGCGGCACGCCGGCCTGCAGCAGCGACAGCGTGGACGCACAGACCGAGCCCATCGACGTGGAGCCGTTGGAGCCCATCGCCTCGGACAGCTGGCGGATCGCGTAGGGGAACTCCTCGCGGGAGGGCAGCACGGGCAGCAAGGCGCGGCGCGCGAGGGCGCCGTGGCCGACCTCGCGACGCTTCGGCGAGCCGACCCGGCCGGTCTCACCGGTGGAGAACGGCGGGAAGACGTACTTGTGCATGTAGCGGCGGTGCGTCTCGGGCGAGAGCGTGTCGAGCTGCTGCTCCATCTTGAGCATGTCCAGCGTGGTGACGCCCAGGATCTGGGTCTCGCCGCGCTCGAACAGCGCCGAGCCGTGCACCCGCGGGATCACGCCGACCTCGGCGTGCAGCGGCCGGATGTCGGCCAGGCCGCGGCCGTCGATGCGGACCTTGTCGCGCAGGATGCTCTCGCGGACGACCTGCTTGTTGACCGAGCGGAACGCCGCGCCGATCTCCTTCTCGCGGCCCTCGAACTGCTCTCCGAGCTTGGCGAGGACCTCGTCCTTGAGCTCGTCGGTGCGGTCGTTGCGCTCGGTCTTGTCGGCGATCTTCATCGCCGCGGCGAGGTCGGCCTTCACGGCCGCCTCGACGGCCTCGTAGACGTCGTCCTCGTAGTCGAGGAAGACCGGGAACTCCTGGACCGGCTTGGCGGCCACGTTGGCGAGCTCCTGCTGGGCCTCGCACAGCTGCTTGATGAACGGCTTGGCGGCGTCGAGGCCACCGGCGACGACCTCCTCGGTCGGCGCCTGGACGCCGGACCGGACCAGGCCCCAGGTCTGCTCGGTCGCCTCGGCCTCGACCATCATGATCGCCACGTCGCCGGTCGAGGTGACCCGGCCGGCCACGACCATGTCGAACACCGCGTTCTCGAGCTGGCTGTGGGTCGGGAACGCCACCCACTGGCCCTCGATCAGCGCGACGCGGACGCCGCCCACGGGGCCGGAGAACGGCAGGCCCGAGAGCTGGGTCGACAGCGAGGCGGCGTTGATCGCGAGCACGTCGTACGGCGTGTCGGGGTTGAGCGCCATCACGGTGATGACGACCTGGACCTCGTTGCGCAGACCCTTCTTGAAGGTCGGGCGCAGCGGCCGGTCGATGAGACGGCAGGTGAGGATCGCGTCCTCGCCCGGGCGACCCTCGCTGCGGAAGAACGAGCCGGGGATCTTGCCCGCGGCGTACATCCGCTCCTCGACGTCGATCGTCAGGGGGAAGAAGTCGAAGTGGTCCTTGGGGTGCTTGCCGGCCGTGGTGGCCGACAGCAGCATGGTGTCGTCGTCGAGGTAGGCGGTCACCGATCCGGCGGCCTGGCGGGCGAGCAGCCCGGTCTCGAACTTGACGGTGCGGGTGCCGAACTTGCCGTTGTCCAGAACGGTCTCGACGGCAGAGATCTCGGGTTCGGTCAAGGGTGTGTCCCTCTTCTGTCGCGGAGCGATCCGCGGCGTCCCGCTGAAGAGAGCCGGTCTTCGATCGAGGCCCGCAGATCGCCGGTCGGAGCCGGGATCCTGAGAGCCACTACCGAGGACCGAGCCAGAACGGGCGGGTCGCTCCTGGTGTTTTCAGATGTTGTTCACGGTGAATCTAGCCGGGATGCTCCGATATGCGGAAACGCGCCGGACGCCGCCATCACGAAGCGGCGTCCAGCGCGTGACCTGACGAAGCGGTGAAACAGTCAGGCACACCTCGGTGCTCCTGCGCGTGCGGCCGCAAGGCGGAGGCGCGAAGGCGGCCTTTGAGCGGAGCGGCCGTCGAGCGCCGACAACGCAGCGGACGCTCCGCAGGGGCGCCGAGGTCAGCGACGCAGGCCGAGGCGCTCGACAATGGACCGGTAGCGCTCGATCTCGGTCTTCTGCAGGTAGTTGAGCAGCCGGCGGCGCTGGCCGACCAGCAGCAGCAGGCCGCGCCGGCTGTGGTGGTCGTGCTTGTGCTGCTTGAGGTGCTCGGTGAGGTGGCTGATGCGGTGGCTGAGCAGCGCGATCTGCACCTCGGGCGAGCCGGTGTCGCCCTCGGTCGTGGCGTACTCGGCGATGATCTTCTTCTTGGTCTCCGCGTCGGTACCGATCGACATGCGGGCTCCTTCCGGCCCTCGCGGGCTCTCTCGCTGCGCGGCGCGCCGGGGCCTGTTCACCCGGGCACTCTGGTTCCGCGGCCGTTGGACGGCAGTCGCCTGCAGGCAGGCAACCGAGGAAGCGTAGCGCGGGATCGCTTCCCGGGCCCAATCGGGCGTGGGATCATCGCGGGATGACTCGGGGTGCCCGGACCATGCTCGCAGCCACGGTGACCGCGTTCGTCATCGCGGTCACGACGCTGACGGCCGCGCCGGCCGCGCCGGCCGCGCCGGCCGCTCGGCCCGCGCCGTCCCG
>NZ_DASWVI010000364.1:0-4724 GCF_036401255.1 Nocardioides sp. | reverse complement strand
GCGGCACATCGACGTGGGCCAGCTGCCCGAGGAGGGCCACGTCGTGCTCGCCGACCCGGACGGCAACGAGTTCTGCGTGATCGAGCCGGGCAACAACTTCCTCGCCGACTGCGGGTTCATCGGGGCGCTCTCGTGTGACGGATCCCAGGAGGTGGGCTACTTCTGGAGCGAGGCGCTCGGCTGGCCGCTGGTGTGGGACCAGGACCAGGAGACCGCGATCCGCTCGCCGCACGGCGGACCGAAGGTGACCTGGGGCGGACCGCCCGTCGCACCGAAGGACGGGCCGAACCGCTGGCACTTCGACCTCGCACCGGCCGCGGGCACCGACCACGGCGCCGAGGTGGACCGGCTGCTCTCGCTCGGCGCGCGGCTCCTGGACGCGACGCCGGACGGGCCCGCCGGGGTGGTGCTCGCCGACCCCGACGACAACGAGTTCTGCCTGCTCCGACCACGCTGAGCAGCCACAGCCGCTGACCCTGGAGCCGATCCGGTTCTGGCGGCCGCCGGCTCGACCACGCACCTGACGCACCTGTCGTGGACGCGGAGCAGGTGTGTCAGGTGCGTGAGCGCGACCGTGGGGCCCGCCCGACGGGGGTGACGATCAGACCACGCTGAGCGGCAGCAGCTTCTGCCCGGTGGGGCCGATCTGGATCTCTGTCCCCATCTCCGGGCACACCCCGCAGTCGTAGCAGGGCGTCCAGCGGCAGTCCTCGACCTCGATGTCGGCTCCGTCGGCTGCCGCGAGCGCGTCCTCCCAGTCGGCCCACAGCCAGTCCTTGTCGAGCCCGGAGTCCAGGTGGTCCCACGGCAGGACCTCGTCGTACTCGCGCTCGCGGGTGGTGTACCAGTCCAGGTCGACGCCGGTCCCGGCGAGCGCCTCCTCGGCCGAGGTCACCCAGCGCTCGTAGGAGAAGTGCTCGCTCCAGCCGTCGAACCGGCCGCCGTCGCGCCAGACGCGCTCGAGGATCGCGCCGACCCGGCGGTCGCCCCGCGACAGCAGGCCCTCGATGGTGCCGGGCTTGCCGTCGTGGTAGCGGAACCCGATCGCGCGGCCGAAGCGCTTGTCCTCGCGGACCACGTCGCGCAGCTTCTTCAGCCGCTCGTCGGTGGTCTCGTGGTCGAGCTGGCCGGCCCACTGGAACGGCGTGTGCGCCTTGGGGACGAAGCCGCCGATCGAGACCGTGCAGCGGATGTCGTTGCGACCCGAGACCTCCCGGCCCTTCGCGATGACCTGCTTGGCGAGGTCGGCGATCGCGAGCACGTCCTCGTCGGTCTCGGTGGGCAGCCCGCACATGAAGTAGAGCTTCACCTGCCGCCACCCGTGGGAGTACGCCGCCGCCACGGTGCGGATCAGGTCCTCCTCGGTGACCATCTTGTTGATCACCCGCCGCATCCGCTCCGAGCCGCCCTCGGGGGCGAACGTGAGGCCCGAGCGCCGGCCGTTGCGGGAGAACTCGTTCGCGAGCGTGATGTTGAAGGCGTCCACACGGGTGCTCGGCAGGCTGAGGCTGACGTTGGTGCCCTCGTAGCGATCGCCCAGCCCCTTGGCCACGTCGCCGATCTCGGTGTGGTCCGCGCTGCTGAGCGAGAGCAGGCCGACCTCCTCGAACCCCGACTTGCGGATGCCGTTCTCGACCATGTCGCCGATCGTCCGGATCGAGCGTTCGCGCACCGGCCGGGTGATCATCCCGGCCTGGCAGAACCGGCAGCCGCGGGTGCAGCCGCGGAAGATCTCCACGGAGTAGCGCTCGTGGACCGTCTCGGCCAGCGGCACCAGCGGCTTGGACGGGTACGGCCACGCGTCGAGGTCCATCAGCGTGTGCTTGCGGATCCGGAACGGGATGCCGGGCCGGTTGGGCACGACCGCCTCGATGGTGCCGTCGTCGGCGTACGACACGTCGTAGAAGCGGGGCACGTAGACGCCGCCGCTGACCGCGAGCCGCCGCAGCACCTCGTCGCGGCCGCCGGGGCGGCCCTCGGCCTTCCACTCCCGGACGACCTCGGAGATCGCGAGCACGATCTCCTCGCCGTCGCCGAGCACGGCGGCGTCGATGAAGTCCGCGATCGGCTCGGGGTTGAACGCCGCGTGGCCGCCGGCGAGCACGATCGGGTCGTCCTCGCCGCGGTCGGCCGCGTGCAGCGCGATGCCGGCCAGGTCGACGGCGTTGAGCATGTTCGTGTAGCCGAGCTCGGTGGAGAAGCTGAAGCCGAACAGGTCGAACGCGCGCACCGGGCGGTGGGCGTCGACGGTGAACTGCGGGATCGGCCCCTCGCCGTCGCCCTCGCGCATCACCCGCTCCATGTCGGGCCAGACCGCGTAGGTGCGCTCGGCGACGATCCAGTCGCGCTCGTTGAGCACCTCGTAGAGGATCTGCACGCCCTGGTTGGGCAGGCCGACCTCGTAGGCGTCGGGGTACATCAGCGCCCAGCGGACGGTCTCGCCCTCCGGCGCGCAGTCCCAGTCCTTGACGGTCGAGTTGAGCTCGCCTCCGACGTACTGGATCGGCTTGGAGACCGACGGGAGCCGGGGCTCGAGACGCGGGAACACGCTGGCGGGCGCGGACATGGGACTACCTCGCAGGACTGCGTCGACGATCGGGGAAGAGCCAAGCGTACGTCGCGTCCGCGCGCGGCGGCGAACCGTCAATCGGCCTCGGCAGCGAGCTTGCGTTCGGCCTCGCGGGCCACCTCGAGCTCCTGCTCGGCGAGGGCGATGAGGTCCTCGAGCCCTCGGGCGCCATAGCGGTTGGTCACGCTCTGGACGGCCTCGGCGATCTCCGGTTCGATGTCGCGGTCGCTCATGGGGATCATCCAAGCACGGCCGCCGAACCCCGCCTCGGGCGCGACACGCGGCTCAGCCGCGGGGTGGCTCCGCCCGGGCCGCGACGCTCGCCGAGGTGGCCCGCAGCTCCACGGCCGGGAGCAGCAGGAGGATCAGGAACGCCAGGACCCCGACCCCCGCAGCGAGCAGGAACACGGTGTCCATGGACTCAGCGAACCCGACCTTGAAGGGGTGCGCGATGACCGGATCCATCCTGTCGATCACCGACGAGTCGTCCTGGACCTGCGCGACGACCTGCGGGTCGAGGCCGTGACCGGAGGCGACCGCCTGCTGCCACGCGGGCGTCCGGCTGTCGTGGGCGATCGCGTCGGAGATGTTGCCGCCCACGCTGCTGAACAGCACCGAGAGGAACACCGCCACGCCCAAGGTGCCGCCGATCTGGCGGAAGAACGTCGCCGAGCTGGTCGCGACGCCGATCTCGGTCGGCGGCACCGCGCTCTGGACGATCAGCAGCAGCGGCTGCATGCAGTTGCCCAGGCCGAGGCCCAGCACGAACATCGACAGGCTCACCCACACCAGCGCCGTGTCGGCCGTGGACAGCGACAGCAGCCCCAGCCCGAGGACCATCACGCCGGAGCCGACGATCGGGAACAGCCGCACGTGCCCGGTCCGGGAGATCACGATGCCGGACCCGATCGACGCGGCCATCATGCCGACCACCATCGGCAGCATCAGCAGGCCGGACTCGGTGGGCGTCGCCGCGTGCACGATCTGCATGTACAGCGGCAGCAGCATGATGCCGCCGAACATCGCCATGCCGACGATCACGCTGGCGCCGATCGTCACCGCGGCGGCCCGGATCCGGAAGATCCGCAGCGGGATCAGCGCCGCATCCCCCATGGCTCGCTCGGCCAGGTAGAACGCGACCAGCCCGAGGGCGCCCACGGCGTACGCCGTCACCGACCGCGTCGACCCCCAGCCCCAGTCGCGGCCCTGCTCGGCGACGAGCAGCAGCGGCACCAGGCCGACGGCCAGGGCGAGGGCTCCCCACCAGTCGATGCGCACGGTCCGGCGGGTGTGGTGGACGTGCAGCGTCGCCGAGACCACGAACAGGGCGGCGATGCCGATCGGGACGTTCACCAGGAACACCCAGCGCCAGCCGTCGATGGACAGGATCGTCGAACGGCCGGCGAAGAACCCGCCGATCAGCGGCCCGAGCACGCTGGAGGTGCCGAACATCGCCATGAAGTAGCCGGTGTAGCGGGCCCGCTCGCGCGGCGACACGATGTCGCCGATGATCGCGAGGACCAGGGTGAACAGGCCGCCCGCCCCGAGGCCCTGGAAGGCGCGGAACGCCGCCAGCTGGGTCATCGAGTTGGCGAACGAGCACAGCGCCGAGCCGGCGACGAAGACGCTGATCGCGAACATGAACAGCTTCTTGCGGCCGTAGAGGTCGCCGAGCTTGCCGTAGATCGGCGTCGTGATCGTCGCGGTGATCAGATACGCCGTCGTCACCCACGCCTGCACCGAGAGGCCGTTGAGGTCGTCGGCGATCGTGCGGATCGACGTGCTGACGATCGTCTGGTCGAGCGCTCCGAGGAACATCCCCAGCATCAGTCCCGAGAGGATCGTCAGGACCTGGCGGTGGGTGTACTCCCCCGAGTGCTCCTCGCCCACCACCGGGCGCGGGGACACGTTCTCAGTCATCGCGGGCAAGCGTAGGTCTTGAGGTGTGAAAACGGACCCACCCTCCGGTAGGCGCGCCGCGTGGGGTCGTCACCGTGGTCGAGGAGGAAGCGCGGCCACCGTCTCGAAACCACCGCCGCGTGGGGTCGTCCCCGGTGGTTGAGGAGGAAGCGCGGCAACCGTCTCGAAACCACCGTCGCGTCGGGTCGTCCCCGGTGGTTGAGGAGGTTGCGCGGCAACCGTCTCGAAACCACCG
>NZ_DASWVI010000363.1:0-7041 GCF_036401255.1 Nocardioides sp. | reverse complement strand
TGTCGAGTTTGATTGACACGTGTCAAACGTAGCCCATACGGTGGGTCGTGTGAACCCCACCACAGCGCTCATCGGCGCCGGCATCAGCGGCCTCACCACCGGCAAGATGCTCAGCGACTACGGCGTGCCCTACACCTGCTTCGAGTCCTCGGACCGGATCGGCGGCAACTGGGCCTTCGGCAACCCCAACGGCCACAGCAGCGCCTACCGCTCGCTGCACATCGACACCTCCAAGCACCGGCTGTCCTTCAAGGACTTCCCGATGCCCGAGGACTACCCCGACTTCCCGCACCACACCCAGATCAAGGCCTACCTCGACTCCTACGCCGACGCGTTCGGGCTGCGCGAGCGCATCGAGTTCGAGAACGGCGTCGTGCACGCCGAGCGGCTGCCCGACGGCGGCTGGGAGCTGCGGACCGAGCGCACCGGCACCCGCCGCTTCGACCTGCTCGTGGTCGCCAACGGCCACCACTGGGACCCGCGGTTCGCGGACTTCCCCGGCGAGTTCGCCGGGGTCTCGATCCACTCCCACCACTACATCGACCCGCACGACCCGCTCGACTTCACCGGCAAGCGGATCCTGGTCGTGGGCCTGGGCAACAGCGCGGCCGACATCGCGGTCGAGCTGTCGTCGCGGTCGCTGCAGAACGAGGTGACGCTCTCCACGCGGTCGAGCGCCTGGATCGTGCCGAAGTACACCTACGGCCTCCCGGCGGACAAGTACTACGTGACCACGCCGTACCTCCCGCTGAAGTGGCAGCGCTGGTTCGTCCAGAAGATGCAGTTCATGACCGGGTCGGACCCGGAGCTCTACGGCCTGCCCAAGCCCAACCACAAGTTCTTCGAGGCCCACCCGACCCAGTCGGTCGAGCTGCCGCTGCGGCTCGGGTCGGGGGACATCACCCCGAAGGGCGACATCGCGCGCCTCGACGGCGAGACGGTCCACTTCGAGGACGGCACCAGCGGCGACTTCGACGTGATCGTCTACGCGACCGGCTACAACATCACCTTCCCGTTCTTCGACCCCTCGTTCCTCAGTGCGCCGGACAACCGGATCGACCTCTACAAGCGGATGTTCAAGCCCGGCATCGACGACCTGGTGTTCGTCGGCTTCGCCCAGGCCACGCCGACGCTGTTCCCGTTCGTGGAGGCGCAGGCGCGGCTCGTCGCGGCGTACGCCGCCGGCCTCTACGCGCTGCCGACGGTCGCCGAGATGGAGCGCGTGATCGCCGAGGACCAGCAGAAGTACACCGGCCACATGCTCGACCGGCCGCGGCACACCCAGCAGGTCGACTACTTCATCTACGAGCACGACCTGCGGGCCAAGGAGATCCCCGCCGGCCGCAGGCGCGCGCAGGCCGCCCAGGTGGGTGTGCAGTGAGCGCGACCACGGGCGACGAGCGGCGTACGGCGCTGCTCGCGGCGCTCGAGGAGCACCTCGAGGGCGCGCGCCTCGACGACATCAACATCGCCGACATCTCCCGCCGCGCCGGCGTCACGCGCTCGGCCTTCTACTTCTACTTCGAGAACAAGGCGGCGGCCGTCGCCGCGCTCTACGAGGAGATGTACGCCGACGGCGTCGGTGCCGCCGAGGTGCTCGGTGGTGACGGCACGCTCCGCGACCGGATCTCCTCGGCGATCCGGGCGATCGTGCACGGCTGGGGCCAGCGCACCCACCTCTACCGGGCGATCCTCGACGCGCGCGCCAGCAGCCCCGCCGTCCGTGACCAGTGGGAGGCGTTCCAGGCGACGTACGTCGACCTGGTCGCCGAGCTGATCGAGGGCGAGCGTGCGACCGGCGCGGCGCCGCCGGGACCCAGCGCCCACGCGACCGCCACCGCGCTGCTCGACCTCAACGACCGCACGCTCGAGCGCGTCGTACGGGCCCCCGAGGGCTTCGACGCCGACGCGCACGTCGAGGCCGTCGTGCACACCTGGCTGGCCGCGATCTACGGGAGGACCTCATGAGTGTGGCTGTGAAGCACGACGAGCTCACGTTCCCCTCGGGGGAGGTGGACTGCCACGCCTGGCACTTCACCGGCGAGGGCGACGCGCTCGCCACCGACCCCGGCCGGCCGGTGGTCGTGATGGCGCACGGGCTGGGCGGCACCAAGGACTCCGGGCTCCAGCCGTTCGCCGAGTCCCTGGCCGCGGCCGGCCTCGACGTCCTGGCCTTCGACTACCGCGGCTTCGGGGCCAGCGGCGGCTCGCCGCGCCAGACCGTGTCGATGGCCGGACAGCTCGAGGACTACCGCGCGGCGATGGCGGCAGCGGCGCGGCTGCCCGGTGCCGACCCGGCCCGCCTGGTGCTGTGGGGCGTCTCGCTCGCCGGCGGCCATGTGATGGCGGCCGCCGCGCACCGCGACGACGTCGCCGCCGTCGTGTCGCTGACGCCGCTGGTCGACGGGCTCGCCGCGGGACGGCACGCGCTCGCCTCCCACAAGCCGTCCGCGATGCTGCGCTCGACGTGGGAGGGGATGCGCAGTCGCGTGGGTGCCCCGCGGATGATGCCGGTGGTCGCGCGACCCGGTGAGCTCGGGGCGCTGACGCTCGACGGCTGTCTGGAGGACTACCTGGCGCTCGCGGGCCCGACCTGGCGCAACGAGATCGACGCCTCGGTCGGGCTCGAGCTCGGCAACCACCGCCCGGGCAAGCAGGCCAAGCACGTCCGGGCGCCGATGCTCGTGCAGATCGCCGACCTCGACCGCAGCGCCCCGCCGCATGCCGCCGCGAAGGCGGCGTTCGCCGGCCGCGCCGAGGTGCGCCACTACCCGTGCGACCACTTCGACGTCTGGCCGGGCAAGGAGTGGCACGCCCCCGCCGTACGTCACCAGGTGGCGTTCCTGACCCGCGTGCTCGCTCCGGTCTGAGCGTTCATCCCCCGCGGTGCTGGGTACGGTGCACGGGTGCCGACCTGGGTGGAAGCGGGGCTGTGGGGACTCCTGGCGGGCGGTGCGCTCGTGCTGGGCGCCGCCGTCGCCTGGTGGGTGCGCGTGCCGCGGGTCGTCGTCGCCGGGGTGATGGCGTTCGGCGCGGGCGTGCTGATCTCCGCGCTCGCCTTCGACCTCATGGACGAGGCCGAGCACACCGGCGGCCTCGGCGCCACCGCCGGCGGCTTCCTCGCGGGCGCCCTGGCGTACGTCGCCGCCAATGCCGTGCTCGCCCGGCGGGGGGCCCGGCACCGCAAGCGGGCCGGCGACGAGCAGCCCTCCGAGGAGGAGCAGAGCGGCAGCGGTGCCGCGATCGCCATCGGGGCCCTGCTCGACGGGGTGCCCGAGTCCGTCGTGCTCGGACTCTCGCTGCTGGGCGGCGGCGGGGTCGGCGTACCCGTGCTCGCGGCGATCTTCATCTCCAACCTGCCCGAAGGGCTGTCGAGCTCGGCCGGCATGAAGCGCAACGGCCGCAGTGCCGGCTACGTCTTCGGCGTGTGGATCGGCATCGCCGTCGCCAGCGGTGTCGCCGGCGCGGTCGGGGTGCTCGCACTGCAGGGCGCCTCGGGCGAGGCCGTCGCCGCGATCACCGCGCTGGCGGCCGGGGCGATCCTGGCGATGATCGCGGACACGATGATCCCCGAGGCCTTCGAGCGCGCCCACCTGCTCACCGGGCTGATCGCCACCACCGGCTTCCTGGCCTCGTTCGTCATCGAGCGTGCCGGCTGAGCAACCACGCGGGGGCGCCACCAGGAAGCCCTTATTGACGACTATTCAATTCGTGGCATCCGACCTAGAGTCGATCCATGGCGACGCTGGACGACGTGAGCGAGCTGACCGCCGAGCGGATGCGGCGGATGAGCCCGGGCAACCAGGGCAAGCTGCCGAGGATCGACCTGGCCGGGCTGCCGCCCGGGCCACGTTGGCCGGTGCTCGTGCAGACGGCAGGGCTGCTGCGGTTCCGGCACCGGTTCCATCCCTACCTGCGGCGCAAGTACGGCGACGTCTTCACCGTGCGGCTCGCGCCGGGCGGCCGGCCGCTGGTCTTCTTCACCCGTCCCGAGCACGCGAAGGAGATCTTCGCCGGCGACCCGGAGGTCTTCCACGCCGGCAAGGCCAACGGCATCCTCGGCCCGATCATGGGCGAGCACTCGCTGCTGCTGCAGGACGGCGGTGATCACAAGCGGGCCCGCAAGTTGCTGATGCCGGCGTTCAACGGCCACGCCCTTCGCGAGTACCAGTCGCTGGTCACCGAGGTCGCCCGCGCCGAGGTCGGCGGCTGGCGTGACGGCGCGGAGTTCCGGGCGCTGGAGCGGATGAACGCCCTCACGCTCGAGGTGATCCTGCGCGTGGTCTTCGGCGTCACCGACGAGGCCCGCCTCGCCGCGCTGCGCCCGCGCGTCAACAAGACCGTCAACATCAGTCCGGCGATCCTGCTCGGCTGGGCCTACCCCCGGCTGCAGCGGCTCGGCCCGTGGAAGGCCACGGTCGACAACCAGCGCCGGCTCGACGAGCTGATGTACGCCGAGATCCGCGAGCGCCGCACCGCCCCCGACCTCGCCGAGCGCACCGATGTGCTCTCCCGGCTGATCCTCCAGGGGGAGGACGGTGACCGCTTGGACGACACCGAGCTGCGCGACCAGCTGGTCACGCTGCTGCTCGCCGGCCACGAGACCACCGCGTCGGCGCTGTCGTGGGCGCTCTACGAGACCGGCCGCGACCCGGAGCTGCTGGCCCGCTGCCAGCGCGCGGCCGCCGAGGGCGACGACGACTACCTCGAGGCGGTGCTCAAGGAGGCGATGCGGCTGCACCCGATCATCCCGATGGTGGTCCGCACCCTGCAGCGCCCGGCCACGATCGCGGGCTGGGACCTCCCCGCCGGCACCACCGTCGGGCCGTCGATCATCATCGCCCACCAGCGCGAGGACAACCACCCCGACCCCGACGTGTTCCGGCCCGAGCGCTTCCTCGGCCAGAACCCGCCCGCGAACACCTGGATCCCGTTCGGCGGCGGCGTCCGCCGGTGCCTCGGCGCCGGGTTCTCGCTGATGGAGGGCGTGGCGATCCTGCGCGAGGTGCTCGCGGCGTACGACGTCGTCGCGCTCGGCGACGACGAGCCGAAGGTCCGCAACATCACCAGCGTGCCGCGCCGCGGCGTGCGCATCCGGGTGACCGCTCGATAGTCGCGGTCGGGCCGCGTGGCCCGACCTCAGCGCTCGCCGGTCAGGTGCGGCAGCTCGTCGAGGTGGGGGAGCAGCTCGACGCTCTCCTGCTCGTTGGGGTCGGTGCGGGCGACGAGCGCGCGCGCCCAGGCGGTGTCGCTGGTGTTGACCGGCACGTGCGGCACCCCGGGCGGGATGTAGACGAAGTCGCCAGCGACCGCGACCGCGTGCGAGGCGAGGTCCTCGCCGAACCACACCTCGGTCTCGCCCTCGATGACGTAGATCGCGGTCTCGTGCCCGGAGTGCCGGTGCGCCTTGGCGCGGGCGCCCGGTGGGATCGCCAGCAGGTGCGCGCACAGCCCGACGGCGCCGACGCTCTGCGCCGAGACGCCCTCGAACTGGTCGAGCCCCTGCTTCGACGTCGAGCGGGTCCCGGTCGGGATCACCCTGACGGTGGGGTTCATGGGCACAAGATCACACGAGCGCAGGGTCCGTGGGGCCGAAACGCGGAACCGATCCGCGACCCTGGCCCGTCGGAGGGGTGAGGAGGTGCCGATGGCGCACGATGGTCCCGAGGACGAGTTCGGGGAGTACGTCGCGGCCCGGTGGGCCCGGCTGGTCCGCGCGGCGGTGCTGCTCGGCTGCACGCCGCACGAGGCCGAGGACGTCGTGCAGTCGGCGTTGACCCGGTGCCTGGTGAAGTGGTCGCGGGTCAGCCGCGCCGACGACCGCGACGCCTACGTGCATCGCATCGTCGTCAACACGTTCGTCGACCACCGGCGCCGGATGTGGCGGCGCGAGCTGCCGACCGAGCGTCTCCCCGACCGGGAGACCGCCGACGGCAGCCTCGCGGTGATCGACCAGATCGGCGTCGACCGGGCGCTGGCCGGACTCGTCGAGGACCAGCGGGTCGCCGTGGTGCTGCGCTACTACCTCGACCTCAGCGAGGCGCAGATGGCCGCCGTGCTCGGCGTCGCGCCCGGCACCGTCAAGAGCCGGCTCTCCCGCGCGCTCACCGCGCTCGGCGCCGATCCGAACCTGACCCAGTTCCACGACCAGCTCGACAACCGGGAGGAACCATGGACACCCAGCAGCTGATCGACCGGCTCGAGGAGCGAGCCGCGGAGATCCCGGTCGGCCCGCCCCCGGTCGCGCTGATGCGCACGCGTGCCCGCAGGCACCGGCAGGGGCGGGTGGCGATCCTCGCATCGGCGGCCGCCGTCGCCGCGATCGCCGGTGGCCTGGCCTGGCAGGGCAGCGGGGGCGCCGACGACGGGTCACGCACGCCGATCGCCTCCGACGCGCCGGCCGACCCCGACACGCCGCCGGACGGCTACCGCTACGTCGGCATCGGGGACGTGGTGGCCGCCGTACCGCAGGGCTGGGGGACCAACAAGACCGACTGCGGCACCCCGCAGGAGGACACCGTGGTCATCGACCAGGGCGTGACCTGCCTGGCGCTGGTCCCACGGCCGGCCGACGTCGACAGCCTCGCCATCCAGCCGACGTTCGAGGGCCTGGACACCAGCGGCTGGACGGTGACCGAGGTGGCCGGCCAGCGAGCCCTGCGCTCGCCGCTGAGTCGTCAGGACGGTGTCGTGCGCCAGACGGTGGTCGTGCCCGGCGCCGACGTCGCCTTCGTCGCGGAGTCGTCCTCGACCGCCGGCGCGAGCGTCGTGGGCGACCTCCTCGATGGGATCACGGTGCTGCAGCAGCACACCACGGTGCCGGCGTTCCAGGACCTCGGCTACGACGCCGACCCCGCGTCGATGGTCGACTCGTACGTCGAGCGCCTCGCCGAGCTCGGCCTGGCCGCCGAGGTCACCGAGGGCAACGGCCGGGGCCTCGACGCCGGCACCGTGCTCGAGACCGACCCCGCGGTGGGCTCGGTCCTCGCGCCCGGCGACACGGTCCGGGTGGTCGTCGCTCGCTGATCGATGTCGGGTCGT
>NZ_DASWVI010000362.1:0-3721 GCF_036401255.1 Nocardioides sp. | reverse complement strand
GCCGGCCTCCCGGCCCGGGGCCTTCTGGTAGCTCCAGTACATGTTGGTGTGGGCGACCACGAGGTCCGGTGTCGGCGCACCGTAGGGGCTCAGGTCCTCGGTGGTGTGGGCGTCGGACACCAGGACCGTGTCGTAGCCGCGTACCAGCGCCCCGTGCAGCGTGGAGCGGATGCATGCGTCGGACTGGGCGCCGCTGACGACCAGCCGGCCGGCGCCGACCTCGCCCAGCACGTCCTCGAGGTTGGTGTCCTCGAAGGAGTCGCCGTAGGTCTTGTGGACGATCGGCTCGCCGGTGGCCGGGACGAGCTCGGGGACGATCGCTCCTCGGCTCGCTGCCGCGCCCCGTGGCCGCCCAGGCCGAGCGGGTGCGGCGTACGGCTGCTCCGGTGCCGCACCGCGACCCCGCCCGGCCGGACCCGGCCACCACGGTCGCCCTGGTCGAGGCCTGTGCCGAGCGGCGCCGGGTGCGACTCGCCTACCGCACCGAGGCCGGCAACGACCGGGAGCTCGAGGCCGAGCCGTGGGCGGTCGTGGTGCGCTACGGCCGGTGGTACCTGCTGTGCCACTCGGTCACCGCGGACGCGGTGCGCACCTACCGGATCGACCGGGTCGCGCGCGTCGAGCCGCTGCTCGAGACGTTCGAGCCGCCGGCCGACCTCGACCCGGTCGCCACGCTCGAGGAGCACCTCGGCGCCGGGTGGGACCACGAGGTGCGGGTGCTCGTCGAGGCGCCGCTGGCGCGCGTGGCGGCCGCGATCCCGCGCACGATGGGCCGGCTGGAGGCGGTCGACGAGCGCACCACGAGACTGGTCGGCTCGACCCGCAACGTGGCGTCGTACGCCCAGCAGCTCACGCTGCTGCCCGGCGCGTTCCGCATCGAGGAGGGCGCGGAGGTGCACGCGGCGCTGGTGGCGCTCGCCGAGCGGATCAGTACGGCGGCTGCGAGCTCGCCGGCGGCTCCGTGAGCACCCGCAGCGCGAGCCGGGTGGTCTCCGGCACGCCCAGGTGGCCGACGACCCGGGAGACCCGGTCGGGCTCCAGCGGCAGCAGGCCGGGGCTGCCCGGCAGGTCCGGCGTCAGGCCGAGCTCGAGGTCGGTGCGCCCCGACATGATCGCGAGGTTGAACTCGAACCGCTCCCGCGCGGCCGGCGTGGCCAGCTTCTTCAGCACGCTCGCGCCGATCCGCGGGCGGCCGACCTCCTCGCAGTAGGAGTCGAGCGTCGCCACCAGCGTCGCGCCCGCGCAGTGGTCGATGTCGGCCCACACGGCCCGCATCGAGCCCATCTCGGAGAGCAGGACCGGCGCGATCTTCTCGCCGATCCCGGGGACGCCCGGCAGGTTGTCGCTCGGGTCGCCGCGGAGCGCGGCGTACTCCAGGTAGTGCTCGGCCGCGATGCCGTACATCGCCCGCAGCCGCGCTGGGTTGAGCAGTGGCGAGGCGTTGATGCCGCCGTTGATCAGGCGCAGCACCTGGGTGTGCTCGCTGATGTGGGCGAACGCGTCGCGGTCGGAGGTGATCAGCACGCAGCTCCATCCGTGGCGCTCGGCCCAGGTCGCCGCCGAGGCGTTGACGTCGTCGGCCTCGAGCCCGTCGGGGGTGACCGTGAGCATGCCGAGCGCGTCGAGCAGCGCGCCCGCGCGCTCGAGCTGGTCGACGAGCGCGGGGTCCTTCTCGGCCCGGCCGGCCTTGTACGCCGGGTAGGCCTGCTCGCGCACCGACGTACGCCGGTCGTCGAGCCCGAACAGCACCGCGTCCGGTGCGAACTGGTCGATGGCGTCGAGGATCTGGCGCAGCATGCCGTGCAGCGCCCACGCGGGCCGGCCGCCGCGGTCGCGCAGCCCGGACTCGACCCGGGCGTGGTGGTTGCGGTGCAGCAGCGACGGCGCGTCGACCGCGAGCAGCAGGCGGCGGCCGTTCACAGCAGCCCGATCGACGCGGCGTGCCGGCGTACCGCCGCGCTGTCGGCGGCGAGCACGAACGGCACGTCGTGCGCCCACGCGTCGCTGACCGCCTCGACCCGGCCGTCGCCCGGGTCGAGGCGGACCTCGCGGATGTAGACGGCGAGGATCCGGCCCGGGTGGGCGGCGACGATGTCGGCGTAGATCTGCGGGTCCTTCTCGCCGGAGTCGCCGATCAGCACGAACGGCAGGTGCGGGTGCAGCGCGAGCACCTCCTCGATCCGCTCGTGCTTGCGGGCGCGGCCCTCGCGGCTGCCGACCAGGTCGCGCAGCAGCAGCGGGCCGAGCGGGAAGTCGCGGTGCTCGAGGAACGCGAGCAGGAACCCGTGCAGGTTCCACGGGCTGGAGGAGACGTAGAAGAACGGATTCAGCCCGCCCTCCAGGTCCCTGCCCTCCAGGTGCCGGTAGAGCTCAGCTGCGCCCGGGAACGGGGTGCGGGTCAGCGCCGAGCCGGTGAAGGTCTGGCGCAGCATCAGCCCGACCCGCTGGACGCCGGTCTCGATGATCGTGTCGTCGACGTCGGAGATCACGCCGAAGCGAGCGTGCTCGTCGGGCACCCGGACGCGCAGCGGCGTGCGGTGCGGGTCGGTCAGCCCGCGGTAGGCCCCCGCGAGCTCGACGTGGCCGTCGTGCCAGGGGGCGGTGAGCGCGCTCGGCGCGAGCCGGGCGACGAAGTAGCCCTCGCCATCGGTGACGGCCTCGACCGTCGCGTCCCCGACGCTCACCCGCAGCGGCACGCCGGGCAGCTCGTCGGTGACGAACTGCCGCAGGCTGCGTCGTACGGCGGCGCCCAAGCCCTCGCCCTCGACGGCCTCGCTGATCGGCGGGTCGTCGAGCACGCGGCCGCGCACGACCACGCCCTCGGGTCCTCCGTGCCCGAGGTAGGGCTCGATCCGGAAGTCCCGTGGCGGCCCGGACGCCTTGCGCCGCAGCCGCGCGGCATCCCAGGCGCGCTCGAGGTCGACCACGAGGCGCTGCATCCGGCTCACGGAGCCACCGTAGGCGGCGCCGGGCAGCGATCAGGCGGCGAGGTAGTCCCGGACGTTCGGCGGCAGGCCGAGCACGACCGCGCGGCCGCCGTGCTCGACGCTCAGCCCGCGGTCGGTGAGCGCGAGGCTCCACCGGTGCAGGTCGAGCCGGAAGCGGAGGAACTCCAGCAGCATCGCGGCCCGCTCTCCGGCGTCGCGGGGCTCCTGGTTGGTGACGAGGATGACCTCGAAGGCCAGCTCGCCGGGGTTGAGGTCCCCGATGGCCTCGAGCACGTCGTCGAGGTCGATCAGCGTCGGCGCGAGCAGCAGGTCGGTGAGGTCGTGGGGTCGCACGGTCATGGCCGGGCCTCCTTCCGTGCTCGACGCTAGTGAGGCCGGCGCCGCCGCGCAGGGGGCCAAGGTCCCGTCGGACCGCGCCCGTTGTCCCTGGGTTCGTCTTGAATGGGGCCGTGCTGCTCGCCGACGTCGTCGCCACCTCCGCCGCGATCGCCGCCACCCGGTCCCGCAAGGCCAAGGTCGCCGCGATCGCCGACCTGCTCACCCGCGCTCGCCCGGACCGGACCAGCGCCGAGGAGCTGGAGACGGTGACGGCGTACGTCGGCGGTGCGCTGCGCCAGCGGCGCACCGGGCTGGGCTGGCGCGGGCTCACCGAGCTGCCGACGCCCGCGGCGACGTCGTCGCTGACCGTCCTGGAGGTCCACGAGGCGTTCGACCGGCTCGCGGCACTGGCGGGCGCCGGGTCGCAGGCCGCCCGGGCCGCGGCGGTGGCCGAC
>NZ_DASWVI010000361.1:0-1580 GCF_036401255.1 Nocardioides sp. | reverse complement strand
CGCCGCGCAGGGCCGGGCCGCGGACGCCACCCGCAAGCTCAACCAGGAGGCGCGGCGCGCCGACGCCGCCGAGCGGGGGGCGAGCCAGGTCGAGGAGAGCCTCGCCGCGGCCGAGCAGCGCGCCGCCGAGGCGATCGTCCGGGTCGCGGAGCTCGAGCAGGAGCTCGACGTCGTCCGCGCCGAGCTCGACGTGGTCACCCAGGCCTGGCACGCCGCCGAGGCCGGCCAGCGCAAGCACGCATGACCCGGGCCCAGGACGTGCCGTAGCCCACGTCCTGGGGAGGCCGTGGCGCACGGCACGTTTCCCCCGTCGCGAGCTGCGGCAGACTCAACGGTCGTGATCCCCCACGAGAACCGGTTCGAGAGCAATCCCGACGCCCTGCTGGGCGACCTGCCCGGGCTGCCGCCCGGCTGGACGGTCGGCACCCCCGACCCCGCTGACCGCTTCGACGTGGCCCGGCTCACCCACCTGCTGCGCGCCCACGAGCGGCACGGACGTGGCTGGGCCGGGTCGGGGGTCGACGACGTGCTCGTCGAGGTCTCCGAGCACGGGCTGCGGATGCGCGAGAACGTGGTGGTCCGCGACGCCGAGGGCGACATCCACGCCTGGGGCAGCGTCCACGACCGGTCGGTCGGCCGGATGCTCTTCGTCCACATCGTGCAGCGCGAGCTGCCCGGCGACCCCGCCGGCACCATCGCCGACGCCTGCTCCGACCTGCTGGTCGAGTGGGCCGAGGCGCAGGCCCGGTCGGTCGGCCGGGCCCGCGGCCTCGCGGTCCAGCAGATCGACACCGGCGCCTTCGAGGGCGACGAGCGCCAGGCCCGCTGGCTGCGCGCGGCCGGGTTCGAGCGGGTCCGCACCTGGTGGCAGATGAGCCGCCCGGTCGCCCCCGACGAGGAGGGCCTGGTCGCGACCCCCGACCACTGGGAGGACCGCGGCGTCGTGTTCCGCCTGGTCCGCGGCGCCGACGACGGGATGCCCGACGAGAGCGACCTGCGCGAGGTGCACGAGGTCCTCGAAGGCGCGTTCGTCGACCATTTCAACTCCAGCGAGGAGACGTTCGAGGAGTTCCTCCACCGGCTCCGCGAGGACCCGGGCCACCGCTGGGACCACTGGTGGCTGGCCGAGCTCGTCGGCGACGACGGCTCCCGCGAGCCCGTCGGAGCCCTGATCGGCACGGTCTCCGAGAGCGCGAACGGGCCGGACGGCTCCTACGTGTCCTACCTCGGCGTCCTGGAGGCCGCCCGCGGCCGCGGCGTCGCCAAGGGCCTGCTGCGCACGATCATCGCCGACGCCGCGGCGCGTGGGCGCGACCGCGTCGGCCTGGAGGTCGACGCCGACTCGCCGACCGGAGCCGCCGGCCTCTACACCTCGATGGGGTGGGCGACCAAGTACGTCACCGAGTCCTGGCACCGAGACGTGCGGGTCTGACGGACTAGCGCCGCGTGTCCAAAGTTCCTACGCGCTTCGCGCGGGCCAGGGCACGCACCTCGCTGCGTTGGCCTCGCTCGAGTTGCGCCCGGTAGCCCTACGCTCGGCCGCCTTGCGATGCACGCACCCTGACCACGCCAAGCATCCA
>NZ_DASWVI010000360.1:0-6066 GCF_036401255.1 Nocardioides sp. | reverse complement strand
TAGCTCACTTCACGACCCAGCGCGTCGCCGAAGGCGCCGGCCAGGTCGGCGAAGGTCCAGGCCTCGTCACCGGTGAGCTCGTACGCCGCACCGTCGTGGCCGTCGGTGGTCAGCACCGCGGCGGCGGCCTCGGCGAAGTCGTCGCGGGTGGCGCTGGCCACCGCACCGTCGCCGGCGCTGCCCAGCACGACGCCGGTCTCGCGGGCCTGCTCGAAGGTCTGCGCGTAGTTCTCGGTGTACCAGCCGTTGCGCAGGAACGTGAACGGCACGCCGCTCTCGCGGATCAGGGCCTCGGTGGCGGCGTGCTCGGGCGCGACGGTGAGCGTGGTGTCGTCCGCGGCGGGCGCGCTGGTGTAGACGATGCGGCGTACGCCGGAGCGCGCGGCCAGCTCGACCACGGCACGGTGCTGCGGCACCCGGCGGCCGACCTCACTGCCAGAGACCAGCAGCACCACGTCGCCCGGGGCGAGCCAGTCGACGGAGTCCGGCACGTCGTCGAAGTCGAGGCGCTCGACCCGCACGCCCCGCTCGGCGAGGTCGGCCAGACGCTCCGGGGAGCGACCGGTGGCGACGATCCCCTCGGCCCCGCGCTCGAGCAGCGACTCGACCACGAGACGGCCGAGGTGGCCGGTGGCACCGGTGATGACGATGGACATGCGTGGAACCTTCCGTCGGTTGATGCGGTCACTCGCGTCAACCACGCGGCCGGCCGGCACGTTCCCGGTCGGCGGTACCCACTTTGAAGTGGGGTACCCACCCGGAGGTAAGGTCGATCCATGACCACCGTCGGCGACCTCCAGCTCGACACCGCCTGCCCCGAGACACGGCTCCTCGTCGAGCACGTCACCAGCAAGTGGGGGGTGCTCGTGCTGCTGACCCTCGACGACCGCACGCTGCGGTGGAGCGAGCTCAAGCGCGAGATCGCCGGCGTCAGCGAGAAGATGCTGATCCAGACGCTGCAGGTGCTGGAGGCCGACGGGCTGGTACGGCGTACCGCCCTGCCGGTGGTGCCGCCCCACGTGGAGTACGCCCTCACCGGCGAGGGCCGCGCCGCCGCGGGGCTGCTCGCCCCGCTCGTGCACTGGGCCCAGGGCCGGGTGCAGGGCCGGGCTCGGACCCGCTGAGGATCAGCCCCGGGTGGCGGCGACCGCGAGCCGGTCGACGAAGTCGTTCATCGCGTGGCCCGAGTGGCCCTTGACCCACGCGAACGCGATATCGCCCCGCTCCTGCACCAGGGCGACGAGCGGCTCCCAGAGGTCGCGATTGGCGACCGGCTTGCGCGCGGAGCTCACCCAGCCGCGATCCAGCCACCCCTGCCACCACAGGTCCCGGAAGCAGTTCACGACGTACGTCGAGTCGCTCACCACGAGCAGCGGCCCGTCGAGGGAGCGCACCGCCTCGAGGGCCGCGCGGATCTCCATCCGCTGGTTGGTCGACGGCGCCTCGCGGCCCGACGCGTAGACCGAGGTGTCCAGCGCCCAGGCCCACCCGCCGGGGCCGGGGTTGCCCGAGCAGGCGCCGTCGGTGAACACCTCGCGGGCCCCCTCCGGGACGGGCATGGCGGGTCGGGGCGGTCGCTTGGCTCGCTGACGGGGTGGCACCGGAGCACCCTCGCACAGCGGCGCGTCCGGGCCGCAGTTGGCTACCGTCATCGCCATGGGGCTCGACGCGCTCCCCACCGACCTGCTGGGGACCTGGACACTCACCCGGGTGGTCGACGACCGGCTCGCCGGGGAGCGGCGCGACGTCGTCGGCACCGCCACGCTGGCGCTGGAGTCGCCCGACCGGGTGCGGTGGAGCGAGGAGGGCACGATGACCTGGGCCGGCCGGTCGGTGCCGGTGAGCCGGACGCTGTATGTCGACCGGGTGGGCGCCGGCTGGGAGGTCTCGTTCTCCGACGGGCGGCCGTTCCACCCGTGGGCGACCGGCGAGCGGGTCGGCCATCCCTGCGGCCGCGACCTCTACACGGGGCTGATCGAGGTCGCCGAGTCGACCTGGACCGTGGAGTGGCAGGCGTCCGGCCCCGAGAAGGACTACGTGATGCGGACGGTCCACTCCGAACGGCGCTGACCGCGGACGGCCGGCCCGACCCGGCCGGGTCAGGCGGCGCGGGCCGCGCTCTCGGCCGGCTCGGTGCCGAGGACGACCAGTGCGGGGCGCGCGGCACGGCGTACCTCGGCGGCGACGGCGGCCAGCGCGGCGAGCGCGACGACGGCGGCGACGACGCCGAGCACGAGGAACGCGACGAGGAAGGGCTGGAGGGCGGCGGGGTCGTTCACGATGGTGCTCCTGGATCGGTGGGGCCGGGGCCGTCTGCCTCGGTGTCCCCACCGTCCCGCGCAGCTCTTGGGGACCGCTGGGAGCCCGCTCGGGGCCGACTGGGGGCTTGCGGGTTTCACCGGTCAGCCGGTGAAACCCGCACGACACGCCGAGGGCCACCGGCGTGTCGTGCGGGTTTCGGCTGCCAGGTCCGGCTCAGCGGCCCCGGGCGGCCTGCGCGATCGTCTCCTCGACGATCGAGTTGAGGCGCGCGCCGTTCGGCCAGCCGGCGTAGTGACACACGAAGATCACGATCTCGCGCAACGCCTCGTCGTCGAGCTCGCCGTTCGCGTACGCCGCCGGGACCTGGATGCCCAGCACGTCGGCGGCCCCCTGGCCGGCGAGCATGCCGATCAGGATCAGCCGGCGGTCGCGGTCGCTGAGGCCGGGCCGGCTCCAGATGTCGGCGAACAGGTGGTCGGCGGTGTAGCGGAAGAAGTCGCCCGCCCCGTCGGTCATGTCGAAGCCGTAGACCTGCTCCATCTTCTCCAGCCCGCGCCGCCGCGTCTCCGGCAGTCCCTCGAAGTCACCCAAGGCCGAGCCCCTCTCTCAATCGGTCCAGCGACAGTCGTGCGAGCGGTACGTCGACGCGCTGCTGCTCCGCGAGCGCTATCGCGAACGCGAGGTCCTTCTCCCCCAGCGCGGCGACGTGGTCGAAGACGCCGTGCCAGAAGTCGTCGGGGGCGATCGGCGCCGTGGTGTCGCGGTACATGATCGCGCCGGGTCCGCCGGTGATCGCGTCGGTGTGCCGCACCACCTTGCCGAGCTCGACCAGGTCGATGCCGGCAGCCTCCGCGAGTCGCTGGGCCTCGGTGACCGCGGTGAACGCGACGAAGTGGATGAGGTTGCGGGCCAGCTTCATCCGGGTGCCGGCGCCCAACGGGCCGGCGTGCACGACCAGCGAGCCCATCGCCTCGAGCGCCGGCCGGGCGACGTCGAAGGCCGCACCGGCGCCGCCGACCATGATCGCCAGCGACCCGTCCGCGGCACCCATCGGACCGCCCGAGACCGGGGCGTCGAGGACGGTGTGCCCGGCCGCCGCGAGCTCGCCCGGCGTCTCGGGGGCGACCGTCGAGTGGACGACGAGCACCACCCCGGGCCGGACCTCCGCGGCCACGGCACGCACCTGGTCGTCGTCGCGGACCATCACGCAGACGACGTCGGCGTCGATCGCCGCGACGCCGGCGGCCGCGACCGCCCCGGCCTCGACGAGCTCCGCGACCGGACCCGCCGCCACGTCGTACACCGTCAGGTCGATGCCGTCGGCAGCGGCGAGCCGCAGCGCCATCGGCTTGCCGATGTTGCCGAGGCCCACGAAGCCCACTCGCAGGCTGCCGCCCGGGTCAGGCACGGAACGTCTGCCCGCCGTCGACGGCGATGATCTGACCGGTCACCCACGACGACTCCGGCGACAGCAGGAACAGGCAGGCGCCGACCATGTCCTCCGGCTGCCCCATCCGCTTGAGCGCCAGCCCCTTGACCAGCTCCTTCGCGGCGTCGCCCGCCTGGGTGCGGGTCGCGGCGGTGTCGGTCGGGCCGGGCGCGATCGCGTTGACGCGGATGCCCATCCCGCCGAGCTCGTGGGCGAGCTGCTGGGTGAGGCCGTTCACGCCGACCTTGGCCAGGCCGTAGAAGCCGGAGTAGAGGTACGCCGCCGTGCTCGACTGGTTGACGATCGACCCGCCGCCCCGCCTCTGCATCTCGGGGTAGGCCGCGCGGGTCATCACGAGCGCGCCGTCCATGTTCACCGACATGAACCGCCGGTAGTAGTCCCAGTCGACGCTGATCAGCAGGTCGAAGGCCATGTCGCCGTAGATCGCGGCGTTGTTGACCAGCCCGTCGATCCCGCCGTACGCCGCCACGGTCGCTTCGACCAGCGCCGCTGCCGACTCGTGCGAGGAGACGTCGGTGCGCACGAACAGCCCGCCGATGTCGGCGGCGACCTTCTCCCCGCCCTCCACGTTGAGGTCGGCCACGACCACCGACGCACCCTCGCCCGCCAGCGCCCGCGCGTAGGCCTCCCCGATGCCCTGCGCCGCCCCCGTGACGACGACGACCTTGTCCTGGAACCTCATCTCACTCCTCCTGGGGTGCCACGCACCTGACGCATCTGCTGCCTCCGGCGCGCGCGCACGACATCTACGTCAGGTGCGTGGGTCCTCACGCCGGCTCCGCGATGGTCTTGATCTCGAGGTACTCCTCGAACCCCGCGACGCCCATCTCCCGGCCGATGCCGGACTGCTTGTAGCCGCCGAACGGCGCGTCGGGGCTGAACCACACCCCGCCGTTGACGGCGATCGTGCCGGTGCGGATCCGCGCCGCGACGGCCTTCGCGCGCTCGAGCGAGCCGGACTCCACCGAGCCCGACAGTCCGTACGCCGAGTCGTTGGCGATCCGCACCGCGTCGTCGTCGCCGTCGTGCGGGATCACCACGAGCACCGGTCCGAAGATCTCCTCCTGCGCCAGTCGGCTGGAGTTGTCGAGGCCGGCGACCACCGTGGGCTCGACCCAGAAGCCGGGCCGGTCGATCACGTGCCCGCCGGCGGCGAACGTGCCGCCCTCCTCGACCGCGAGCCGCAGGTAGGACGCGACCCGGTCGCGCTGCGCCCGGGAGATCACCGGTCCGCAGATCGCTCCCGGGTCGGCGGGGTCCTTGGCGCCGATCGACTCCATGGTCGCGGC
Source organism: Nocardioides sp. (assembly GCF_036401255.1). Classification (GTDB taxonomy): domain Bacteria; phylum Actinomycetota; class Actinomycetes; order Propionibacteriales; family Nocardioidaceae; genus Nocardioides. Next base: position 1,065 of record NZ_DASWVI010000360.1, on the reverse strand, counting down.
CGCGACCTGCACGGCCTCGTCGTGCCGCTCCCGCGGCACCACCAGGCGCGTGGTGATCGCGCAGCCCTGGCCGGCGTGGATGCAGGCCGTGAACGCCGTGGCCCCGGCCGCGGCGGCGACGTCCGCGTCGTCGAGGACGATGGCCGCGGACTTGCCGCCGAGCTCGAGGAAGACCTTCTTCAGCGTGGGCGCGGCCGCGGCCATGATCGCCCGACCGGTCGCTGTCGAGCCGGTGAAGGAGACCATGTCGACACGGGGGTCAGTGGTGAGCAGCGCGGCCACCTCGTTGGACGCCGGGGCGACGACGTTGAACACGCCGGCGGGGATGTCGGTGTGCTCGGCGACCAGCCGGCCCAGCTCGCACGCCACCCACGGGGTGTCCGGCGCGGGCTTGAGGACGACCGTGCAGCCGGCGGCCAGCGCGGGCCCGATCTTGGCGAGGTTGATCTGGGTCGGCACGTTCCACGGGGAGATCGCGGCGACGACGCCGACCGGCTCGCGGCGTACCGTCCGCCGGCTCGCGATGCCCATCGGGTGCGCGACGCCCAGGTCGGTCTCGAACGCGTAGGTCTCCAACAGGTCCGTGACCCACTTCAGACCCTCGACCGGCACGTCGAAGCCGGCGGCGCCCATCATGAAGCCGGGCATGCCGACCTCGGCGGTCGTCAGGGCCCGGAACGGCTCGGCGTGCTCGAGCAGCGCGGCGTGCAGCTGGCGCAGGCAGCGCACCCGCAGGTCGGTGTTCGTGGCCCAGTCGGTCTCGTCGAACGCCCGGCGGGCGGCGGCGATCGCCGCGTCTACGTCGGCCGCGGTGCCGTCGGGGGCGACGCCGATCTCCTCCCCCGTGGCCGGGTTGAGGATCGGGTACGTCGTACCGTCGCTCGCGGCGACGAGCTTGCCGTCGATCAGCTGCTGGGCGGGCGGTGGGAGCGTCACGGAGTGGGCTCCTGCGTGACATAGGCGCCGGCCTCGACCGGCGGCGGCCACACCGTCGAGGGCAGGTCCTCGGGACGGTAGTGACCGGGCACCCCGAGGCCGAAGACCTGCAGGCGCCTCATCAGCGTC
>NZ_DASWVI010000359.1:0-7634 GCF_036401255.1 Nocardioides sp. | reverse complement strand
CGGTCGACGCCGCCCGCGAGACGGCGCGCGCGGTCGCCCGTGGTGACGGTGTCGCCGAGGCGGTGGCGCGCGGTGAGCAGGTGGCGCCGGCCGGCAGCCGGGTCGCGGTGCACGACCGGGGTGGCGAGGTGACCGTGGAGGTCGTGGGGCAGGTCCGGGGTCCGGGCGGACTGTTCGGGCGGTTGCCGGCGGTCACCGTCTCGGCCCAGGCCGTCGCCGCCGCCGAGGAGCAGTCCCCGTGACCGCCGCGCGTGACGCCCGGGGCTCGGCTAGCCTCTTCGCGATCTCCTGCCTGGCCGTCCTGCTGCTCGTGGGCGCGGCGCTGGGCGTGGTGGCGGCGATGGTGCGGGCGCACCGGACGGCGCAGTCCGCCGCCGACCTCGCCGCGCTCTCGGCGGCCACGGCCGTCGGTCAGGGCCGCGACCCGTGCGCCGCCGGGGCGGCCACGGCGGCTGACAACGGGGCGCGGTTGGTCGCCTGCTCCCTGGCCGGCCGCGAGGCTTCCGTGCGGGTCGAGGTCACCGGGCCGCACTGGCTGGGCCAGAGCGCCGACCTCGGTGCCGAGGCCCGGGCCGGACCCGGATGACGGGCCCAGCCCGTTCAGAGCGACCGGTCGTCGGGCCCGCGCTCGCGCTCCTCCTCGCGACGCTCGGCCTCGCGCTCGTCGAGCTTCTCCGAGAGCTCGCTGAGCCGCTTGCTCTCGCGGCGCTGCCGCAGCGTCCGCTTGGTCCCCCACTTGGTGAGGCCGAAGCCCCACAGGATGGCGACGCCGGCGCCGAGGCCGATGAAGAAGAGGGCGAGCGGACTGATGTCGGTGCCGAGCAGCTCGACGCCGGTGCCCTCGACCGTGCCGACCGCGGCGACGATCGCCACGGCGCCGAGGGCGATGAGCAGGAGACCGAGGATCACCATGCGGGCACCCTAGGCCTCGCCCAGCAGTACGTCGAGGAGCGCGGCGGCGCCCGCCTTGTCGAGCGGGTTGTTCTGGTTGCCGCACTTCGGCGACTGGATGCAGGACGGGCAGCCCTCCTCGCAGGTGCAGGACCGGATGGTGTCGCGGGTCGCGACGAGCCAGTCGCGCGCCGCGCGGAAGCCGCGCTCGGCGAAGCCGGCGCCGCCGGGGTGGCCGTCGTAGACGAACACGGTCAACCGGCCGGTGTCGGGGTGCACCGCGGTCGAGACGCCGCCGATGTCCCACCGGTCGCAGGTCGCGAACAGCGGCAGCAGGCCGATCGAGCAGTGCTCCGCCGCGTGCGCCGCGCCGGGCAGGTCGCGCGCGGCCAGTCCAGCCTCGGTCAGGGCGTGGTCGGGCACGGTCCACCACACGGCCGCGGTCCGCAGCGACCTCGGCGGAAGGTCGAGCGGCTCCTCGCCGAGCACGTCGCCGCCGGGCTGGCGACGCTTGAGGAACGAGACCACCTGGTGGGTCACGTCGACCTCGCCGAACGAGAGGCGACAGTCACCCCAGGCCGCATGCTCGCGCTCGCGCACCACGGAGATCTCGGTGACCTCGCGCGCGGTCGTCGAGTAGTCCGGGTCGGCCCGCTCGATCACCGCGACGTGGTCCTCGAGGTCGAGGGACCTGACCAGCCAGGTCTCGCCCCGATGCACGTAGACCGCGCCCGGGTGGGCGGTGCCGTGGGCGCTGGAGGCGTCGACCGTGCCGACCACCCGGCCGGTGGCGGCCTCGACGAGCTGCACGGGGGCGCCACCGGTCGAGCGGATGTCGGCGAGATCGCTCGCGCGGCGCCGGTCGGTCCAGAACCAGCCGCGCGGTCGGCGCCGCAGCAGGCCGGCGTCGGTGAGCGCGTCGACGACCTCGCGGGCCGAGGGCCCGAACAGCGGGAGGTCCGCCTCCGTCAACGGGGCCTCGTGGGCGGCGGCACACAGGTGCGGTCCGAGCACGTAGGGGTTCGCCGGGTCGAAGACGGTCGCCTCGACCGGACGGCCGAGGAGCGCGTCGGGATGGGTGACGAGGTAGGTGTCCAGCGGGTCGTCGCGCGCGACGAGGACGCCGAGCGCGTCCTGGGCGCCACGCCCGGCGCGGCCGACCTGCTGCCACAGGGCCGCGCGGGTGCCGGGGAACCCGGCGATGAGGACGGCGTCGAGGCCGCTGATGTCGATGCCGAGCTCGAGGGCGTTGGTCGCCGCCAGACCCGTCAGCTCGCCCCGCCGCAGCGACTCCTCGATCGCGCGCCGCTCCTCGGGCAGGTAGCCGCCCCGGTAGGACGCGACCCGCCCGGCCAGCGCCGGGTCGACCTCGGCGAGCAGCTCGGCCGCCGTCATCGCGACCTGCTCGGCGCCGCGGCGCGACCGGATGAACGCGAGCGTGCGGACGTCCTCGGCGACCAGGTCGGCGAGCAGGTCGGCGGCCTCCGAGGCGGCCGCCCGGCGCACCGGCGCGCCGTTCTCGCCGGTGTAGGAGGTGAACGGCGGCTCCCAGAGCAGCAGCGACACCTCCCCGCGCGGTGAGGCGTCGCCGGTGACCGCGAGGACCTCGAGGCCCGTGAGCCGCCGGGCGGCGACCTCGGGCTCCGCCTGGGTCGCCGAGGCGAGCACGAACGTGGGGCTGGCGCCGTACATCGCGCACACGCGGCGCAGGCGGCGCAGCACATGGGCGACGTGGGCGCCGAAGACCCCGCGGTAGTGGTGGCACTCGTCGACGACGACATAGCGCAGGGAGCCCAGGAACGGCGCCCAGCGGGAGTGGCCCGGCAGCAGTGAGCGGTGCAGCATGTCGGGATTGGTGAGCACGTACTCGGCGTGGTCGCGCGCCCAGTCCCGCTGCTCACGCGAGCTGTCGCCGTCGTGGGTGGTGACCCGCAGGTCGAGGCCGAGGCCGCCCAGGCCGGCGAGCTGGTCCTGCGCGAGCGCCTTGGTCGGAGCGAGGTAGAGGACGGTCGCTCCGCGTTGCCCCCGCTCCCCGCGTGCGGCGCGCACCGCCGAGAGCGCCGGCAGCTGGTAGGCCAGGCTCTTGCCGGAAGCGGTGCCGGTCGAGATCACGACGTGCTGGCCCTCGTGGGCCGCCTCCGCCGCGACCGCCTGGTGCTGCCACGGACGGGTCACGCCGCGCGCCTCGAACGCGCCGACCACGTCGGATGCGGCCCACGCGGGCCACTCGGCGTGGCGGGCCGGACGCGCCGGGAGGACCTCGAGGTGGCGCAGCCGGTCCTCGCGCCCGGGCACGGCTGTCAGCCGCGCGACGACCGACCGGACGTCGCGGGGTCTGCGGGTCGGGGACCCGGTGGCCGCACTCACGACCTCATCCTCCCCGAGGCCACCGACGGTGGTCCGGCGGTCCCCGGACCGGGGCAGGGCGTAGGCTGGAGCGTCCGGGCCGGATCGCGAACTGTGGTCAGTTTGTGCGCGGGACGGCGCGGGCGTGGTTTCATTGTGCAGGCCGGATGTCGGGGTTCCTCGCCTTGACTCCTCCGGCAACCGAACAACCACACCGGGGAGACACTAGGTGGACCTGACTCTGACGACGCGCGACGCCGGTGGGAAGACCATCGTTGCCGTCGGGGGCGAGATCGACGTCTACACCGCCCCCAAGCTGCGCGACAAGATCACCGAGCTGGTGGCTGCCGGCGTCTACGACATCGTCGTCGACATGGAGGAGGTCGAGTTCCTCGACTCGACCGGCCTCGGCGTCCTCGTGGGTGGCTTGAAGAAGGTGCGTGCCCACGACGGGTCGCTGCAGCTCGTGTGCACCCAGGACCGCCTGCTGAAGATCTTCCGCATCACCGGCCTGGCCAAGGTCTTCGTCATCCACGACTCCGCCGACGCCGCGCTGGCCGGCAGCTGACCTGAATCAAGCCTGATCGAGCCCGGTCGAGCCTCGTCGAGGCCCACCGAGGCCGGCTCCCGAGGTCCCGATCGTTTCGGGTCCTTTGACCCGTCGACCGCCCGTCGCGGGGGGTCTAGCGTCGTCGCGAACCCATCCCGTACGGCGTACGAGCGCGCCTCCAGCTGTGTGTAGCGGGTCACATGTGGATACCCGAGGGCAGCCCGTGCGTAGACTCCGCGTCGTCCGTGAGACCTGAATCACTCTCCCAGGAGGAAGCACATGACGGGGATCGTTCCCGCTGTCGTGGAAGTCTCCGGGGGCAACCTCGTCCTGGTCATCGTCGTCGCATTGATCGCGCTGGGCGCGCTCGCGATGGCGGCGATGTTCCGCCAGGAGGTACTTGCCGCCGGTGAGGGCACCGACAACATGAAGAACATCGCCCAGGCGGTGCAGGAGGGCGCGAACGCCTACCTGCAGCGGCAGTTCCGCACGTTGGCGATCTTCGCCGTCGTCGCGTTCTTCGCCCTGCTCGCGCTGCCGGCCGACGACGCCACGGTGCGGATCTTCCGCTCCGTGTTCTTCCTGGTCGGAGCGGGCTTCTCGGCCAGCGTCGGCTACCTCGGCATGTCGCTGGCGGTGAAGGCCAACCTCCGGGTGGCCGCGGCCGCGCAGACCCAGGGCCGCGACACGGCCATGAACATCGGCTTCCGCACCGGCGCCACCGTCGGCATGCTGACCGTCGGCCTCGGGCTCCTCGGTGCCAGCGTCGTCGTGATGCTGTTCCAGGAGGACGCCCCCCACGTGCTGGAGGGCTTCGGCTTCGGTGCCGCGCTGCTCGCGATGTTCATGCGTGTCGGCGGCGGCATCTTCACCAAGGCCGCCGACGTCGGCGCCGACCTGGTCGGCAAGGTCGAGAACAACATCCCCGAGGACGACCCCCGCAACGCCGCGACGATCGCCGACAACGTCGGCGACAACGTCGGCGACTGCGCGGGCATGGCCGCGGACCTGTTCGAGTCCTACGCGGTGACGCTGGTCGCGGCGCTGATCCTCGGCTCGCAGGCCTTCGGCGACAAGGGTCTGGTGTTCCCGCTCCTGATCCCCGCGATCGGTGCGCTGACCGCGGTGGTCGGCGTCTACCTGTGCAAGCCGCGGCCCGGCGAGAACGGCCTGAAGACCATCAACCGGGCGTTCTACATCTCCGCCGCGATCGGGGCGGTCGCCAGCATCCTGCTCGCGCTGGTCTACCTGCCCGGCGACTTCGCGGACCTGACGAACTCCAGCGTCGACGCCGACGTGAGCCCCCGGCTCGTCGCCGCCCTCGCCGTGCTCATCGGCATCGTGCTGGCGGCCGCGATCCTCGGCCTGACCGGCTACTTCACCGGCACCGACCACCGTCCGGTCAAGGACGTCGGCAAGACCTCGCTCACCGGCGCCGCCACCGTGATCCTGTCCGGCCTGTCGGTCGGGTTCGAGTCCGCGGTCTACACGACGCTCGTCATCGGCGGCGCAGTGTTCGGGGCGTTCCTCATCGGCGCCGGCTCGATCGAGGTGGCGCTGTTCGCGGTGTCGCTGGCCGGTTGCGGCCTGCTCACCACCGTCGGCGTGATCGTCGCGATGGACACCTTCGGCCCGGTCTCCGACAACGCGCAGGGCATCGCCGAGATGTCCGGCGACGTCGACGAGCACGGCGCCCAGATCCTCACCGAGCTCGACGCCGTCGGCAACACCACCAAGGCGATCACCAAGGGCATCGCGATCGCGACCGCCGTCCTCGCCGCCAGCGCGCTGTTCGGGTCCTACACCAACGCGCTGCACGAGGCGATCAAGGAGGTGCACCTCACCGAGGAGCCCGGCAAGCTGACAACGCTGGCGTTCGCGTTCGACGCGTCCTACCCGAACGTCCTGGTCGGCATGCTGCTCGGTGCGGCCGTCGTGTTCCTGTTCTCGGGCCTCGCGATCAACGCGGTCGGTCGCGCCGCCGGAGCGGTCGTCTACGAGGTGCGCCGCCAGTTCCGGGAGATCCCCGGGATCATGGAGGGCACCGGACGCCCCGAGTACGGCCGGGTGGTCGACATCGTGACCCGCGACTCGCTGCGCGAGCTCGCCACTCCCGGCCTGCTGGCGATCCTGGCGCCGATCGCGGTCGGCTTCGGCCTCGGCGTCGGCCCGCTCGCGGGCTTCCTCGCCGGCGCCATCGCCACCGGCACCCTGATGGCCGTGTTCCTGGCCAACTCCGGCGGCGCCTGGGACAACGCGAAGAAGCTGGTCGAGGACGGCAACCACGGCGGCAAGGGCTCCGAGGCGCACGCGGCCACGGTCATCGGCGACACGGTCGGCGACCCGTTCAAGGACACCGCCGGCCCGGCGATCAACCCGCTGCTCAAGGTGATGAACCTGGTCTCGCTGCTGATCGTCGCCGCGGTCGTGAAGCTGTCGATCGGCGAGGACGCCAACACGCCGCTGCGGATCGTGATCGCCCTCGTGGCGTTCTCCGGCATCGTGGCCGCCGTCTACGTGTCCAAGCGGCGCCCCGTCCACATCGAGGGCGACGACGCCGGCACCCCGGCGCCTCCGCCGCCGCCCCCGCCGGTCCAGGCCGCCCCGCCGGCCGACCCGGCTCCGACGCAGCAGTTCGAGGCGCCGCACCAGCAGTAGCCTCTCCGCCCGCAGACGAGACGACCCGCCCGAGATCCTCGGGCGGGTCGTCCTCGTTGGTGGAGGGCTACCTCTTCACGGTCAGGGTCACGACCTTCGAGGCAGCGGCGGCGATCGTCGAGGTGCCGGCGTAGACCGCGCGGAGCCGGTGCGCACCGGGCTTGAGCCGGGGCAGCTTCACGGTGGCCTTGCCGGCGCGGCTCGCGGTCAGCTTGACCCTGGCGATGGTGCGCTTCCCGTCCAGGACCTTGACCACGCCCTTCGGCGAACGGACTCCCGCCACCTTGAGCACCACTGCGAGCAGGGCCCGCTGGCTCCGGGCGACGGTCTTCTTGGCGAGGGTCGCGCGCAGTGCCGAGGCGCGCTTGGCCACGGCGATCTTCGAGGTCGTGAACGTGCCGGGCTGGTACCCCGCCCGGGCGGCCGTGACCGTGACGCTCAGTGCCCGGCCGGCATCGGCGGGATCGACCTGGTAGGTCTGGGCGACGGCGCCCGAGATAGCGAAGCCGTCGCGCTTCCACTGGTAGCTGAACACCGGCGTCTCCCCGGCCCCCCAGGCACCCGGATCGGCGGTCAGCAGCCTCCCCGCCTTCCCGGTGCCGCCGACGGTGGGCTGTCGCGTCCAGGTGATCGCATCGCCGATCGTCGCGGTCCGGCTGTCGCTGGTGACGACCCCGTTCGTGAAGCCGTCCTTCGTCCCGGTGGCCTTCGCCGATATCGCCGCGTCGAGATCGTCGGGCACGAGCAGGTACGACGCCGTGGTCGCACCGTTGATCGGCACACCGTCGCGCAGCCACTGGTACGTCGTGGTGACGCCCTCCTCGTTCCACTCCGTGCCGTCGACGGACAGGGTCTTGCCGATCTTCGCGGTCCCGGAAAGCGTGGGGGCCGAGGTCGCCGAGAGCGTCTGCTCGCCGGCAGCCGAGATCGGCAGGATGTTGGTCACGGTCGATAGCACCGGCAGCCCGGCCATGGTGCTGGTCACGCGCACCGAGATCTCGTGACCCACGTCGGCCAGGCCTGGCGTGTACGTGTCGCCGGTCTGCCCCGGGATCGGCGCACCGTCGCTGAGCCACTGGTAGGCCGTGGACACGCCCGGAAGGCTGAACACCGGGGCGAGGACCGTCAGCAGCTCTCCGACTACCGGGGTCCCGGTCAGCTGGGGCGGCGTCAGCAGGTCCGGGACGCC
>NZ_DASWVI010000358.1:0-33259 GCF_036401255.1 Nocardioides sp. | reverse complement strand
GACCGGCTCGCGGTTGAGCGTCTTGTAGGTGTACGCCGTGCCGAGCAGCACCACCGGAACGCTCACCAGCGCGCCGACGACGCAGATGATGAATCCGACGGCGGCGACCAGGCCGCCGACGATGTACCAGACGATCGTGTTGGCGAGGTTGTCCTTCACGAACATCACGCTCGCCTTGATCGCGTCGACCGGTGCCATGTTCTTGTCGATGATGAAGAACAGCGTGTACGACGTCGCGAACCCGACCACCAGGCCGGGCAGGTAGCACAGGATCGTGCCCACGAACGTGGCCACGGCGATGATCACGCTGGCGACGACCACCGAGCCGAGGTTGTCGGTCTTCAGCACGTCGGAGAACAGGAACGGCCGGCCGGCGGTGACGTTGAGCGACGCGCGGACCAGCCCGGCGCCGATGATCCACGCGAACACCAGGATGACGGCCGAGAGCAGGGCCTGGAGGATCAGGCGGCCGAAGAAGCCGGTGCCGTCGTCGCACTCGAGCACGCCGTCCTTCACCGAGCACGACGCGTCGGTGGTCAGCGCCCCCATCACGATGCTGCCGAGCACGCCGACGACCACGAGGACGACGACGAGGATCAGCGCGGACATGATGATCTGGGCCGCGTTGGCCTGGAACTTCGCCCACCCGTAGGACAGGGCGTTGCCGAGGCTGTAGCCGGTGCTGTCACCGCCGCCGTACGCCGGGGCCGGCGGGGGCTGCGGTGGGGGCGGCGCCGCGCCGTACCCACCTGTCGGCGGCGGGGACGGCGGAGGCGGGGTCGGCTCGGGAGTCTGCTCGGGAGTCTGTTCGGGAGGGGGTTCGTTGGTCGACATCCGGGCTCCTGGATCTGTCCGGCGGGAGTGCCAAGTCGCAACGTAGCGCCCGCGGACCCCGCATGGACAGGCTCAGCCGGGCTATTGCGGGGCATCGTGATGACCACGCGGGGTACTGCTTCCCCGGGTTGGACAGCGCGGACAGGATGGGTGCCATGGGCCGGAGACCTCCAGAGCGGGACATCGACGAGCGGGACCTGGACGTCTCGCCGCCCAAGCACAGCGCGGCCGGCGTGCCGGCCGTGGCCGTCGCGATGAAGCGCGCGGTCGAGCAGATGGGCGTGCGGCGTACGGCGCAGACGCTGCTGCGGCTCAACCAGGCCGACGGCTTCGACTGCCAGGGCTGTGCCTGGCCCGACCCGGACCCCAGCCGCCGGGCGACCGCGGAGTTCTGCGAGAACGGCGCCAAGGCGGTCACCGAGGAGGCGACGCGGCGCCACCTGCACCGGGACTTCTTCGCCGCCCACTCCCTCGACGACCTGCACGACCGATCCGACTACTGGCTGGGCCAGCAGGGCCGGCTCACCGAGCCGATGGTGGTCCGCGAGGGCGGCACCCACTACGAGCCGATCGGCTGGGACGAGGCGTTCGCGATGATCGCCCGACACCTGCGCGGCCTGGACTCCCCGGACCAGGCGATCTTCTACACCTCCGGCAAGACCTCCAACGAGGCGGCGTTCGCCTACCAGCTCTTCGTCCGGGCGTTCGGGACCAACAACCTGCCCGACTGCTCGAACATGTGCCACGAGTCCACGTCGGTCGCGCTCGCGGAGGTGATCGGCATCGGCAAGGCCTCGGTCACGATCCGCGACGTGCTCGAGGCCGACCTCATCGTGATCGCGGGCCAGAACCCGGGCACCAACCACCCGCGGATGCTCACCGCGCTGGAGGGCGCGAAGCGCAACGGCGCGCGAATCATCGCGGTCAACCCGCTCAAGGAGGCGGGGCTGGTGCGGTTCAAGAACCCGCAGCGTCCGCGCGGCGTCGTGGGGCACGGCACGGAGCTCGCCGACCTGCACCTGCCGCTGCGGATCAACGGCGACCTCGCGCTGTTCCAGGCGATCGGGTCGCTGCTGCTGGAGTGGGGCTGCGTCGACCGCGAGTTCGTGGACCGCCACACCTGGGGGTTCGACGCCTGGGCCGAGCACGTGCGCACCCTGGACTGGGACGTCGTGCTCCGCTCCACCGGCCTGTCGCGCGAGCAGATCGAGGAGGCCGCGCGGATGTTCCGCGACTCGAGCGCCACCGTCATCTGCTGGGCGATGGGGATCACCCAGCACCGCAACGCGGTCGCGACCGTCAAGGAGTTCGCCAACGTCGCGTTCCTGCAGGGCAACATCGGCAAGCCCGGCGCGGGACTGTTCCCCGTGCGCGGGCACTCGAACGTGCAGGGCGACCGGACCATGGGGATCTGGGAGCGACCGCCCGGCCACTTCCTCGACGCGCTGCGCGACGAGTTCGGGTTCGAGCCGCCGCGCGAGCACGGCTACGACAGCGTCGCCGCGATCAAGGCCCTGCGTGACGGCGACGCGAAGGTGTTCTTCGGGCTGGGCGGCAACTTCGTCTCCGCCGCACCGGACACCGAGGTCACCGAGGAGGCGTTCCGCCGGGCGGCGCTCACCGTGCACGTGTCGACCAAGCTCAACCGCTCGCACATGGTCCACGGTCGCGAGGCGCTGATCCTCCCCGCGCTCGGCCGCAGCGAGAAGGACCTGACCGGCGGCCGGGTGCAGCGGGTCACCGTCGAGGACAGCACCTGCTCCGTCCACGCCTCGCACGGTCCGCTCGAGCCCGCCTCGCCGCACCTGCGCTCCGAGGTCGACATCGTCTGCTCGATGGCGCAGGCCGTGCTCGGCGACCGGCACGCCCTGCCCTGGCAGGAGTTCCGCGCCGACTACACCGCGATCCGACGTCGGATCGCGCGCGTGGTGCCCGGCTGTGCGGCGTACGACGAGAAGGTCGACCGGCCGGGCGGCTTCGTCCTGCCGCACCCGCCGCGGGACAGCCGGACGTTCCCGACCGAGAAGGACAAGGCGATCTTCACGGTCAGCCCGACGACCGTGCTGGCGGTGCCCGAGGGGAGGCTGCTGCTGCAGACGCTGCGCTCCCACGACCAGTTCAACACGACGATCTACGGCCTCGACGACCGCTACCGCGGCATCTCCGGCGGGCGTCGGGTGGTGTTCGTGCACCCCGACGACATCGCCGCGCTCGGGCTGTCCGACGGCGAGCACGTGGATCTGGTCAGCGAGTGGGAGGACGGGTCGCAGCGGCAGGCCCCGTCGTTCCGCGTGGTCGCCTACGACACCCCGCGCGGCTGCGCGGCGGCGTACTATCCCGAGACGAACCCCCTGGTGCCGCTGGACTCCACCGCCGAGGGCAGCAACTGCCCCACGTCGAAGTCGGTGGTCGTCCGGCTGGTGCGCGCCGACGGCGGGCGCACCGGGGTGGTCATCCGTAGCGACGCCGGCGAGGTCACGCCTCCGGGTCGCGGTGACGAGTCGAAGAGGTACGTCGAGCCCGAGCACCTGAGCTGAGGAGCGGGCTGGACCTCGGGGCGACAATGGCCGGGTGAGCAACCTCGAGGACCGGCCCGACGAGATGACCTGCGCGGGCACGGTCACCCCGGGTGTCGAGATCATGACCCCGCGCGACGTGCCCCTCGGCGGGCCGCGCGCGATGCGGGTGCGCCGGACGCTGCCCCAGCGGCAGCGCTCGCTGATCGGCGCCTGGTGCTTCGTCGACCACTACGGCCCCGACCGGGTCGCCGACACCGGCGGCATGGTCGTCGCGCCGCACCCGCACACGGGCCTGCAGACGGTGAGCTGGCTGTTCACCGGCGAGGTCGAGCACCGCGACAGCGCGGGCAACCACGCGATGGTCCGACCCGGCGAGGTGAACCTGATGACCGCCGGTCGCGGCATCAGCCACTCGGAGGTCTCGCCGGCCGACACCACGACGCTGCACGGCGCGCAGCTGTGGGTGGCGCTGCCGTCCTCGGACCGCTTCGTCGATCCCGGCTTCGCCCATCACGCGCCGTCGCCGGTCACTGGGTCGGGGTGGACGGCGCGGGTGTTCCTCGGGTCGCTGCTGGGCGACACCTCCCCGGTCCCGACGTACACGCCGCTGCTCGGTGCCGAGCTGCTGCTCGACCCGGGCACGACGCTCGCGGTCGACGTCGACGAGACATTCGAGCACGGGGTCCTCGTGGACGCCGGCGTGCTGTCCGTCGAGGGCGTCGAGACCAAGAAGGACGACCTCGCCTACGTCCCTCCGGGTCGCACGACGCTCACGCTGACGGCGTACGACGAGCTGGTACGGCTGCTGCTCCTCGGCGGGCCGCCGTTCGGCGAGCGCATCGTGATGTGGTGGAACATCGTGGCGCGCACCCACGAGGAGGTCGTGGCCTGGCGCTCCGACTGGCAGGCGCAGATCACCCGGGACGGCGCGGTCGTCGCGGACTCCCAGGACGTCGCGCCCGGCCGGTTCGGCACCGTGGTGGGCGACCACCTCCCACCCATCCCCGCGCCGCCCCTGCCCCACGTGCGGCTCTCCCCACGCACCTGACGTATCGGCTCCCTCGCCTGCGGATCGACAGCAGATACGTCAGGTGCGTGGGGACCTCCGTCGGCGCGGTGCGCTTGGATGCTCCCCATGGGACCGGTGATCGGAGAGGACGGCGTCGCGCGCTGCCCGTGGGCGGGCGGCCCGGGCGTGATGCGCGACTACCACGACACCGAGTGGGGTGAGCGGGTCCACGGCGAGGCGGCCTACCTCGAACGGCTCACCCTCGAGGCGTTCCAGTCGGGGCTGTCCTGGTCGACGATCCTCAACAAGCGCCCGGCGTTCCGGGAGGTCTTCGGTGGCTTCGACGCCGACGTGATCGCAGCGTTCGATGCCGCCGACGTCGAGCGGTTGATGCAGGAGCCACGGATCGTGCGCAACCGGCTCAAGATCGAGGCGGCGATCACCAACGCCCGCGCGACCGTGGCGTTGCGAGCGGCCGAGGGGCTCGAGGCGTTCGTCCTCTCGTTCGCGCCCGCCGATCCACCCGCCTGGCACGACACCGACGAGATGACGACGACCTCCGCCGAGTCGATCGCCTTGTCCAAGGCGCTGAAGAAGCGCGGCTTCGCGTTCGTCGGCCCCACCACCATGTACGCCCTCATGGAGGCCATCGGCGTCTTCGACCCCCACCTGGTCGGCTGCTTCCGCCGCGGCTGAGGGTCGGCCACGCACCTGACGCATCTGCTGTGCGACGGGCGGCGAGGGGACAGTTCTGTCAGGTGCCCGGCCGGGTCGAGCGCAGCGCCGCGGCCTCCGCAGCGAGCCGGGTCACCCGGTCCCAGTCGCCGGCGGCGAGGGCGTCGGCCGGAGTCAGCCAGGAGCCGCCGACGCAGCCGACGTTCGGGAGCGCGAGGTACGCCGGGGCCGTCGCGGCGGTGATCCCGCCGGTGGGACAGAAGCGGACCTGGGGGACCGGGCCGGCGACCGACTTCAAGAAGGCCGTGCCGCCGGACGCCTCCGCGGGGAAGAGCTTGAGCTCGGTGCAGCCGGCCTCGACGGCGGCGAGCACCTCCGAGACGGTCGCGGTGCCGGGGAGGAACGGCAGGCCGGTGTCGCGCATCGCGCGCAGCAGCGACCCGGTGGTGCCGGGGGAGACGAGGAACCGCGCGCCCGCCTCCGCGGCGAGGCGCGCCTGCTCGGGCCGGGCGATGGTGCCCGCGCCGACGAGGATCTCGGGCACCTCGGCGGCGATCGCGCGGATCGCCTCGAGCGCGACCGGGGTGCGCAGCGTGAGCTCGATCGCCGGCAGCCCGCCGGCGACCAGGGCCCGCGCCACCGGCACCGCCTGGTCGAGCGAGTCGACCACGACGACCGGGAGCACCGGCACGACGTCGAGCACCGAGCCGAACACGGGGGTGATCAGGGACTCACGCTGGCTGGACAACGGCCACCTCCTGCGGGGGTACGGCGACGCCGGGGAACACGCTCGCGCCGGTGTCGGCCGAGCCGACGGTGGAGCGGAACGCCGCGAACAGCTCGCGCCCCGTCCCCGCCCACTCCGCACCCTGGGGCGCACGCCCGGTGACGGGTCGACGCGACAGCTCCTCGCGGTCCACGTGCAGATCCAGCACGCCGGCGTCCGGGTCGACGGTGATCACGTCGCCGTCGCGGACCCGCGCGAGCGGACCGCCGAGGGCCGCCTCGGGGGTGACGTGGATGGCGGCCGGCACCTTCCCCGACGCGCCCGACATCCGGCCGTCCGTCACGATCGCGACCCGCTGGCCCCGGTCCTGGAGGACGCCGAGGGCCGGCGTCAGCTTGTGCAGCTCGGGCATGCCGTTCGCGGCCGGGCCCTGGTAGCGGATCACCGCGACCAGGTCGCGACCGTCCAGCTCGCCGGCCGCGAACGCGCTGAGGAGGTCCTGCTGGTCGTCGAAGACCACCGCCGGCGCGGTGACCAGGCGGTGCTCGGGCTTGACCGCGGAGGTCTTGACCACGGCCCGTCCGAGCGGGCCGGTGAGCATGCGCAACCCACCGTCCGCTGCGAACGGGTCCGTGGCCGGTCGGAGGACGGAGAGGTCGAGGGAGGCCTTCGGCCCCTCCTCCCACGTCAGGTCGCTGCCGCGCAGCACCGGCTCGCGGGTGTAGAGCGAGAGTCCGTGGCCGGCGACCGTCCGCACGTCCTCGTGCAGCAGCCCGGCACGCAGCAGCGTGTGCACGAGGAACGCGATGCCACCCGCGGCGTGGAAGTGGTTCACGTCCGCGGCGCCGTTGGGGTAGATCCGGCACAGCAGCGGCACCACGGCCGAGAGCTCGGACAGGTCGTCCCAGGTCAGCGTGATGCCGGCCGCCCGGGCGATCGCCACGAGGTGGATCGTGTGGTTGGTGGAGCCGCCGCTGGCCAGCAGCGCCACGCAGGCGTTGACGATGGCGCGCTCGTCGACGATCTCGCCGATCGGCGTCGGCTCGCCGCCCTGCCGCGTCAGCTCGGTCGCCCGCCGTCCTGCGGCCCGGGTCAGCGCCTCGCGCAACGGCGTCCCCGGGTTCACGAACGACGAGCCCGGAAGGTGCAGGCCGAGCACCTCCATCAGCAGCTGGTTGGAGTTCGCGGTGCCGTAGAACGTGCACGTGCCGGCGGAGTGGTACGACGCGGCCTCGGCCTCGAGCAGCTCCTCGCGGCCGACCTTGCCCTCGGCGTACAGCTGGCGGACCTTCGCCTTCTCGCCGTTCGGCAGGCCCGACGCCATCGGCCCGGCGGGCACGAACACCGTCGGGAGGTGGCCGAACGACAGCGCCCCGATCAGCAGCCCCGGCACGATCTTGTCGCAGACGCCGAGCATCAGCGCGCCGTCGAACATGTCGTGGGAGAGCGCGATTGCCGTCGACATCGCGATCACGTCGCGGCTGTAGAGGGACAGCTGCATGCCGTCGCGGCCCTGGGTGATCCCGTCGCACATCGCCGGCACACCGCCCGCGACCTGGGCGATGCCGCCGGCGCGGACGACCGCCTTCTTCAGCGCCTCGGGGTAGTCGCGGTAGGGCTGGTGGGCCGAGAGCATGTCGTTGTACGACGTGACGATCGCCAGGTTCGGCTTGACCGACCCGCGCAGCGCGCGCTTGCCGTCGGGCTCGGCGGCCGCGAACCCGTGGGCGAGGTTGGCGCAGGCGAGCCGCCCGCGAGCGGGCCCGGTGTCGGCGGCGGCGCGGATGCGGCTCAGGTACTCGGCGCGGCCGGCGGCGCTGCGCTCGACGATCCGGTCGGTGACCGCCCGGACCGTCGCGTTCAACTGGGTGCTTCCAGGGGTGGTCACTGGTCGAGCTCCTGCCAGGTTCGGCCGTCCCGCTCGAGGAGCATCGCGGCGGCGGTCGGTCCGGGGGTGCCGGCGGGGTAGCGCTTCGGGCGGTCGCCGGTGACCGCCCACCGCTCGAGGATCGGCTCGGTCCAGGCCCACGCGGCCTCGACCTCGTCGCGGCGCATGAACAAGGTGGGGTTGCCCTTCATCACGTCCATGAGCAGCCGCTCGTAGGCGTCGGGCAGCCGCACCTGGAACGCGGTGGCGTAGCTGAGGTCCAGCGACACCGGCCGCAGCCGGTAGCCGCCCGGTCCGGGCTCCTTCGCGGTCAGGTGCAGCTTCATCCCCTCGTCGGGCTGGACCTGGATGTGCAGCCGGTTGGGCGTGGTCCCGCCCTCTGCGCCGGGGAACATCGAGTGCGGCGGCTCCTTGAAGACCACGACGATCTCGGAGATCCGCCGGTCCATCCGCTTGCCGGTGCGCAGGTAGAACGGCACCCCGGCCCAGCGCCAGTTCTGCACCTCGGTCTTGAGCGCCACGTACGTCTCGGTCAGCGAGCCGCCATGGCCGCCGGTGGTCTGCAGGTCCTCGGCGTACGACGGCACCGCGGCGCCGTCGACCAGGCCGGCGGCGTACCGCCCGCGCACCGTGTCGCGGTCGACGTCGTCGCCGGTCAGCGGCTTGAGCGCCTGGAGGACCTTGAGCTTCTCGTCGCGGACGGTCTCCCGCCCGACGTACGTCGGGGGCTCCATCGCGACCAGGCAGAGCAGCTGCAGCAGGTGGTTCTGGACCATGTCGCGCAGCGCGCCCGCGTTGTCGTAGTAGGCGCCGCGGCCGCCGACGCCCACGGTCTCGGACACCGTGATCTGCACGTGGTCGACCCAGCGGGAGTTCCACAGCGGCTCGAGGAACGTGTTCGCGAACCGGGTGACCAGCAGGTTCTGGACGCTCTCCTTGCCCAGGTAGTGGTCGATGCGGAAGATCTGGGACTCCGCGAAGACCCGGCCGACCGCCTCGTTGACCTCGCGGGCCGAGGCGAGGTCGTGGCCGATCGGCTTCTCGAGCACCACGCGGGCCTGGCTGTCGGCGACGCCCAGCTCGTCGAGGCGCTGGCAGATGGGGCCGAACAGCCGGGGCGCGACCGCCAGGTAGAACACCCGCACGGCCTCCTCGGCGCGCGGGCGGTCCTTGAGCAGGGCGTGCAGCCGGTGCCAGTCGTCGGGGTTCTCGGCGTCGAGCGGCAGGTGGTGCAGCCGCGCCGTGAACCGCTCGACGACCTCCTCGCGCAGGTCGCTCGCGGGCACGTGGGTGGCGAGGGCGGACCGGACGACGTGCCGCCAGCCGTCGTCGTCGAGCGGGGAGACTGAGACGCCGAGCACCCGGGTGTCGCCGGGCAGTTGGCCCTCGAGGTCGCGGTGGTAGAGCGAGGGCAGCAGCTTGCGCAGCGCCAGGTCGCCGGTGCCCCCGAAGACGGTGAAGTCGCACACGTCCGGGAGGGCGTGGGCGGCGGGGGTCGGGTCCATGGCTCCACGGTAGGGAGAAGTTTGGATCGATACAACCCTATCTAAGGTCTTTTCAAGATCGAAGTAGGGCGGTTTATGCTCAGCTCCGTGAGCCAGCTGGTCGAGAACCGTGAGAGCGCCGCCCCGGCCACCGCCGGCGAGCTGCTCGAGCTCGTGCGCACCGGGCGGGCCAG
Organism: Nocardioides sp.; assembly: GCF_036401255.1. GTDB lineage: Bacteria > Actinomycetota > Actinomycetes > Propionibacteriales > Nocardioidaceae > Nocardioides. The sequence continues at coordinate 23,929 of NZ_DASWVI010000358.1, read as the reverse complement.
CACCCGCTCCCAGCTGCGGGCGCTGACCGGGCTCTCGCGGACCGCGGTCACCGCGCGGGTGACCTCCCTGACGTCCTCCGGACTGCTGGTGCTGGGCGAGGAGCTCGCCTCGACGGGCGGTCGCCCACCCGGCGCGCTGGTCTTCAACAAGGACGCCGGGGTCGTGCTCGCCGTCGCGATCGGCCGCTCGCGCACCCAGCTCGCGGTGCTGGACCTCGACGGTCAGGAGCGCTCCGCCGACTCCCGCGACCACGAGGTCGGCGTCGGTCCCGACGAGCTGATGGCCGACGTGGTCGCCCGGTTCCGGGTGCTGCTCGAGGGCATCGAGCCGCCGATCCTCGGCATCGGGCTCAGCCTGCCCGGCACGCTCGACCCCACGGCGGGGCTCAGCCTCAGCTCCCCGGTGATGTCCGGCTGGGACGGGGTGCCGCTCGCGCCGTACTTCGCCGAGCTCGCCGACGCACCGCTCTTCGTCGGCAACGACGCCGACGTCCTCGCTCGGTCCGAGCTGCTCGGTGGCGCCGGCGACCTCGAGGACGTGCTCGTGGTCAAGGCGTCCACGGGCCTCGGGCTGGGCATCATCGCCGGCGGTCGGGTGCTCAGCGGTCACCTGGGGGCCGCGGGCGAGATCGGGCACACCATCGTCGACGCCGCCCGCGACCTGCCCTGTCGCTGCGGCGCGGTCGGCTGCCTGGAGACCATCGCCGGCGGCTGGTCGCTCGTCGCGCGGATGGCCGAGTCGGGCCACCCGGTCGGACACGTCCGTGAGCTGGTGGCGCTGGCCCTGCAGGGCGACTCGGTGGCCCGCGGCCTGCTGCGCGACAGCGGTCGCGAGCTCGGCGAGGTGCTGGCCGTCGCGATCAACCTGCTCAACCCCGCCGCGGTGGTGATCGGCGGCGACATGGGGGCGGCGTTCGACTTCTACGTCGCGGGCGTGCGCGAGAGCGTCTACCGCCGCGCCGCGCCGCTGGCGACGCGGGACCTGAAGTTCCTGCCCGCCACCCACGGCGTCCGTGCGGGCGTCGTCGGCTGCGCCGCCCTGGCGCTCGACCACGTGCTCAGTCCCGTCGCTGTCGACAGCCGGCTGGCCGCGCAGGCCTGAGCGTCGAGTCGCCGATGAGCACTAGCGTGTGCTCGTGACCCGAGTACACGCGTTCGGCGACGACGCCCTCGGCAGCCTCGACGCGGTCGGCCTCGTCGAGGCGATCCAGGAGGGTGCCGTCTCGATCCCCGAGGCGGTCGAGGCCGCCATCGCCCGCACCGAGCGGCTCCAGCCCGAGCTGGGGGCGCTCGCCCACGTCGCCTTCGATCGGGCCCGGGACGAGGCCCGCGACCCGCGCGGTGGGTTCTTCGCGGGCGTCCCGACGTTCCTCAAGGACAACGTCGACGTCGCCGGGATGCCGACCCAGCAGGGCTGCGACGCATACCGCGGCCGGCCCGCCGTGCGCGACGGCGACTTCGCCCGGATGTTCCTCGCCACCGGCCTGGTGCCGCTCGGCAAGACGCAGCTCAGCGAGTTCGGGTTCAGCCCCTCCGCCGAGCACCCGCGCCTGGGTCCGGTCCGCTCGCCGTGGGACACCGCCTACACCGCCGGCGCCTCGTCGGCCGGTACGGCGGCGCTCGTGGCCGCCGGCGCCGTACCCATCGCCCACGGCAACGACGGCGGCGGCTCGATCCGCATCCCGGCGTCCGTCAACGGCCTGGTCGGCCTCAAGCCGACGCGCGACCGGCTCGCCCAGGACCGGCTGACCCGCCAGATGCCCGTGCGCATCGTCGCCGACGGCGTGCTCACCCGGTCGGTGCGCGACACGGCGGCATTCCTGCGCGAGGCCGAGCGGGTCTACCGGGCCCTGTCGCTGCCCCCGATCGGCGACGTGACCCGGCCCGGCCGGACCCGGCTGCGCATCGCGGTGCACACCGGCGGCATCGGGCGTACGGCGAGTCCCGAGGTCGTCGACCTGACCCTCAAGACCGCCCGGCTGCTCGAGGAGCTCGGCCACCACGTCGAGCAGGTGGAGCACCCCGCGCCGGCCACGGTCCCGGAGGACTTCCTGCTGTACTGGGCGATGCTCGCGATGACGATCGTGCGCACCGGCCGCCGGGTCGCCGGTCCCTCCTGGGAGCGGACCCGGCTCGACAACCTCACGCTGGGGCTGGACCGGCACTGCCGGCGCCGCATCCACCGGCTGCCGGGCGCGATCGCGCGGCTGCGTCGCCTCTCGCGGATCTCGGGCGCCTTCCACGAGCGCTACGACGTCGCCCTCACGCCGACGCTCGCCCACGCGACGCCGCGCGTCGGCCACCTCGACCCGGCCAACGACTTCGACACCGTGATGGAGCGGATCTTGGAGTGGGTGGCGTTCACGCCGTGGCACAACGCCACCGGCGACCCCGCGATCTCGCTGCCGCTCGCGACGACCTCGACCGGGCTGCCGCAAGGCATGATGCTCGCGGCCGGCGCCGGCCGCGAGGCCACGCTCCTCGAGCTCGCCTACGAGCTCGAGGAGGCGGCGCCCTGGCCGCGGATCACCGACTGATCCACGGCGCTACGAGCCGGCTCGGCGGGGTACGACGAGCAGCGCCTGCGCCGACCGGGCGACCAGCCCGCGCTCGTCGTACACGCTCGAGGTCGCGACGCCGACCGAGCCGTCCGCCAGCGTGGTCTCGGCGTCCAGGCACAGCCAGTCGCCGATCGGCTCACGCAGCACGTGCACGCTCAGCTCGGTGTTGAGGAAGCCCCACTCCCGCACGTCGAGCGCGGCGCTGGCGCCGGACGCGGAGTCCACGCACGCGAGCAGCCGCTGCACCGGGCTGGTCGGCTCGCCCACGACCAGCGCGGGCGCGCGCATCCACACCACGCCGGAGCCCGGCCGCTCGAGTCCGCCGTGGATCCAGCGCCACTCGATCGCGTCGAGGTAGCCGCCGTGCCAGGCCTGCGGGCGCGGGTGCGCGCTCCCGTCGGCCGGGGTGTGGGGGAGCGGGCCGGGGTCGCCCCCGGGGCCGGCCGTGCGCGGGAACAGCCAGGCCGCCGCGGTGGCCACCACCCGGTCGCGGGCCACGTCGTGCAGCTGCGCGGCCGCGAGCTGCACCGACCGTCCCGGTCGGACCACGCGGGCCGTGGCCGCGACCGGTCCCAGCGGCACCGGGCCCAGCAGCTCGACGGTGAACCGCCCGATCCGGCCGTCGCCGGCCTCCGGGAGCCGCTCGACCGCGCGTGCGAGCAGCGCCGCCGGCGGCCCGCCGTGCTGTGCGTCCGGGGACCACGGACCGGCGGTGGACGGCAGCGGGTCGAACGTCTCCGCACCCTCGGCCGACAGGCCCGGGGAGGGGGCGCGCAACCGGTAGAAACCGACCGGCTGAGCCGATTTTTCGATCACCCGTCCCCCTGTGTATTGTTCTGCGTCGTTGCCCCTTTAGCTCAGTCGGCAGAGCGTCTCCATGGTAAGGAGAAGGTCTACGGTTCGATTCCGTAAAGGGGCTCTGGGCAGGACGTTGCGTGACCGGGTTACTCTGGTGCACGCAGCCGTGCCCTCGTGGCGGGGTAGCTCAGGTGGTTAGAGCACACGGCTCATAATCGTGGTGTCGCGGGTTCGAGTCCCGCCCCCGCTACTGCGACCTGGACAGTGACACCCAGCGACACCCAGCACCGACTTCGAAGGACTACCCGTGGCCAGCAAGACCTCCGACGTTCGCCCCAAGATCACGCTCGCGTGCGTGGACTGCAAGGAGCGCAACTACATCACCAAGAAGAACCGGCGCAACGACCCCGACCGCATGGAGCTGTCGAAGTTCTGCCCGCGCTGCCGCAAGCACACCGCGCACCGCGAGACCCGCTGACGCAGTCGTCTCCTCGACCCGCCCGAGACCCTCGGGCGGGTCGACGTGCATTTCGGGGCTCGAGGCAGGGACTCAGACGCTGCAGTCCGGGCGCCGCCAGCTGTCGAAGTCGCGCAGTTCCAGCCGCACCAGCATCGGTACGACGGGCCGTCCGCCCATCGCCTGGTAGTGCCGGGTGCCCGACTCGCTGACCACCCACAGCGAGCGTCCCGCGAGGTCCATCCCCTCTGCGCCGGGCACGAATGCGCGGCGCCGGGTCCCCTCGGGTCCGACCAGGACCCCGCAGCGGGTCACCGACTGGGCGAACCATGCGGTGTCCCGCCCGCCGCCGGGCGCGCCCCAGACCGCGCCCTGGGTCGCGCGCGGGGCGGGGGAGGAGTCCTCGGCCATGCCGACGGTCAGGTCGAGCGCAGGCGAATCGACCAGGTGGTCGGTGTCGAACCAGTCGACCTGACCCGGGCGGCGGGGATACCAGCGCCCGACGCACAGGCGCCCGGCAGCGTCCACGAGGGCGAACGATCCGCGCAGCTCACCGGCCAGCACCCAGGCGCGACGTACCTCCAGGCTGTCGGGGTCGACCAGCCACAGCCGGGTCGTCTCGACGAGCCACAGCCCGTGGTCGTCCTGGACGAGGCCGCCGCCGTGGCGGCACATCACGGGGTCGCGGTCGCCGACGCTGCCGGACACCGGGTCGAGGCGGTTCAGCCGCCTGCCGGTGCGCAGGTCGACCTGCTCGACGACGCAGTAGCGCTCACCCAGCGGCGCGCCTGCGTTGAACCCGCTCACCCAGGCGGTTCCGGCATGGACGACCAGGCCCTGAGGAACGAATCCTCGGCCAGGCCGCAGCCAGACACCGGCGCAGACCGCACGGTCGTTGCGGAAGCGGGCGAGCGCTCGCCGATCGAGGTGCTTCGGCTCGCGGCCGCGGACCTCGTCGTACGAGAGCGGTCCACAGCTGCCCTTCCAGTCCCGGTGGGCGCCCGAGCGGGACTCGGTGCGGGACCCCGTGCTGGTGCACCCCACGGCCGTGACGGCGATCGCGAACGCCAGCGCGGTCATGGCGACGGGCGGCCACCGGCTAGGTTGACGCCATGCCAGTCGACCCGTCGCTCGTCGGTCGTGAGTTCCCACCGACCCGACCCTATGCCGTGACCGCCGCCGACATCGGCAGGTTCGCGGCGGCGGTCGGTGCGGAGTACGCCGGCGGACCGGCCCCGGCGACGTACCCCATCGTGCTCACGTTCGACGCGATGAACGCGTTCCTGGCCGCCGAGTCGATCGAGCTGCACCGGATCGTCCACGGCGAGCAGCGGTTCGCCTACGAGCGGCCGATCGTCCCCGGCGATCTGCTGAGCGCGACGCTCACGGTCAGCAGCCTGCGCCAGATCGCCGGCAACGACATCATCGGCACGGTCAGCGAGATCACCGACGACACCGGGGCGCTGGTGTGCTCGACGAGCGCGACCCTCGTGCACCGAGGGGGCGACGCGTGAGCCTGCCGACCCGCACATTCACCGTCACCCGTGCCGACCTGGTGCGCTACGCCGAGGCGAGCGGTGACCCCAACCCCATCCACCAGGACGACGAGGTCGCCCGCAGCGTCGGGCTCCCCGGCGTGATCGCCCACGGCATGTACACGATGGCGCTCGCCGCCCGCGCCGTCGCGGAGTGGTTCCCGGGTGCGGAGGTCGTCAGCCTGGGCTGCAAGTTCACCAACCCGGTCGTGGTGCCGGCCGAGGGTGGCGTGGACGTCGAGGTCGCCGGCGAGGTCAAGGACGCCTCGGACGGGCTCACCACGATCGCGCTCACGGTCACCTCCGGAGGCCAGAAGGTGCTGGGCATGCCGAAGGCCGTCGTCCGTGCCTGATCTCGCCGACCACACCACGCTGCGTCTCGGTGGACCGGCCGGTCGCTGGGTGCGCGCGACGACCGAGGACGAGCTCGTGGCCGCCGTGAGTGCGGCGGACGCCGCCGGCGAACCGGTGCTGGTGCTCGGCGGGGGGAGCAACCTCGTCGTCGCCGACGACGGCTTCCCGGGCACGGTCGTCCAGGTCGCCACCCACGGCGTCGACCCGGACGTCGAGGACGGCGCGTCCTGCGGCGGGGTGCTGGTGACCGTCGCCGCCGGCGAGACCTGGGACGACCTCGTCGCCCTCGCCGTCGAGCGCGAGTGGTCCGGCGTCGAGGCCCTCTCCGGCATCCCCGGGTCGGTCGGCGCCACCCCGATCCAGAACGTCGGCGCCTACGGCCAGGAGGTCGCCCAGACGATCGCGAGCGTCCGGGTCTGGGACCGCACGCTGCGCGGCGTCCGCACGTTCGCGAGCGCGGACTGCGGGTTCGGCTACCGCACCTCGCGGTTCAAGCAGGACCGGGTCGACGCCTTCGGGGGCCGACACGTCGTGCTGTCGGTGACGTTCCAGTTCCGCCAGGGCTCGCTCGGGACGCCGGTGGCGTACGCCGAGCTGGCCCGGGCGCTCGGCGTCGAGATCGGGGAGCGGGCGCCGCTGGCCGACGTGCGCCGGGCGGTGCTCGGCTTGCGGGCGGGCAAGGGCATGGTCCTCGACGCCGCCGACCACGACACCTGGAGCGCCGGGTCGTTCTTCACCAACCCGGTCGTCGCGGCCGACGCCGTACCCGACGGGGCCCCGGCGTGGCCGCAGCCGGACGGCCGGGTCAAGACCAGCGCCGCCTGGCTGATCGAGCACGCCGGCTACGGCAAGGGGTACGCCGCCGGCCCGGCCGCCCTGTCCGGCAAGCACACCCTCGCGCTGACCAACCGCGGCGGCGCGACGACCGCCGACCTGCTCGCCCTGGCGCGCGAGGTGCGCGAGGGCGTCGAGGCGCGCTTCGGCATCCGGCTCGTCAACGAGCCGGTGTTGGTCGGCTGCGAGCTCTGAGCTCCGGAGTCCCGGCCGGGTCGGCTCAGGGGCTCGTGGTGGCGACGCCCACGAACAGGCCGATGACCGCGAGCACGATCAGGACCGCCAGCACCAGCAGGCCCGTGCCGACGATGCCCATCACCCGGCCGGCCGAGGCCATCTCGCGCCCGCCGTACCGGCCGGGCTCCGCGTCGATCTCACGCAGCGCCCGCCCGCCGATCACCCAGGCGAACGGCGAGACCACGAGCGTGATGCCGCCGCAGAACAGGATGCCGACCAGCCCGATGATCCCGAGCACCATCGCGGTGGTCGCCGAGGGGTGCTCCGGCGCCTTCGGCGCCCAGGTGTACGCCGGCTGACCCGGGCCCTGCTGGTAGGGCTGCTGGTAGGGCTGCTGGTAGGGCTCGCCGGGCTGGTTCGGGTCGCTCATGGCCCCATCGTGTCAGGGTCGGACGCCAGCCACGCGTCGATGTCGGCCAGGACACGCGAGCGGACGTCCTCCGGGGCGCGTGAGGCACGCACGGACATCCGGGCCAGGTCGGCGAGCTGCGCGTCGGACAGGTCGTGCGCGGCGCGCATCGTGGCGTACTGGCCGGCCAGCCGGGAGCCGAAGAGCAGCGGGTCGTCGGCACCGAGGGCCACGGTCGCGCCCGCGGCGAGCAGCGTCGGCAGCGGCACCGAGGTGAGGTCGGAGTAGACGCCGAGGGCGACGTTGGACACCGGGCACACCTCGAGCGCGACGCCGGCGGCGACGATGCGGTCCAGCAGCGCCGGATCCTCGGCCGCACGGATCCCGTGGCCCAGCCGCTGCGCGTGCAGGGCGTCGAGGCACAGCCGCACGTGCTCGGGTCCTCGGAGCTCCCCGCCGTGCGGGGCCAGCAGCAGTCCCGCGCGCTCGGCGATCGCGAACGCCGGGGCGAACTCGGCGGTGCGGCCGCGGCGCTCGTCGTTGGAGAGCCCGAACCCGACGACACCGCGGCCGGCGTACTGCGTGGCCAGCCGGGCCAGCGTCCGGGCGTCGAGGGGGTGGCGGGTGCGGTTGGCGGCGATCACGACGGCGATGCCCAGGCCGGTGTCGCGCTCGGCGTCGCGCACCGCGTCGAGGACCAGGTCGGTGAACGCGGTGATCCCGCCGAAGCGCGCGGCGTAGCCGCTCGGGTCGACCTGGATCTCCAGCCACCGCCCGCCGTCGCGGACGTCGTCCTCGGCGGCCTCGCGCACCAGGCGGCGTACGTCGCCCTCCGTGCGCAGCACCGACCGGGCGACGTCGTAGAGCCGCTGGAAGCGGAACCAGCCCTTCTCGTCGGCCGCCGAGAGCTGGGGCGGCCAGTCCGTCACGAGCTGGTCGGGCAGCGCGACGCCGTCGCGCTCGGCGAGCTCGAGCAGCGTCGAGTGCCGCATCGACCCGGTGAAGTGCAGATGGAGGTGCGCCTTGGGCAGCCGATGCAGGTCGCGCACTCAGCCTCGACTCACGCGAACAGCTTCTGGAGGCGGGTGATCCCCTCGGTGATGTCGTCGTCGCCGAGCGCGTAGGACAGCCGCAGGTAGCCGGGCGAGCCGAACGCCTCGCCCGGAACGATCGCGACCTCGGCCTTGTCGAGAATGTACTCGGCGAGCTCGGCGGAGGTGTCGATGCGCCGCCCGTCGTACTCCTTGCCGAGCAGGCCCTTGACCGACGGATAGGCGTAGAACGCGCCGCCGGGCATCGGGCAGACCACGCCGTCGATCTCGTTGAGCATCGACACGATCGTGCGCCGCCGCCGGTCGAACGCGGTCTTCATCCGCGCCACGGCCGTCAGATCGCCGGCGAGCGCCGCGATGGCGGCGCGCTGCGAGACGTTCGCGACGTTGGAGGTCGCGTGCGACTGGAGGTTGGTCGCGGCCTTGACCAGGTCGGTCGGGCCGATCATCCACCCGACCCGCCAGCCGGTCATCGCGTAGGTCTTGGCGACGCCGTTGACCACGACCGTGTAGTCGGCGAGCTCGGGGCACAGCACCGGCAGCGACCCGGTCTCGATGTCGTCGTAGACCAGGTGCTCGTAGATCTCGTCGGTGAGCACCCACAGGCCGCGCTCGTGCGCCCAGGCGCCGAGTGCGCGGATCTCGTCCGCGGTGTAGACGGCGCCGGTCGGGTTGGACGGGGACACGAACAGCAGTACCTTGGTGCGCTCGGTGCACGCCGCCTCGAGCTGCTGAGGCGTGACCTTGTAGTCCTGGGTCTCGTCGGCGAGCACCTCGACCGGCACGCCGCCGGCCAGCCGGATCGCCTCCGGGTAGGTGGTCCAGTACGGCGCCGGCACGATCACCTCGTCGCCCGGGTCGAGCATCGCCGCGAACGCCGCGTAGATGGCCTGCTTGCCGCCGTTGGTGACCAGCACCTGGGCCGGGGTGACCTCGAGGCCGCTGTCGCGACGCGTCTTGTCGACGATGGCCTGCTTGAGCTCGGGCAGTCCGCCCGCGGGGGTGTAGCGGTGGTTCTTCGGGTCGCCGCACGCCTCCACGGCCGCGGCGACGATGTAGTCCGGCGTGGGGAAGTCGGGCTCGCCCGCACCGAATCCGATGACCGGCCGACCCTCCGCCTTCAGCGCCTTGGCCTTCGCGTCGACCTTGAGAGTCGCGGACTCCGCGATGGCGCCGAGGCGCTGGGAGACGCGGCGGGAGCGGGGGGTGGCCGGACCGGAGGGGGGAGCGGAGGTCATGCGCCCATCGTAGGGCGGGCCCCGCCCGAGGCGGCCACGCCGTTTCGTCCTCCGGTCCGGGCCGGTTTGGACGGGGCCTCGGTCCACCCCGTAGACTCCACGTTTGGTGGATTCCCACACGCTCAGTGCTGCCCTGGAGGCGGTGCTGGCCGGGAGTCACAGGCAGAGCTTCCGCGAGGATCTCTGCGAAGGGCACTAGCTCAACTGGCAGAGCATCGGTCTCCAAAACCGAAGGTTGGGGGTTCAAGTCCCTCGTGCCCTGCAAGGACGAACACAGGTCGATCGGTCGGACGAGGAGAGGTGGAGGACGTGCCGGACAGCAAGGCAGTCCATGGTTCGCGCGGAGGGGGCTCTCAGCGCACCAGCATCCCCACGTTCTACCGCCAGGTGGTCGCGGAGCTGCGCAAGGTCGTCTACCCGACCCAGGAGCAGCTGGTCACGTACTTCATCGTGGTGATGGTCTTCGTGGTCTTCATGATGGTGCTGGTCTCGGCCCTCGACCTGGGCTTCGGCAAGCTCGTCTTCACGATCTTCGCCGGCAAGTCCGACACCTGAGTCCGGCCCCGCCGGACGATCAGAGCAGTCCCCGAAGTGATGGAGCAGTACGTGTCTGAGCACGAGCACGACTCGGTGGAGACCGAGGAGACGACCCAGGAGACGGCCCAGGAGACTGGTGAGCCGACCGACGTGGTCGACCCGGTCCTCGAGGACCAGTACGGCGAGCCGGACGAGGGCCCCGAGATCGAGGAGGACCCCCGTCTCGACGTCGAGGTCACCGACGAGGACACCGACGCCGCGCTCGGTCTCGACGACACCGAGGACGGTGGGGCGAGCAGCCTCGAGATGTCGGCCGCGGAGGGCGACGAGGGCCCCGAGGCCGCCGATGACACCGAGGCCGCCGATGACACCGCCGAGGAGGCGGGTCCCGAGGACCCGCTCGAGGCGTTCCGCCGCGAGCTGTGGGCCAAGCCGGGCGACTGGTTCGTGGTGCACACCTACTCCGGCATGGAGAACCGGGTGAAGTCGAACCTCGAGAACCGGATCATCTCCCTCAACATGGAGGACTACATCCACGAGATCGTGGTCCCCACCGAGGAGGTGGCCGAGATCAAGAACGGCCAGCGCAAGATGGTGCGCCGGACCGTCCTCCCCGGGTACGTGCTGGTCCGCATGGACCTCACCGACGAGTCCTGGGCCGCGGTGCGCCACACGCCGTCGGTGACCGGGTTCGTCGGCCACAGCCACCAGCCGGTGCCGCTGTCGATGTCCGAGGTGGAGAACATGCTCGCCCCGGCGGTCGTCGCCCGGGCCGAGGCCGAGGCGGTCGCCGCCGGCACGCCGGCCGCCACCGGCGGCGCGGTCAAGAAGCCGACCGTCGAGGTCGCCGACTTCGAGGTCTCCGACTCCGTGATGGTCGTCGACGGCCCGTTCGCCACCCTGCACGCGACGATCACCGAGATCAACGCCGAGGCGCAGCGGGTCAAGGCGCTCGTCGAGATCTTCGGTCGCGAGACCCCCGTCGAACTGAGCTTCTCGCAGATCCAGCGCGTCTGATCCCTTCGACTCCGTCGAAGGGATCAGAAAGCCGCGCGAGATCGAGTAGCCGCGGCCCCGCGACGCAGGAGCGGGGCCGACCGGCGTATCGAGATCGAGAGGTCCGGGCTATGCCGGACGGTCGAGCCAAGCGGCGGCCGGCAAGCATCGAGCAGACCTGATTTCGCACAACGCCCCTCGGGGCCGCACAATAGTTCGGTTGCCCTCGGGCGACAGCAGGTGGCAGAGGCGTACGACGTACTCCTCGTCATGACCACGAGACAGAAAGAGAAGCAATGCCTCCGAAGAAGAAGATCGCCGCGCTCGTCAAGGTGCAGCTGCAGGCCGGTGCCGCGACTCCCGCCCCGCCGGTCGGTACCGCCCTCGGTCCGCACGGCGTGAACATCATGGAGTTCTGCAAGGCCTACAACGCGCAGACCGAGTCCATGCGCGGCAACGTGATCCCGGTCGAGATCACCATCTACGAGGACCGGTCCTTCACGTTCATCACCAAGACCCCGCCGGCCGCCGAGCTGATCAAGAAGGCCGCCGGTCTGCAGAAGGGCTCGGGCGTCCCGCACAAGGAGAAGGTCGGCAAGCTGACCAAGGACCAGGTGCGCGAGATCGCCCAGACCAAGCTGCCCGACCTCAACGCGAACGACATCGAGGCGGCCATGAAGATCGTCGAGGGCACCGCCCGCTCGATGGGCGTCACCACCGACTGACCACTCGTGGAAGGGCCGCGCTGGCCCGCTGACCACATCTCCTGGAAGTAGGAACACATCATGCAGCGCAGCAAGACCTACCGCGCGGCGGCCGAGTCGTTCGACAAGGACGAGCTCTACGCCCCGCTCGCCGCGATCAAGATCGCGAAGACCGCCAGCAAGAAGAAGTTCGACGAGACCGTCGACGTCGTGATGCGCCTCGGCGTCGACCCCCGCAAGGCCGACCAGATGGTCCGCGGCACCGTGAACCTGCCCCACGGCACCGGCAAGACCGCCCGGGTGCTGGTGTTCGCGAACGCCGACAAGGCCGAGGCCGCCCGCGAGGCCGGCGCCGACGTCGTCGGTGGCGACGAGCTCATCGACAAGGTCGCCGGCGGCTGGCTCGACTTCGACGCCGTCGTCGCGACCCCGGACATGATGGGCAAGGTCGGCCGCCTCGGCCGCGTGCTCGGTCCCCGTGGCCTGATGCCGAACCCCAAGACCGGCACCGTGACGCCGGACGTCGCCAAGGCGGTCACCGACATCAAGGGCGGCAAGATCGAGTTCCGCGTCGATCGGCACGCCAACCTGCACTTCATCATCGGCAAGGCCTCCTTCGGCGAGGTCCAGCTCGCGGAGAACTACGCCGCGGCGCTCGAGGAGGTGCTCCGGCTCAAGCCGGCCAGCTCCAAGGGCCGCTACATCAAGAAGGTCACGGTCTCCACGACCATGGGCCCCGGCATCCAGGTCGACCCCAACCGCACCCGCAACGTCGCGGTCGAGGACGAGAACGCCTCTGCCTGATCACAGGCTTCGTACGTCGACCCGCCCGGTGCTCCGGGCGGGTCGACGCCATTTCGGGGAGTCCGTCTCCGGCGGGGAGTGATCGGCGGTGGCCACCGATTTGGCTCCGCCACCGGAACCGCCGTACTGTTCTCCACGAAACCAAAGACCGCCGGTTGTCACGCTGCGACTGCAGCTGGACCGAAGGTTCCGCGAGAGCGGACGGCCTGCGTAGGTGACGGAGCACGAAGACACTTCACGCCCTGAGCCTGCGCTCGGGGCGTTCGTCTTTCCCGGTGCCGGGCCCGGTGGTCGACCACCGGAAGGAGACCCATGGCGCGGGCAGACAAGCAGGCGGCCGTCGCGGAGATCGTTGAGTCCTTCAACGACTCCGCCGGTGCCGTGCTGACCGAGTACCGCGGTCTCACCGTGAAGCAGCTGCAGGACTTGCGGCGCTCCCTCGGTGCGAACGCCGACTACGCCGTGGTCAAGAACACGCTGGCCAAGATCGCCGCCAATGAGGTGGGCATCTCCGGCTTCGACGACCTGCTGACCGGTCCGACCGCCATCGCCTTCATCAACGGCGACGTGGTCGAGGCGGCCAAGGGTCTGCGTGACTTTGCCAAGGCGAACCCCACCCTTGTCATCAAGGGCGGCATCCTGGACGGCAACATCCTCGACGCGAGCGAGATCGCCAAGCTGGCCGACCTCGAGTCCCGTGAGGTGCTCCTGGGCAAGCTGGCCGGCGCGATGCTCGCGTCGCTCAGCCAGGCCGTCTACCTGCTCAACGCCCCGCTCGCGCAGGCCGCCCGTCTCGCGGGCGCCCTCCAGGCGAAGGCCGAGCAGGACCCCTCGATCCTCGCAGGTGGTGCTGGTGCGGCTTCGGCCGAGCCGGTCGCCGCTGACGAGGCTCTCGCCGAGGAGGCGGCTCCCGTTGAGGAGCCCGCCGCCGAGGCCGCCTCTGACGAGGAGACCGCCGAGGCCTGAGCCTCGGCGAACCACCACCTGAAACCAGGTCCGTCGCGACCGCGGCCCGGACCACCGAATGGAAGGAAACGCCACCATGGCGAAGCTCAGCACTGACGAGCTCCTCGACGCGTTCAAGGAGATGACGCTGATCGAGCTCAGCGAGTTCGTGAAGCAGTTCGAGGAGACCTTCGGCGTGACCGCCGCGGCTCCGGTTGCCGTGGCCGCCGCCCCCGCCGCCGGCGGTGCGGCCGCTGCCGGCGGCGACGCCGGCGCCGACCAGGACGAGTTCGACGTCATCCTCGAGTCGGCCGGCGAGAAGAAGATCAACGTGATCAAGGAGGTCCGCGCGCTGACCTCCCTCGGCCTCAAGGAGGCCAAGGAGCTCGTGGAGGCGGCCCCGAAGCCGATCCTCGAGAAGGTCGCCAAGGACGCGGCCGAGAAGGCCAAGGAGGCCCTCGAGGGCGCCGGCGCCACCGTCACCCTCAAGTGACGTCTCGACCCAGCTGAACCCTCACGAGGGGCGGTCCACCCGATGGGTGGGCCGCCCCTCGTGGCATTCCGGGCCCGGCTCCGGTCCAGACGAGGCCCGGCTCCTGCGTCGTCCGAGGTGTAGATCGGGGGTCGCGGGGAAGGAAACCGACGCGTAACCTCCCCGCTATTCCGGCGTTGTTACCGGTCAGTGGGAGACGGGGGAGTGTCAGGCACGCTCGGGCTGGGAACCCGAGCACGCGCAGTGGCGATGGAGGGACGAGGCGGTCATGGGCGTTGAGATCCAGGTCGAGCACCTGAGCAAGTCGTTCGGCAAGCAGCTGATCTGGGGTGACGTCACGCTCACGGTCCCGGCCGGCGAGATCTGCGTGATGCTCGGTCCGTCCGGCACCGGCAAGTCGGTGTTCCTCAAGACCCTGATCGGCCTGCTCAAGCCCGACCAGGGCTCGATCGTCATCGAGGGCACCGACATCGCGACCTGCTCGGAGAAGGAGCTCTACGAGATCCGCAAGCTGTTCGGCGTGCTGTTCCAGGACGGCGCGATGTTCGGCTCGATGAACCTCTACGACAACGTCGCGTTCCCGCTGCGCGAGCACACCAAGAAGACCGAGTCCGAGATCCGTGACATCGTCATGGAGAAGATGGACCTGGTCGGTCTGGTCGGTGCGGAGGACAAGCTCCCCGGCGAGATCTCCGGCGGCATGCGCAAGCGCGCCGGCCTGGCGCGGGCGCTGGTGCTCGACCCCGAGATCGTGCTGTTCGACGAGCCCGACTCCGGCCTCGACCCGGTCCGCACGGCGTTCCTCAACCAGCTGATCGTCGACCTCAACGCCCAGATCGACGCGACGTTCCTCATCGTCACCCACGACATCAACACCGCCCGCACCGTGCCGGACAACATCGGCCTGCTCTACCACCGCCACCTGGCGATGTTCGGCCCCCGCGAGATGCTCCTGTCCTCGGAGGAGCCGGTCGTGCGTCAGTTCCTCAACGCCCAGCGCGTGGGCCCGATCGGCATGTCGGAGGAGAAGGACGCCGACGAGCTCGAGGCGGAGAAGGACCAGGAGCTGCCACCCCTGCCGCCCATCCCGCTGCAGCTGGAGCCGTCCAACGGGATCCCGCGGCGCAGCCAGCGGCCGCCGGGCGCCTGGTGCCGTGAGAACGGTGTGACCCCGCCCCCGGGCTCCTTCGAGGAGAACATGTCCATGGCGACCGGGGGCTGAGCGGGCCCATGTCGTCCCTCACCGCGAGCCGGGTGCTCGCGCCCGTCGGCACGGCGGGCAAGCTGTTCGCCTTCGGGCTCGATGTGGCCCGTGGGCTCTTCCGCCGTCCCTTCCAGCTGCGCGAGTTCTTGCAGCAGGCCTGGTTCATCGCCTCGGTCACGATCATTCCGACCGCGCTGGTCGCGATCCCGTTCGGGGCCGTGATCGCGCTCCAGGTCGGCGGCCTGATCAAGCAGTTCGGCGCCCAGTCGTTCACCGGCTCGGCCGCCGTCCTCGCCGTCGTGCGCGAGGCCGGCCCGATCGCCACCTCGCTGCTGATCGCCGGCGCCGGTGGCTCGGCCATCGCCGCGGACCTCGGCGCACGCAAGATCCGCGAGGAGCTCGACGCGATGATGGTCCTCGGGATCGACCCGATCCAGCGCCTGGTCGTCCCGCGGGTGCTCGCGTGCATGCTGGTCGCGGTCTTCCTCAACGGGCTGGTCAGCGTCGTCGGCGTGGCGGGCGGCTACGTGTTCAACGTCGTGCTCCAAGACGGCACCCCAGGCGCCTATCTAGCGAGCTTCACCGCGCTCGCCCAGCTCCCCGACCTCTGGCAAGGCATGGCCAAGGCGGTCGTGTTCGGCCTGATCGCGGCGATCGTGGCCTGCTACAAGGGCATGAACGCCGCCGGCGGCCCGAAGGGCGTCGGCGACGCGGTCAACGAGTCCGTGGTGATCACGTTCATGCTCCTGTTCGTCGTCAACTTCGTGATGAGCGCGATCTACATCCAGCTCGTCCCACCGAAGACGGGTTAGGCGGCGTACGACGATGGCCAACATCCGCGCGGTCTACGACAAGCCGCTCAAGACCCTCGACAGCCTCGGCGAAGAGCTCGCGTTCTTCATCAAGGCCCTCGCGTGGACCCCACGCACGATCCGCCGCTACAAGAAGGAGATCCTCCGCATCCTGGCGGAGGTCACGCTCGGCTCCGGCGCCCTCGCCGTGATCGGCGGCACCGTCGGCGTCATCACGGCGATGTGCTTCTTCACCGGCACCGAGGTCGGGCTCCAGGGCTACGCCGCCCTCAACCAGCTCGGCACCGCCGCCTTCTCCGGGTTCGTCTCCGCCTACTTCAACACGCGCGAGATCGCGCCACTGGTCGCCGGCATCGCGCTCGCCGCGACCGTGGGCTGCGGGTTCACCGCGCAGCTCGGCGCGATGCGGATCTCGGAGGAGGTGGATGCGCTCGAGGTGATGGCGATCCCGTCGCTGCCGTTCCTCGTCACCACCCGCATCATCGGCGGTCTGATCGCGATCATCCCGCTCTACGTGGTCGGCCTGCTCTCGTCGTACTTCGCGACCAGGCTCACCGTCACCCAGTTCTTCGGGCAGAGCACCGGCACCTACGACCACTACTTCAACACCTTCCTGCCACCGGGCGACGTCCTGTGGTCGTTCGGCAAGGTGCTGGTCTTCGCGGTCACCGTGATCCTCATCCACTGCTACCACGGCTACACCGCATCCGGAGGGCCTGCCGGCGTCGGCGTCGCCGTCGGCCGGGCCGTACGCACGAGCATCGTCGCGCTCAACGTCATCGACCTCTTCTTGTCGATGGCCATCTGGGGTGCGTCGACGACCGTCAGGCTGGCGGGGTGATCGCGTGCGACTGAGTGCGGGGCACAAGGTGCTGGGCGTGGTGTTCCTCTGCCTGCTGCTGGCGGCGGTCTACCTCACCTACGCGGTCTTCACCAAGAAGTTCACCGACTACGACCGGGTGAAGCTGCAGACCTCCACCATCGGCCTGCAGCTGCCCGCCCGCGCCGACGTCAAGATCCGCGGGGTGATCGTCGGCGAGGTCCTGGACTTCGCCTCGGACACCGAGGGCGCCGAGCTCACGCTGGGCATCTACCCCGACAAGCTCGACACGATCCCGGCGAACGTCACCGGCTCGATCGTGCCCAAGACCCTGTTCGGTGAGAAGTACGTCGCCCTCGAGGTGCCGGCGCAGCCCGCGGCGGAGCACATCGAGGCCGGCGCCACCATCGAGCGCACCCAGGTCTCGATCGAGGTGGAGAAGGTGCTCTCCGACCTCTACCCGCTGCTGCGCACCGTGCAGCCCGCGGACCTCAACATGACGCTGAACGCGCTGGCCACCGCGCTCGAGGGCCGCGGCGACCAGCTCGGCGCCAACCTCGAGACCGTCGACAGCTACCTCAAGCGGATCAACCCCCAGATCCCCGCGCTGATCGAGGACCTGCGGCTGACCGGCCAGGTCTCCCAGACCTACGCGGACGTGATGCCCCAGATCGCGTCGATCCTCGACAACACCGTCAAGACGACCGGCACGCTCGAGGACCGCGAGGTCAAGCTGCACGCCCTCTTCGACGACGTCGCGTCGTTCTCCGACACCGCTCGCGGCTTCCTCCAGGACAACGGGGACAACCTGATCCGGTTCAGCAAGATCGGGCAGGAGCAGCTGCGGGTGTTCGCGAAGTACGCCCCGGAGTACAACTGCCTCACCCGCGGCATCGTCAACGCCGGCAAGCTCCAGGCCGAGGCCTTCCGCGGCTTCGTCCTGCACATCGTCCTGGAGACGCTGCCCCACCAGCCTCGGCCCTACAACGTCAACGACAAGCCGCACTTCGGCGAGGACCGCGGCCCCGTCTCCTGCCTGCACCTGCCCAACCCGCCGTGGTCGCAGTCCAACCCCGTGCGACACCAGCCGGACTTCAACGACGGCGTCGACGAGCCGACCGGCAAGGGCACCTCGCGGGTGGCCCCGAACCAGTACTTCCGCACCACCGTCGGCACCGCGGCCGAGAGCGACGTCCTCCGGTCGCTGCTCGGCCCCGCGCTCGGCCTGCCCGCGTCCGACGTACCCGACGTCGGCCTGCTGCTGGTCGGCCCGATGGCCCGCGGGGCGGAGGTGTCGCTGCGATGAAGATGCTCGACAAGCGGACCGCCGGCGACCTCACCAAGCTGCTGATCTTCATCGTGGTGACGACGCTGGCCACCTCCGTCCTCGTCGCGACGATCGGCAACATCACGTTCTCCGGCAGCAACGACTACCGGGCGGTGTTCGTCGACGCCACCGGTGTGGTGAAGGGCGACGACGTCCGCATCGCGGGTGTGAAGGTCGGCACCGTCAAGAAGGTGGAGATCGTCGACCGCACACACGCGCTGGTCAGCTTCGACGTCGCGGACGACACCACGCTCAGCGGCGCGACGCACGCCGCGATCCGCTACCGCAACCTGGTCGGGCAGCGCTACCTCGCGCTCACCGACGAGATCGGTGACTCCGACCCGCTGCCGGCGGGCGCCACGATCCCCATCACCCGGACCTCCCCGGCGCTCGACCTGACCGTGCTCTTCAACGGCTTCAAGCCGCTGTTCCAGGCGTTGTCCCCGGCCGACATCAACCAGCTCTCCTACGAGATCGTCCAGGTGTTCCAAGGCGAGGGCGGCACGCTCGAGGGGTTGCTGACCCACACCGCGTCGGTCACCTCGACGCTCGCCGACCGCGACCAGCTGATCGGCGACCTGATCGACAACCTCAACGAGGTCCTCGACCACATCGGCGATCGCGACGTCCAGCTCAGCCGCCTGATCACGACCTTCCGCACGTTCGTCGGTGGCCTCAAGGACGACCGCCAGGCGATCCTCGGCTCCCTCGACCAGATCTCCGAGCTGTCCGTGCAGACCGCCGACCTCGTCGACGGCATCCGCGCGCCGTTCGTCGGCGACATCAAGCAGCTGCGCGAGGTGGCGCGCAACCTGGACAACGGCAAGGGCGAGCTGGACCGCGCGCTGCAGGTGCTGCCGATCAAGCTCAACAAGATCGGCCGCACCGCGACCTACGGCTCGTGGTTCAACTTCTACCTGTGCCACTTCCAGGGCCGGATCCGCCTCCCCGGCGGGATCTCGGTGCCGGTCGACTACCCGCCCAACGGTGTCAAGGTCGCAGACAGGTGTGATCTGGGATGAGGCCGCGATGAGCACTCCCTTCCGCGAGCGCAACCCCGTGGTCGTCGGGGCGGTCAGCCTCGCCGTCCTCGCGCTGCTGATCCTGGCCGCGTTCCGCGCCCAGGACCTGCCGCTGATCGGCGGCGGCGACACCTACTACGCGGCGTTCTCCGAGTCCGGCGGCCTCAAGGCCAACGACGAGGTCCGGATCGCCGGCGTCCGGGTCGGCAAGGTCGAGAAGGTCGCGCTCGAGGGCGACCACGTGCGGGTCACCTTCCGCGTCGACACCTCCTCGGAGTTCGGCGACGAGACCCACGCGGCGATCAAGGTCAAGACGCTGCTCGGCGCGATGTACCTCTCGCTCGAGCCCGCCGGCTCCGGACAGCTCGACGAGGGCGCCGAGATCCCGGTCGAGCGCACCAGCTCGCCGTACGACGTCGTCGACGCCTTCTCGGGCCTGGCGGAGACCAGCGAGCGCATCGACACCGACCGGCTCGCCAAGTCGCTCACGACGCTCGCCGACCTGACCCGCAACACCCCCACCGAGTTCCGCCGGGCGCTCGACGGCGTCTCCCGGCTCTCGGCGAACGTCGCCGCCCGCGACGAGCAGATCAACACGCTGCTGAAGAACCTCGAGCGCGTCTCCGGGGTGCTCGACGAGCGCGACGACGACATCATCGGCCTGATGAAGGACTCCGACGTCCTGTTCCGCGCCCTCGTGGCCCGGCGCGACGCGGTCCACGACCTGCTGGTCTCCACCAGCCGGCTCTCCAAGGAGCTGACGACCCTGATCGAGCAGAGCCGGGCCGACCTCAAGCCGGCCCTCGACCACGTCGACAACGTGCTGCGGGTGCTGAACAAGAACGAGGACAACCTCGACAACAGCCTCCGGTTGATGGCGCCGTTCTACCGGGTGTTCGCCAGCACGCTCGGCAACGGTCCGTGGTTCGACACCTACATCCAGAACATGCCCCCGGTCCCGCAGGTGGGTGGCTGACATGACCGCTGTCGCCAAGCGGGCGATCGTCCCCGCAGCCATCGTGATCGCGCTGGTGGCCGCCGCCCTGACGATGTTCGGTGGCGGGGAGACCAAGACGCTCACCGCCCACTTCCCGCGCACGATCTCGATCTACGAGGGCAGCGACGTCCGGGTGCTCGGCGTGCCGGTCGGGCAGGTCGACACCGTGACGCCGTCGGGCACCGACGTGGTCGTCACGATGTCCTATGACGCCGACGTCAAGGTGCCGGCGGACGCCAAGGCCGCGATCGTCGCTCCGTCGATCGTCGGCGACCGTTTCGTCCAGCTCACTCCGGTCTACACCGGCGGCGACGTGATCGCCGACGGCGCCGTGCTCGAGGAGGACCGTACGGCGGTCCCGCTCGAGCTCGACCAGATCTACAGCAGCCTCGACGACCTGACCGTGGCGCTGGGGCCCACCGGCGCCAACCGCAACGGCGCCTTCTCCGACCTGTTGGAGACCACCGCCGAGAACTTCGGCGGCCAGGGCGCCAAGTTCCACCAGACGATCCAGGACTTCGGCAAGCTCAGCCAGACCCTCGACGACAACAAGGACGAGCTGTTCGGCTCGGCCCGTGAGCTGGAGGGGTTCATCGGCACGCTCGCGAAGAACGACAAGACGGTGCGCAAGTTCAACGACTCGCTCGCGCAGGTCTCCGAGATGCTCTCCGGCGAGCGTCAGGAGCTGTCGGCGTCGCTGAAGAACCTCGCGACCGCGCTCGGCCAGGTCTCCACGTTCGTCAAGGAGAACCGCGAGGTGCTCGGCCGCGACATCTCCGGGCTCAACCGGGTCTCGAAGGTCCTGGTCAAGCGGCGCTCCGAGCTCGGCAAGATCCTCGACTGGGGCCCGCTGGCGCTGAACAACCTCGCGCTCACCTACAACCCCGAGGCCGGCACGCTCGACACCAACGCCAACCTCGGAGAGGTCGTCAACCAGGTCGAGTCCGACCCCTCGACGTTCCTGTGCGGGTTCTTGAGCCAGGCCGACACGTCCGGCACCCTCTGCGACCTGGTCCAGCAGGCGCTGCCGCGGCCCGGCACCGGCGGCAAGGGTGTCCCGCGCTCGTCGGTCGACCTGTTCGACCGGACGCTCGCCGGCCTGGTGGAGGTGGACCGATGAGGGTGCCCAGGATGCTCCGCGCGCTGGTCGCCGTCCTCGCCGGCACCCTGCTGCTGACCGGCTGCGAGTTCGACGTCTACAAGCTGCCGCTGCCGGGCGGCACCGACGTCGGCGACGATCCGATCACGGTGACCGCCGACTTCCGCGACGTCTTGGACCTGGTGCCCAAGTCCACGGTGAAGGTCAACGACGTCAGCGTCGGCGAGATCACCGACGTCGACCTGGTCGACGGCCACGCCCGCGTGACGATGAAGCTGCGCAACGACGTGGACCTGCCCGAGAATGCCGTCGCCGAGATCCGGCAGACCAGCCTGCTCGGCGAGAAGTTCGTCTCGCTCAGCGCCCCGACCGACCAGCCCGCCACCGGCGAGCTCGGCGACGGCGACACCATCGGCCTCGACGACACCGGCCGCAACCCCGAGGTCGAGGAGGTGCTCGGTGCGCTGAGCCTGGTCCTCAACGGCGGTGGGGTCGCCCAGCTGAAGACGATCGCAACCGAGGTCAACAAGGCGCTCGGGGGCCGCGAGGACGCGGCGCGCTCGGTGCTGACCCAGATCAGCGACTTCATGGCCCAGCTCGACGAGAACAAGCAGGACATCGTCAACGCGATCGACTCGGTCAACAACCTCGCCGTGTCGGTCCGCCGCCAGCAGGGCTCGATCGACGCGGCCCTGGACGAGCTGCCGAGCGCCTTGAAGTCGCTGGACAAGCAGCGGTCCGACCTCGTGAGGATGCTCGGCGCGCTGGACCGCCTCGGTGGCGTCGGCGTACGCGTCATCAAGGCGTCGAAGGACGCCACCATCGAGTCGCTGCGCCAGCTCAACCCCGTCCTCACCGAGCTCGCCGCGTCCGGTGACGCGTTCGTGAAGTCCTTCAACGTGTTCTTGACCTACCCCTTCGTCGACGAGGTCGTCGGTCGCGACCCGCAGGTCGCCCGCAACCTGCACATGGGCGACTACACCAACCTGTCGGTCGAGCTCGACGTCGACCTCTCCGGCGGCATCGACGGCTCCTCCTCGCCGACCCTGCTGCCCAGCGAGCTGGATCCGACCGTCGTCCTCGACCGCGTCACCCGGTGCATCCGCAGCGGCGACCTCCAGAGCAAGCCCTGCCAGAAGCTGCTCAGCAGCGTCGAGGGCCTCCTCAAGCTGCGCGAGGCCTGCCTGAAGAAGAAGAACGACCAGACGGTCGTGTGCCGGCTGCTCAACCAGATCCCCGGCCTGCCCGGCCTGCCGCTCGACGGACTGCCCAGCGGACTGCCCAGCGGGCTGCCGACCGGCCTGCCGGGAGCGTCCGACCTGACCGGGCTGCTCGGCCTGGGCCGAGCGGGCGCCGGACCCACCGCGTCCGCCCACGGGCCGACCATGCGGCAGCTCAGCCAGGTCTTCGACCCGACGCTGGTCCGGCTCCTCGTCCCCGGGATGGTGACCCGATGATCACCCGCCGCACTCGCATCCAGCTGCTGGTGTTCGTCGCGATCACCCTGCTCGGCGTCAGCTATGTCGGCGCGCGCTACGCGCGCCTGGACCGGGTGTTCTTCGACGACCACTACACGGTCGTCGCCCACTTCAGCGACTCCGGCGGCATCTTCGCCGGGGGAGAGGTGTCCTACCGGGGTGTGCAGGTCGGCCAGGTCGGCAAGCTCCAGCTGACCGACGACGGCGTCGACGTCTACCTCGACATCGACAACTCCTGGAACGACATCCCGGCCGACACACTCGCCGTCGTCGGCAACCGGTCCGCGGTGGGCGAGCAGTACGTCGAGCTCCAGCCGCAGGCCGACTCCGCGCCGTACCTCGGTGAGGACTCGCAGATCGCGATGGACGACACACGCACGCCGATCGCGACCCAGAAGCTCCTCACCGACATCTCCGACACCGTGGAGTCGGTCGACAAGCAGGCGCTCTCGACGAGCGTGAACGAGCTCGGGCAGGCGTTCGCCGGCACCGGCAAGAGCCTCCAGCGGATCATCGACACCGGCAACGGGTTCATCCAGGAGGCCAACGACAACTTCGACGTGACCACCGCGCTGATCCGCGACAGCAACATCGTGCTCAACAGCCAGGTCGACAAGGCGAGCGCGCTGCGCACGTTCGCCCGGGAGCTCAGCCTGTTCAGCGGCTCGCTGGCCGGCGCCGACCCGGCGCTGCGGCAGGTCATCGACGACGGGTCGGTGGCCGCGACCGAGCTGCGCACGTTCATCCAGGACAACCAGGTCGACCTCGGCGAGCTGCTCAACAACGTCGTCACGACCGGGGACGTCGTCGTCCAGCACCTGCCCGGCATCGAGCAGATGCTGGTGATCTACCCCTACGTCGTCGAGGGCGGCTTCACGGTCGTGTCGAAGTCCCCGGACACCGGGCTGTACGACGCGCACTTCGGCCTGATCATGACCGACAACCCGGTCTGTCACCGCGGCTACGAGGGCACCGACACGCGGCCGCCGCAGGACGGTAGCAACCGTCCGATGAACACCAAGGCCGGGTGCACCGAGCCGGCGGCGATGAGCAACGCCCGCGGCGCGCAGAACCTCCCGCGCACCGGCGCGGCCTACCGCGCGCCCGTCGCGTCGTACGACCCCGACACCGGCACGGTGCACTGGGGCGCGAAGATCGACCCCGTGCTGGCCCCGACCGGTACGTTGGCCCCCCAAGCCTTCGGAGAGGAGTCGTGGAAGTGGCTGTTCCTCCAGCCCCTGGTGCCGTGACCACCGGGACTGAGGAGACGCCGCGT
>NZ_DASWVI010000357.1:0-6695 GCF_036401255.1 Nocardioides sp. | reverse complement strand
AAGCCGGCCACCTCGACGCGTGAGCTGGCGACGCCGCGGTCGACCGAGCTGGGCTCCAGCACCTGGCCCTCGACGCCCACGCAGACGCCGTCGGTGACGATCAGGCCGTCGACCCGGTGGCGGAACGCCAGGCGGAGCCGCCCCGCGGCGGCATGCTCGCGGACCCGCCGCTCGAACGGCTCGACCACGCCGGGGCCGGTGCCCCACGTCAGGTGGAAGCGCGGCACCGAGTTGCCGTGGCCGTCCGCGCGGCCGTCGCCGCGCTCGGCCCAGCCGACGACCGGGAACAGCCGGTGGCCCATCGCCCGCAGCCAAGCGCGCTTCTCGCCGGCCGCGAAGTCGAGGTACGCCTCGGCCCACG
Organism: Nocardioides sp.; assembly: GCF_036401255.1. GTDB lineage: Bacteria > Actinomycetota > Actinomycetes > Propionibacteriales > Nocardioidaceae > Nocardioides. The sequence goes on along the minus strand of NZ_DASWVI010000357.1, from coordinate 6,334 downwards.
CGCGCGGCCACCGGTCCTCCTCGCGGTCGAACTGCGCGCTGCCGAGCCAGTCCTGCGTCGCGAGCTCGTGGGAGTCCTTGATGCCCATCCGGCGCTGCTCGGGGCTGTCGACGAGGAACAGCCCGCCGAGGCTCCAGAACGCCTGGCCGCCCAGCGACTGCTCGGGCTCCTGGTCGACCAGCACCACCCGGCGGCCCGCGTCGGCGACCTCGGCGGCGGCGGCCAGACCCGCGAGCCCGGCCCCCACCACGATCACATCGGTCACATCGGTGTCCACGAGCGGTGATCTTGGCACGTGCACCGCAGAGAGGACGCGGGCGACCGTTCTGCGAGCGGTCTGGACAAGTTCGTCCGTTTTGGTGCGAACCATCCGTCACAACGGCCACACTGATCGTCGACCTCGGGCAAATGGCTTGGGAGGGCCACCGAGGTGCCGAAGTGGGTCTCGGAGGGAGTCCTGTGTTGAACGGAGCGGTGCCACCGTCGCTCTGCCCACCCGCGGTGCTGGTCGTGACCGAGGAGGCGGCAGAGAGCAGCCGCGTCGCCGCCTGCGTCAACGCCGCCGGGGACCAGCTGCTCGCGACCCACGCACTCACCCTCCCCGCCGCGCTCGCGGCGCTCGCCAGCGCCACCTTCGACTGCGTGCTCGTCGAGGTCGGCGCCCCCGACGTCGCCGCCGCCGAGACCGCCCACGCCGTGCGCGGCCGCGCCGGCACCGCCGCGATCGTGCTGGTCGTCGACGACGACGGCGTGGTGCCGGCCTCGCTCGACGACCTCGCCGACCTCGTGCTGCACCGCGCCGAGCTCGCCGGCGACTGGCTGCGCCGGCTGCGGCGTACCGTCGAGCACGCCCGGGTGCGCGCCGCGCTGCGCGATGCCGAGGCCACGGTCAGCCGGCTCTCCGGGATCGTCGAGTCGGTCGCCGACGCGGTGTTCACCACCTCGGTCGACGGCCGGGTCACGACCTGGAACGAGGGCGCCGAGCGGCTCTACGGCTACCGAGCCGCCGAGATGGTCGGCGCCGACATGGCCGTGCTCCACCCGCCCGGCTCCGACGAGCCGCGCCGGATCCGCGCGATGGTCCAGGCCGGGAAGGCGATCCAGGGCCTCGACACGCTGCGGCGCACGCGCGACGGCCGGATGGCCCAGGTCTCGATCAGCGTCAGCGGGATGCGCGGCGAGGACGGCACCCTCGACGGCCTGGTGGTCGTCGCCCGCGACATCAGCGACCGGCTCGAGCTCGAGGCCGAGCTGGTGCGCCAGACCATGCACGACGCGCTCACCGGGCTGCCCAACCGGTCGTTCCTCACCTACCGGCTCACCCAGGCGCTCGCGGAGGGCCGGCGCCGCGACGAGCCCGTCGCCGTACTGCTGCTCGACCTCGACCAGTTCCGCTCCGCCAACGACGTGCACGGCCACCTCGCCGGCGACCGGCTGCTCACCGAGGTCGCCGCCCGGCTCCGGGCCCTGGCCCGCCCGATCGACGTCATCGCCCGGATCGGCGGCGACGAGTTCGTGCTCGTGTGCCCCGACACCGGCGTCGACGCCGCCGGGCGGATGGCCGAGCTCGTCAACGAGGCCATCGGCGCGCCGTTCCAGATCGAGCACCGCACCCTGCGCGTGGGCACCAGCATCGGCATCGCCGTCGCGCCCCCGCTCGAGTGCGACGCCGAGACGCTGCTCAAGCACGCCGACGCTGCGATGTACGAGGCCAAGGCCCGCGGCCGGGCCCGCACCCAGGTCTTCGACCCCGCCCTCGCCCGGATCGCCGCCGACCAGCGGCTGCTGGCCGCCGACCTCCAGGCGGCGCTCGACGCCGACGCGCTCGACCTGCACTACCAGCCGGTCATCGACCTCTCCACCGACCGGCTCGTCGGGGTCGAGGCGCTCTCGCGCTGGCAGCACCCGACCCGCGGCGACGTCCCGCCGAGCACGTTCGTGCCGCTGGCCGAGACCCACGGGTTCGTCGCGGCGATGGACCGCTGGGTCCTCGACCGGGCCTGCCGCGACACCGCGGCCGCCCTCGAGTCCGGCGACCTCCCCGCCGGCACCCACGTCGCCGTGAACCTCTCGGCCCGCTCGCTCGACGACCCCGACCTGATCGACACGGTCGCGGCCGCCCTCGACCGCTCCGGGCTGCCGCCCAGCGCACTGGTCCTGGAGATCACCGAGACCGCGCTCCTGCAGAACCGGGAGGCCGCCCGCACCTCGCTGGCCGGCCTGCGCGACCTGGGCGCCGGGGTCTCGCTCGACGACTTCGGCACCGGCTACTCCTCGCTCAGCTTCCTGCGCGAGCTGCCGGTCACCGGGGTGAAGGTCGACCGCTCGTTCGTCCGCAACGTCGTCGACCGGCCCGAGGACCTCGCGATCACCGAGGCGATCGTGCGGCTCGCCCGCGGCCTCGGCCTCGAGACCATCGCCGAGGGCATTGAGACCGCCGCGCAGCGCGACCTGCTCCGCGCCCTCGGCTGCGGCCGGGCCCAGGGCTTCTGGTGGAGCCCGGCGGTGCCGATGGGCCACGTCTCGGACACCAAGCCACCCGCGCGGGTCACCCGGCTGATGCGGCCCGCCCCGGTCCTGCCCGAGCACGAGGAGCTCGCCCTCGCGGCCCAGCGGCGCGGACCGCGCCGGACCCGGCCCGACACGACCGCGGTGTCCACGGCCTGCTGCCTGCGCGGCGGCCTCGAGGCCGGCCAGGCCTGGCTGGTGCTGACCACCCCCGCCCGCCGCGAGGAGTTCGCCCGCACGCTCGGCCCACTGCACGCCGCCGCCCTCGGCGGCGGCCGGCTCGTCGAGCTCGACGCCTACGAGACGCTGCGCAAGGTCACCGGCTCCGACGGCCGGCTCGACCCGACGCGCTACGAGCACGTCGTCGGGGCGGTGCTCGCCCGCCTCGCCACCGCCGGCACCCAGGTCGGGGTGCACGCGGAGCTCGGCCGGGTCACCCGGCCGCTGCTCAGCCAGCAGGTCTCCACCGAGCTGCGCACCCGCCTGCACGAGGCCGGCCGGCTGGCGCTGGAGTACGGCGACCACACGGCCGACTGCGCCGCGCACGGCCCGATCGCGGACCTGCACACCGCCGACCGGTTCGCCGCCGACGGCTCGACCGCCGGCTAGCCCGGCCTACTCGTCGGGCTCGTCGGGCTCGTCCGGCCCGTCCTGGCCGGCCACGGCCACCCGGCCGCCGCCGATGTGCTTGGCGCGGTACATCGCCTCGTCGGCGCGGCGTACGAGCTCGTCGAAGTCGTACGGCGGCGCCAGGGCGACCCCGATGCTCAGCCCGATCGGGTGCTCGTGGTCGGCGATCGCGATCGGCTCGCGGAACGCGTCGAGGATGCGGTGCGCGACGACGAGGGCCTCCTCGCGGCCGGTGTCCTCGCAGATGATCGCGAACTCGTCGCCGCCGAGGCGTCCGACCGTGTCGGTGCCGCGCACCGAGGCCAGCAGCCGCCCGGCCACCTCGCGGAGCACGGCGTCGCCCTCCTCGTGGCCGAACCCGTCGTTGACCTGCTTGAACCCGTCGAGGTCGAGGAACATCACCGCGGTGCCGTGGCCGTCGAACCGCCGCTGGCGGGCGGCCGCGGTCTCGAGCCGGTCCAAGAACAGATAGCGGTTGGGCAGCGACGTGAGCGGATCGTGCAGCGCCCGGCGGCGCAGGGCCCGCTCGGCGAGCCGGGCGTCGGTCACGTCGTAGATCGACACCAGCGACCCGAGGCGGCCGTCGCGGCTGTTGAGGGGGCGCAGCGAGACCTCGAGGATCCGCTCGCTGCCGTCGGGTCGCACGTGCACGACCTCGTGGGCGGTGGCGTCGTCGTCCTCGCGGGCCTCGGGCAGGCCGAACAGCTGCCGCGGGTCCTCGCCGTACATGTCGTCGACCACGCGGCCCACGATCACCGCCGCGGTCTCGTTGGCGAACATCACCCGGCCCTCCGGCGAGGTCGCCATGATGCCCTCCTGGGCGGTCTCGACCATCGCCCGGTGCAGCGCCTCGGAGAGCCGCAGCGCCTCCTCGGTGCGGACCCGCTCGGTCACGTCGCGCAGGTTGGCCACGATGCCGCCGATGTCGGGGTCGTCGAGGCAGTTGGTCGCGGTGACCTCCACCCAGCGCCACCGCTCGTCGCCGTCGAGCACCCGCACCACCGCGTGCTCTGCGGTGCGCGGCTCGGCCAGCAGCCGGCCGAGCATCCCGGTCACCGTCACGGTGTCGGAGGGGTGGACGTACTCGCGGCCCCGGCTGTTGAGCAGGTCGTCGGGCCGGTAGCGCAGCAGCCGCGCCAGCGCGCCGGACACGTAGGTGATGCGCATCGCGCGGTCCATCACCACCGCGGTCTCCCACGCCCGCCGCGACAGCGCCTCGGCCCGGCGCTCGCGCGCCTCCTCGAGTACGCCGGCCGCGGCGGTGCCCACCGGCTCGACCGGGTCCACGACGTCGACGACCCCGTCGAGCTCGCCGTCCGGGTCGCCGACCCACAGCGCGATGGCGTAGGGGCGCCCGCCCGGCTCCCGCAGGAGCGCGGCGTCGAGGATCAGCCGCAGGTCGCGGCCGGCGGCGTCGCGGAACCGGCCCCGGTGGCTGATCGAGTTGATCTCCCCCGCGCGCAGCCGCGCCAGCCGCGCCGCGACGGCGTCGGTCTCCAGCGGGTGGACCAGGTCGATGAGGTCGCTGTCGGCGAACCACGCCTCGCCGTGGCCGAACAGCTCGCACCAGGCCGGGTTGACCGACTCCAGGCGGCCGCGCAGGTCGAGGATCGCCTGCGGGGTCGTGGCCTGGTCGAAGTGGGCCCGCTGCATCTCCAGCGCCTGCGCGAGCTCGCGCTGCTCGTGCAGTTGGGCGGTCACGTCGCGCAGGATCACGATCACGCCGGTGATCTCGTCCACGCGGCCGTGCACCGGGCCCAGGGTGATCTGGGCCTTGAACGTCGAGCCGTCCCGGCGTACGCCCGCGTCGACGAACGGCTCGACACGCTCGCCGGCGAGCAGCCGGGCGACCGTGGCGTCGCGCAGCTCGCTGCCGTCGCGGGGGAACAGCACGTCCAGCTCGCAGCCGGCGAGGTCGGCGGGGCGCCAGCCGAGGACCTGCTCGGTCGCGGGGCTCGCCCACAGGATCGTGGCGGCAGCGTCGAGCGAGAGGATGCAGTCGTGGGAGGTCGCGGCGATGCTCGCCAGCAACTGACCCTGGTCGATCTCGTGCATCTTTCCCCCGGGCGGCGCCTTGCCCACGAGACCATCGGACCCCGAGGCGAGTAGTACGAGCGGCTCACCGAGCACCGCGCCGTTGCCCGTCATGGTAGTGGTCGGTCCTTCCGCAACTAGAACAAAACTGCAATTTCGCGCCCGACCGCACCGGTCCGCCCTGGACCGGGTTCGACCCCCCTGTCTGGACCCCCCGTAGTTGGAATGGTCATCGGTGGCGCGGCGGCCCCACTTGAGGCCGGTGCAGACGGGATCCTGCTGTGTTGCTGCGGCTCTGCCGAGGCGGGCGTCAGCTGAGGCCGACGAGGCGCAGGTACGCCGCGGCCAGGGGCTCGCCGGCCAGCATGCCGAGCGCGGCGCCACTGAGCAGGAACGGCCCGTGCGGGACCTTCGCGCCCCGCTGGGCGCGCCCGGAGAGCAGCAGCCCCACCCCGACCACCGCGCCGATCACGAACCCCGCGCCGAGACCGATCAGCGCCGGTCCCCAGCCCAGCCAGCCCAGCGCCAGGCCCAGCACCGGGGCGAGCGCGACGTCGCCCAGGCCCATCCCCCGCCCGGCGGTGGCCAGCCAGATGCCGCCGTACACGGCGAGCCAGAGGGCGGCGGCCAGCAGCGCCGGGACGACCGGGTCGGCGCCGTGCCGGACGGTGTCGACGCCGAGCGCGATCACAGTGCCGACGGCCATCGCCGCGGTGATCTCGAACGGCAGCCGGCGATGGTCGAGGTCGATCATGAACAGCGCCACCCCGGCGGCCGCGACCACGAGCGCGGCGGCGGCGTACGGCGTGGAGCCGAAGCGCCAGCCCAGCGTCGCGAACAGGGCGGCGGTGACCGCCTCGACGAGCGGGTAGCGGACCGCGATCGGGGCGTGGCAGTCGCGGCACCGGCCGCGGAGCACGAGCCAGGACAGCACCGGCACGTTGTCGCGGGCCCGCACCGGGTGCGCGCAGGCCGAGCACGCCGAGCCCGGCGAGACCAGCGAGAGGCCCGCGGGGACCCGGTGGATGACGACGTTGAGGAACGACCCGATCAGCAGGCCGAGCACGCCGAAGACCACGGGCACCATGGCCGTCACGGTACGGCCGGGGCGCCGGTCTCGAACCCGCCGGCGAGGGCGTCCCGCTCGGCCGTGCCGAGCACC
>NZ_DASWVI010000356.1:0-13786 GCF_036401255.1 Nocardioides sp. | reverse complement strand
CAGGCGCTGCGGCCCGCCCTCGGCCGCGGTGAGGGCCCGGTGGGCCGTCACCGCCGGCACCCCCAGGCTCGCGCCGAGGTCGTACGACGCCTCCGCGGGTAGCGGCACCACCCGGGCTGCTGGTTGCACGGTGTACTCGGCCGCCGTGCCGTAGGCGCGGCCGTGCTGGGCGAGCACCAGCCACACCCGGTCCCCGACCGCGAGCCCCGACACCCCCGGACTCACCGCGTCGACGACCCCCGCACCGTCCTGGCCGGGCACGACCTCGTCGTACCCCGCCATCATGCCCGCGCGGAACTTCCAGTCGGTCGGGTTGACCCCCGACCGCACCAGTCGCACCCGCACCTCACCGGCGCCGGGCTCGGGCAGGTCCCGCTCGACCAGCTGGAGCACCGAGGACGGACCGGTCTGGTGATAGACGACTGCGCGCATGGTGCGAACCTAACGCGCTGACGGAGACATCACTGGCCTCCGAGGCCGGCCCGGTTGCCGGGTGAGGTAGGTCTACCGCGGCTGCGGCTCGAGGTTCACCGCACCAGGTCCCCGCTCGGCCAGCACGTCGCCGGGATTGTGGAGAGCGCAGCTCCGCAGGCTGAGGCATCCACAGCCGATACACGAGTCCAAGGTGTCGCGCAGCCGCTGGAGCCGCTCGATCTGCTCGTCGAGCCGCGGCCGCCATGACCGCGAGAGGCTCGCCCAGTCGGCCTTGCTCGGCGTGCGCCCCGCAGGCAGCCTGCGCAACGCATCGTGGATCTCCTCCAGGCTGAGGCCGACGCGTTGCGCCGACCGGATGAAGGCCACTCGGCGCAGCGTGGCCCGGGGATATCGGCGCTGGTTGCCCGCCGTGCGGAGCGACTCGATCAGGCCCTCGGACTCATAGAAGCGCAATGCTGAGGGGGCGACGCCGGCACGTTCGGCAAGCTGCCCGATCGTGAGGTCGGTCATGTTCTCACCCTACCGCTTGACCTCAACCTCACTTGAACTTGCATGGTGACGGCATGACGACGATCACGACCAGGACGGACGCGCGCACTGCGTTCGGGTACGCCGACCTTCCTGCCCTGCTCTCCCGGATGACCGGCGACGAGAAGCACAGCAATGCCGCGACCTCCACCCTCGACGTCCTCTGGGTGCTCTACAACCGCGTCCTGCGCGTCTCCCCCCAGACCGCACAGGATCCCGGTCGCGACCGCTTCTACCTGTCCAAGGGGCACGGCCCGATGGCCTACTACGCCATCCTCGTCGCCCACGGCTTCTTCCCTGTCGACTGGCTCGACACCTGGGCGTCCTTCGACTCCGCGTTGGGCTTCCACCCCGACCGGACCCTCGTCCCCGGCGTAGAGATCTCCAGCGGATCCCTGGGGCACGGTCTCCCGATGGCCGTCGGCTCCGCCATCGGTCTCCGCGCCCAGGGTCTGGATGCCCGGGTCGTCGTCCTCGTCGGCGACGCCGAGCTCGACGAGGGCAGCAACCACGAGGCTATCGAGGTCGCGGCCGCGTTCGGCCTCGACAACCTCACCGTGGTGGTCATCGACAACGCCTCCACCTCGTACCGGGTGCCGGACCGGATCGCAGCCCGCTTTGCCACCGAGGGTTGGGAGGTCGCGTCCGTTGACGGACGTGACCACGACCAGCTCGAGACCGCGCTGTCGCACCGCACCAACCGTCCGACCGTCGTGGTCGCGGCAGTAGAGGAGAAGTGGTCGTGACCGACCCCCGTCGCGTCTTCGCGGACACCGCCGTGTCGCTGGTCGAGGACGATCTGTCCGCCGCGCTGGTCTACGCGGAGATCTCGGGGCAGTTCTTCGGCGATGCGGCACGCCGGCACCCCGAGCGCATCATCAACGTCGGCATCCGTGAGCAGTTGCTCGTCAGCGTCGGCGCCGGGCTCGCACTGACCGGGATGCGCCCCATCGTCCACACCTTCGCCTCGTTCCTCATCGAGCGGGCGTTCGAGCAGATCAAGCTCGGCTTCGGCCACCAGGACGTAGGAGGGGTTCTCGTCTCCTCCGGCGCCTCGTTCGACATCTCCGCCGGCGGCCGCACCCATCAGGCTCCCGGGGACGTCGCCCTGGTCGACACCGTCCCCGGTTTCCGGATCCACGTCCCCGGTCACGCCGACGAGGTGGAGGCGGTCCTGCGGCAAGCCGTCGCCGGTTCCGGCCGCGACTACATCCGGGTGCATGCCGCCCAGAACTCCCTCGCCTACCCCGTCACCCCAGGTCGATTCCACGTCGTACGGCGGGGGTCGGCGGCGACCGTCGTGGCGGTCGGGCCGATGCTCGACCCGGTCCTTGCCGCCGTCGCCGACCTCGACGTCTCTGTGCTCTACGCCAACACGGTGCGGCCGTTCGACGCCCATGGTCTGCGCGAGGTGCTCGACCGCCCGGACGTCGTGCTGGTCGAGCCCTACCTTTGCGGCACGTCCAGCCATCTCGTCGCCGCGGCGCTGCGGGACCTTCCCCACCGGCAGCTGGCCCTCGGGGTCGGTCGTCACGAGCTACGTCGGTACGGAACACCCGAGGACCACGCAGCCGCACACGGTATGGATCCCGTCGGGATCCGCCGGTCGGTGACCGCGTTCCTGGCCGCGCGCGCAGCAGCCTGAAGCAACCGCCGAGGCGACGGCAGCGCCCCATCCCAGCGTCACCGGACGCCCCCGACTGCCCGAGGCCGGTGGCCGCTGGCGCGTGGCCGCCCGTCTGCCGGGTTGGCCCCTGATGCTGGAAGCGGCTGACCGTCACCAACGCTCGACCGCGGACGCAAGCGATCACGCGCCGGTGACACGACCCGTCAGAGAGCGGCGGCCATCCCCGCGCATGCCTCGAGCCACTGCTTGCGGGTGTGCTCGGACAGGCGCGCGTAGGGTACGACCGAGCCGGCGACCAGGGCCGGGTCGTAGGGCACGCGGTAGACCTCACGGGTGCGCTGCTGGTAGACGTCGACCAGGTCGGCGGCCAGCTTGGTGTCGACGGTGGCCGACGGGTCGGACAGCACGGTGACCGTCTTGTACTTCAGGTTCTGGTAGCCCGCGTCCTGCAGCGCGTCGAGCATCCACAGCCCGCTGTAGCCGGTGTCCTCACGCACCGTGCTGGTGACCACCAGCAGGTCGGCCGCGCCGGCGGCCGCCAGCCAGTTCTCGGCACGCATGTTGTTGCCGGTGTCGATGAGGATGATCCGGTAGAACCGCTCGAGCAGCTTGTGGACGGCGTCGAAGTCCTGGGCCCGGATCGTGCCGGTCACGTCGGGGCGCTCGTCGGAGGCCAGCACGTCGAAGTGCGCGTCGCCCTGCGAGCGCACGAACGCGCCGAGGTCGCCGATCCGGGACTGGTAGACGTCGGTGAACCGCTCGAGGTCCTCCAGCAGCTCGCGGGTGGTGTTGCGGTGGGTGCTGCGCGTGCCGCGGATGCCGAGGGTGCCGCGGGTCTCGTTGTTGTCCCACGCGACGACGCCCCCGCCGCGCACCGTGCCGAAGGTGTAGCCCGCCGCGAGCACCCCCGTGGTCTTGGCGGCCCCGCCCTTGGGGTTGATGAACGCGATCGTGCGCGGACCGTCGAAGTCGCGCTGGATCGCGCGGCGGGCGTGCTCGTGGGCGAGCTCCGCCGCACCCATCCGTGGCGAGATCAGCCCGCCGCTCCACCGGCGCACGGCACCGCGCCAGCCCCAGGTGGCCGGGCCGTGCTCGTGCGCGCCGTCTCGCCGGTCCAAGAAGTCGGTCGCGGTCATGAAGCGGCGGATCTCGCCCTCGCCGCCGGCCGCCGGCTCCGACTCGGGCACCAGCTCGACCGGCGCAGTGACCGGCGCAGTGACCGGCGCAGTGATCCGGCCAGTGACCGGCGGTGCGGCCGGTGGCGGGCCGGTCGGCGCGGGCGCCGGCGGGTTGACCAGCACCGCCGACGGGGGTCCCGACGGCGGGCCGGACGGTGGGCTCGACGGCGGTGGCCCCAGGGGTGGTCGGTGTGCCGGCGGCGGGGTGGTCGGCATCGCGGCGAGGGGCCGCGTGAGCGGATCGGAGTCGTGGGCGTGCCGCGAGCCGGCCGAGCTCCATGCTTCCTGCGACATCGATGTCCTCCTCGAGAGACACGGTGGTGCTGAGGGCGTTCTTCCCCGAATCCGCCCGCGTCACACTCACCGCTCGCCCGGTGTGGACCGGCGTGGGCCGGGCGTGGGCTCAGCGTGGGCTCAGCGTGGGCTCGGCGTGGGCTCGGCGCGGGCTCTGGGTGGGCTCTGGGTGGGCCGGTCAGAGGCCGGCGAGCGCGGCCGCGATCGCCCGGTGGAAGGTCGGATAGGCGAAGTGCATGCCCCGCAGCGTCGGCACCGGGATCTCGGCGTGGACGGCCGCGGCGAGCAGGCCGAGCACCTCCCCGCCGTACGGCGCGACCACGGTGCCCCCGACCAACACCTGCCGGTCGGCGTCCGCGACGACCTTGACGACCCCCCGGGCCTCGTGGATCCAGCCGCGGCTCGAGTGCGCGACGTCGGCGTGCCCGGTCGCGACCCGCAGCCCGGCGGCGCGCGCCTGCTGCTCGGTCATCCCGACCGATCCGACCTCGGGGTCGGTGAACGTCACCCGGGTGACCGCGCGGTAGTCGGCCCACGGGCCGTCCTCGCCCAGCAGGTCGCGTACCGCCACCTGGGCCTGGTAGAGCGAGAGGTGCGTGTAGGCGCCCCGGCCGGTGATGTCGCCGACCGCCCACAGCCGGTCGGCGGCCCGCATCCGCTCGTCGGTGTCGATCCGGTCGGCCGCCGGGTCCAGTCCGACGCTCTCGAGGCCGACGTCGGCGAGGTTCATGGCCCGCCCGGTCGCGACCAGCAGGCGCTGGGCCCGGACGGTCTCGCCGTCGACCTCGACGGCGAACCCCGACGCGTCGTGGCGCACGCGCGCGAGGTCGACGCCCGTGCGGATCGTGACGCCCTCGGCGCGCAGCGCCGCGGCGACGACCTCGCACGCCTCGGGCTCCTCGGCCGCGAGCATCCGGTCCGCGACCTCGAGCATCGTGACGCCGGTCCCGAACCGGGCGAACGCCTGACCGAGCTCGGCACCGATCGGTCCCGCGCCGACGATCACCAGCGACTCCGGCGCCTCCTGCTGCCGCATCACGTCGCGGTTGGTCCAGTACGGCGTCCCCGCGAGGCCGGGGATGTCGGGGACGGCCGGTCGCGTGCCGCTGTTGAGCACCACGCCCCGGCGGGCCTCGTAGGCCTCGACGCCCTCGCCGGTGGCCACCACGACCCGGCCGGGGCCGGAGAGCCGTCCGTGGCCGCGCACGACGCGCACCCCGGCCTCCCGCAGCGGGTCGGCGTGCTGGGCGTCGGTCCAGTCGTGGTTGGCGTCGCGGATCCGCTCGGCCGCCCGCGGCCAGGGCCGGCCCTGCTTCGCGGTGCGGATCAGCAGCTTCGAGGGCGTGCAGCCCCAGAACGGGCACTCCCCGCCGACCAGGTCGCGCTCCACGCCCACCACCGCCAGCCCGGCCTCGGCCAGCTTGCGGGCGGCGTGCTCGCCCCCGGCCCCGAGGCCGAGGACGACCACGTCGACGGAGTCGACCGACGTCACGGGCGCCGGCTACTTCCCGAGGTGCCGAGCTCGAGCGAGGGTGAACAGGCCGTAGCAGGCCAGGCCGGCGCCCAGCAGGCAGAGCAGGACCGGCCCGAACGGCTGGTCGAGCACCTTGAAGAGCGCCTGGTCGAGGCCACCGGACTTGGACGCGTCGTGCGTCGCCGCGCCGTAGACGATCAGGCCGCCGACGATGAGGAACGCCACGCCGCGGGCGGTGTAGCCGGCCCGGCCGAACGCGAGGTACGCCGTACCGGTGCTGCCGCTGCGGCCCTCCGCGTCCAGCTTGTCGGCGAAGTCGCCGGTCCAGGCCTTGTAGACCTGGTAGCCGCCGTACGCCATGACCGCGAGGCCGACCAGCGCCACGAGCAGCTGCCCGCCGGTGACGTCCATCAGCGACGCGGTCCAGGTCTTGCCGCCCTTGCCGGAGGAGCCGGAGTGGGTGGCGACGCGCAGCCCCGAGAGGCCGATGGCGGCGTAGATGACGGCCTTGGCGGCCGACGTCACCCGGGCACGGGTGCGCTTGCTGGTGTCCTGCTCCTCGCGGTGCCCGAAGGCCGCGTCGAGGAGCTTCCAGAGCACGAGCAGGAACATCCCGAGCGAGACGACCCAGATGAGGACGTCGCCAAACGGCTGCTGGGCTAGCTCGTGCATGGCGCCGGAGCTGGAGGGCTTGCCCTCCCGGTCGCCGAAGGCCAGCTGGATGGCCAGCCAGCCGATCATCAGGTAGACGACGGCGTACGCGACCAGGCCGGCGCGCGCGGCGCGGTCCATCCAGGTGCTGTTGTGCGCGTCGCGAGCCGCTCCCTCGGCCCGACGCGCGGTGCTCCCTCCCGCCATGGTCATGGCAGATCGGCGAGGGCGGACTCGATGGCCCGGTGGAAGGTGGGATAGGCGTACATCATGTTCCTCAGCGTGTCGACGGGGACCTCCGCGTGGACCGCGACGGCCAGGAAGCCGAGGATCTCCCCGCCCGCCGGACCCACCGCGGTGGCTCCGACCAGGACTCCCCGATCCGCGTCCTCGACGACCTTGATCAAGCCGTGCCCACCGGCTCCGTGGGTGAAACCCCGCGACGAGGTCTCCAGCGCCGTGCTCCCGGTGCGCACCCGCAGACCGGCGTCGAGGGCCCGCTGCTCGGTGAGCCCGACCCCGCCCACCTCCGGGTCGGTGAACGTCGTGTGCGGCACCGCGTGGTAGCGCGCCGGGGCGCCGGGCTCGCCAAGGATGTCGCGCAGCGCCACCGCGGACTGGTACATCGACACGTGCGTGAACGCGCCCCGGCCGGTCACGTCGCCGATCGCCCAGAGTCGCTCCCCCGCCCGCAGGTGCTCGTCGACCTCGAGCGTCCGCGCCGCCGGGTCCAGCCCGACGGTCTCCAGCCCGACGTCGTCGAGGTTCGGGGTGCGACCGGCGGCGACCAGGAGCCTGTCCGCGGTGAGGGTCTCGCCGGTCGACAGCCGGATCGCGAACGTGCCGTCCGCGTGGGCGACGTGCTCGGCCTCGGCGCCGGTGAGCACCCGGATGCCCTCGTCGGCGAAGACCTGCGCGACCAGGGCCGCGGCCTCCGGCTCGTCGGCCGGCAGCAGCCGGGGGCCATGCTGCACGAGCGTCACCCGGACCCCGAACCGGGAGAACACCTGGGTGAGCTCGCACCCGATCGGGCCACCGCCGAGCACGACGAGCGACCCGGGCAGCTCGGTGACCCGGACGGCGTCGCGGTTCGTCCAGTACGGCGTGCCCGCCAGCCCCTCGACCGGCGGCACGGCCGGACGGGTGCCGGGGTTGAGCAGCACCCCGCGGGTCGCGGCGTACGTCGTCGTGGTGCCGTCCGGCTCCTCGACGCGCACCCGGCCCGGCCCGTCGAGGCGACCCACGCCGTGGTGGAGGATCGCGCCGGCGTCGCGGAGCCGGTCCACGGCGATCGCGTCGTCCCACCCGGTGGTGGCCTCCTCGTCGATGCGCCGGGCGACCACCGACCACGCCGGCGCGATCGTCGCCTCGCCGGCCACCGCCGCGGCGCGGCGTACCTCCGCGACCAGGTCGCTGCCGCGCACCATCATCTTCGTCGGGATGCAGCCGTAGTAGGGGCACTCGCCGCCCACCAGGTGCTTGTCGACCGCGACCACGCGCAGTCCGGCCCGCGCGGCGCCGGAGGCGACGGCCTCGCCGCCCGGCCCGGTGCCGATGACGACCAGGTCGACCTCGTGCTGATGCGCGGAGTGAGCGTCCATGCGCCCACTATGGCCGAGCGAGCACGATCAGGCGATGGACTCCCGGTTGCGCACGATGCTGCCCAGGACGCCGTTGACGAACTGCGGCGACTCGTCGGTGGAGAGGTCGGTGACCAGCGCCATCGCCTCGGTGACGGCCACGGCGTCGGGCACGTCGTCGGCGTACAGCAGCTCCCAGACGCCCAGGCGCAGGACGTTGCGGTCGACCGCCGGCATCCGGCTCAGTGCCCAGCCCTCGGAGTACGACGAGAGCACCTCGTCGATCCGGGCCTGGTGCTCGACCACGCCCCGCACGAGCGTGGCGGTGTAGTCGTTGGTCGGCCCCTCGCCGTCCGCGATCGCGCGCTCGAGTGCCTCGACGGGGTTCTCCGAGCGCATCTCGGAGGCGTAGAGGATGTCCAGTGCGCGCTTGCGGGCCTTGGACCGGGCTGACATCTCAGCCCTTCACGCGGCCGAGGTAGGAGGAGTCGCGGGTGTCGACCTTGACCTTCTCGCCCTGGTTGATGAACAGCGGCACCTGGATCTCGTGGCCGGTCTCGAGGGTCGCCGGCTTGGTGCGACCGGTCGCGCTGTCGCCGGCGAGGCCGGGCTCGGTGAACGTGATCTGCAGCTCGACGGAGGCGGGCAGCTCGATGAACAGCACCCGGCCCTCGTTGGTGGCGATGATGACGTCCTGGTTCTCCAGGAGGAAGTTCTTCGCGGTGCCGACGATCTCGGGGGCCACCTCGAGCTGCTCGTAGCTCTGGACGTCCATGAAGACGTAGGAGCTGCCGTCGTTGTAGAGGTACTGCATCGTGCGGCGGTCGACGGTCGCCGTCTCGACCTTGGTGCCGGCGTTGAAGGTCTTGTCGACGGTCTTGTTGGACTCGACGTTCTTCAGCTTGGTGCGCACGAAGGCAGGGCCCTTGCCCGGCTTGACGTGCTGGAACTCCACCACGGACCAGAGCTGGCCGTCGATGTTGAGAACCATGCCGTTCTTGAGGTCGTTCGTCGTTGCCATGCGCGCGTGTCAGCCTTCTGGGTACGTCGGGTCCGGGTGCCTCCCGGACGGCGGGGCCGACCGGGCAACAGCGCACGAGTCTATCGGCTCGTCCCCGCCGCGCAGGAATCGACCGGCACTGGTCAGTCGAGCTCCCAGACCACCTGCACGGTCACGGAGCCCTTGTCACGGCCGGCGCGGATCGGCATGGCCTTCAGGCCGACCGCGGCCCGGTCCTGGACGAGGTAGCCGGCCGACAGCTCCGGCGCCGGCAGCGGGCGGGTGCGCACCTCACGCAGCGTCACCACGTCGCCGAGCGTCTGGCCCGAGGCCTCGGCGTACTGCTTCGCCTTGGCGGTGGCCTCCGCGACGGCGGCGTCGCGGGCCTTCGCCATCACCGCGTCGTCGTCGCCGACCAGCAGGCGGATGTTGCTGACGCGCACGTCGTTGCCGCCTGCGGCCACCGCGGCCGAGACGGCCTTGCCGCCCTCGCCGAGCTTCTTCACGAGCACCGAGGCCCGCTCCGAGACCCGGTAGCCGGTGATCGTGGGCGGGCTGTAGTCGTGGTACTGGTACACCGGCGTCATCGACAGCCCGGTCGTCTGGACGTCGGCCTTGTCGACGCCGTACTTCGTCAGGCTGGCCAGCACCCGGCTCATCGTCGCGTTCGCGGCGCCCAGCGCGTCGTCCAGGTCGACCCGCGTGAGGCTGACCCCGAGCGCGAACGAGAGCTGGTCGGGGACCGCGCCGGCCTCGCCGGTGCCGGTCATCGTCAGGACCCGGCGCTGCTCTGCCGGCGCCGACGCCTGGTCGTCGGCGGCCTGGGCCGCCGGGGTGCCACCGCCCGCGCTCCCCAGCAGGTAGGCCACCATCAGCGCCATCGCCACCAGCGCGGCCAGCAGCAGGCTGCGCACGCTCACCGTCACGTTCGTGTTCATGAGGGGTCGGACGGGCGCATGCCCGGACCGGTTCCACGGCCGCGCGTCTTCCGTCGAGTGACGTGAAGTGGCTGAAATCCGGGCGGCGGAGCGACCAGTTCGCGTCACTCGACGGGAGATGAGCCCCGGGCGATGACCTCGAGGGCCATCCGGTAGCCGTCGATGCCGTGGCCGGCGATCACCTCGAGCGCGTACGGCGTCACCACGGAGTGGTGTCGGAACTCCTCGGGCCGCTGGTGGGGGTCGGAGATGTGCACCTCCACGAGCGGGGCCGTCAGCTGCGCGCAGGCGTCCAGGACCGCGTAGGAGTAGTGCGTCCACGCCGCGGCGTTGAGCACCACCGCGTCACCGTCGTCGGCGGCCGCGTTCAGCCAGTCGAGCAGCACGCCCTCGTGGTTGGTCTGCCGGACCTCCACGTCCAGGCCGAGGCCGCGCCCCCACTCCACGCACCGGTGCGCGAGCTCGGCGTGGGTGGTGGTGCCGTAGATCTCGGGCTGGCGCCGCCCGAGCCGCCCCAGGTTGGGGCCGTTGAGGACCAGCACCCGCCGACCGGTCACGCCGGCCCCCCGATTGCGGCGTACGCGTCGCGCAGGTCGACGACGGAGGGACCCGCGAGCACGCTCGGGACGGCGAGGTCGGAGAGCACGATGAACCGCAGCTGGGAGCCGCGCGCCTTCTTGTCGACGCGCATCGCGTCGTGCAGGTCGTCGAACGAGGCCTGGGAGTACGTCGTCGGCAGCCCGACGTGCGCGAAGACCCGTCGGTGCCGGGCGACGATCTCGGGGTCGAGGGTGCCGGCACGGCTCGCCAGCTCGGCGACGTAGACGCAGCCGATCGCGACGGCCTCGCCGTGGCGGATCCGGTAGTCCTCGGTGCGCTCGATGGCGTGCGCCATCGTGTGGCCGTAGTTGAGGATCTCGCGGCCGGGGTCGCCGGCGCTGCCGCCGGTCTCCTTGAGGTCGGCGGAGACCACCGCCGCCTTGACCCGGACCGCCCGCTCGACGAGCTCGCGCAGCACCGGGGAGTCGGCGTCGAGGCGGCTGGGTGCGGTGCTCTCGACGAGGTCCAGGATCGCGGGGTCGGCGATGAACCCGCACTTGACGACCTCGCCGAGCCCGGCGAGCAGCTCGGCGCGCGGCAGCGACCGCAGCGTCGAGAGGTCGCAGAGCACCCCGGCGGGCTCGTGGAAGGAGCCGACGAGGTTCTTGCCGCTGCGGGTGTTGATGCCGGTCTTGCCGCCGACCGCCGCGTCCACCATGCCGAGCAGCGTGGTGGGCACGTGCACGACCCGGACGCCGCGCAGCCAGGTCGCGGCCACGAACCCGCCGAGGTCGGTGGTGGCCCCACCGCCGAACGTCACGATCGCGTCGGAGCGGGTGAAGCCGGCCTCGCCGAGGGCCTCCCAGCAGGAGACCGCGACCGCGGCGAGCTTGGCGCGCTCCCCGTCGGGGATCGGCAGCACCATCACGTCGTACGCCGCCGCCAGCGAGTCGAGCACCGGGCGGACCAGCTCGGTGAGGGCGTCGGCGAACACCACGGCGACGCGCTGGACGTTCACACCCAGCAGCTGCGGGAGCCGCTCGGCGAGGTCGTGGCCGATCAGGACGTCGTACGGCGCCGGGCCGGTCACCCGCACCACGGTGTCCCTCATGCCTCCCCCTCGGGCGCGACGTCGGCCAGGGCGGCCAGGACGTCCTCGGCGACATCCTGGGGGCTGCGGCCGTCGGTGTCCACGACGACCGTGGCGACCGCCTCGTAGATCGGGGTGCGCTCGTCGAGCAGGGCCTTGATCCGGCCGCGGACGTTGCCCAGCAGCAGGGGGCGTGCGGTGCCGAGCCCGACCCGCTTGACGGCGTCGGAGAGCCCGACCCGCAAGAACACGACCCGGTGGCCGGCGAGCAGCTCGCGGGTGCCCGGGTCGAGCACCGCGCCGCCGCCCAGCGCCAGCACCCCGTCGTGGGTGGCGAGCGCCTCGGCGACCGCGGCCCGTTCGAGCGTGCGGAACGCCTCCTCGCCGGAGTCGACGAAGATGTCGGAGATCGTCCGGCCCTCGGCGGCCTCGACGTCGCGGTCGGTGTCGCGTGCGGTGGTCCCCCAGGCGGTGGCCAGGAGCTCGGCGACCGTCGTCTTGCCGGCCCCCATCGGACCCACCAGCACGGCCCGGGGACGGGTGGGTCCGCTCACCGGAACCTCAGCGTGTCGAGGTAGCTCTCGGCGTTGCGCCGGGTCTCGCGCACGGAGTCGCCGCCGAACTTCTCGACGACGGCGTCGGCGAGCACCAGCGCGACCATGGCCTCGGCGACGATGCCGGCGGCGGGGACCGCGCACACGTCGGAGCGCTGGTGGTGGGCCACGGCGTCCTCGCCGGTGGCGACGTCGACGGTGCGCAGCGCCCGCGGGACGGTGGCGATCGGCTTCATCGCCGCCCGCACCCGGAGCACCTCGCCGGTGCTCATCCCACCCTCGGTGCCGCCGGAGCGGCCGCTGACCCGCCGCAGCCCGTCGTCACCGCGGACGATCTCGTCGTGGGCCAGGGACCCCGGGGTGGCGGCGAGCTCGAAGCCGTCCCCGACCTCGACGCCCTTGATCGCCTGGATGCCCATGAGCGCGCCCGCGAGCCTGGCGTCGAGCCGGCGGTCCCAGTGCACGTGCGAGCCGAGCCCCGGCGGGAGGCCGTGGACGACGACCTCGACGACCCCGCCGAGCGTGTCGCCGTCCTGGTGGGCCTGGTCGATGGCCGCGACCATCTGCTTGCTGGTGTCGGCGTCGAGGCAGCGCACCGGGTCGTCGTCGAGGCGGGCCACGTCCTCGGGCTCGGGCACCACGCCGGCGGGCGCCCGGACGCCGCCGAGCTCGATGACGTGGGAGACGATGCGGGCACCGACGGCCTGCTCGAGGAAGCCCGAGGCGACCCGGCCCAGCGCCACCCGGGCCGCGGTCTCGCGGGCGGAGGCGCGCTCGAGGATCGGGCGGGCCTCGGGGAAGTCGTACTTCTGCATGCCGACCAGGTCGGCGTGGCCGGGCCGCGGCCGGGTGAGCGGTGCGTTGCGCGCGAGCGCCTCGAGCTCGACCGGGTCGACCGGGTCGGCCGACATCACCTTCTCCCACTTGGGCCACTCGGTGTTGCCGATCTCGATCGCGACCGGGCCACCGAGCGTCTCGCCGTGGCGGATGCCGCCGACCAGGGTGACCTCGTCCTGCTCGAACTTCATCCGCGCGCCGCGGCCATAACCGAGCCGGCGGCGGGCGAGGGCGTCGGCGATGTCGCTCGAGGTCACCCGGACGTGGGCGGGCAGTCCCTCGAGGATCGCGACCAGGGAGGGGCCGTGGGACTCACCCGCGGTCAGCCAACGAAGCATGGGGGCAGTCTTTCACGTGGCGTACGCCGGGCCGCCGGGGTCACCCGGAGACGAGACCACTGCCCAGCGGACCGACCAGGACGCCCACCAGCGCACCGGCGAGCAGGAACGGCCCGAACGGGTAGGCGGCCTTCAGCACGGCGCGCTCACGCCGCAGCAGCGCCACCAGCAGGCCGGGCACGGCGAACACCAGGAACGCGCTGTAGATCCCGACCAGCACCTCGGCCCACCCGAGGTAGCCGAGCGCGACGCCCAGCACCGCCGAGAGCCGCACGTCGCCGTAGCCCATGCCGGCGGGGTGGATCCACCACAGCACGAAGAACAGCCCGAACACCGCCACCCCACCGAGCCCGGCCCGCACGAGCGCGTCCCGGTCGTCCTCGAGCAGGCCGCTGATCAGCGCGAGCGCCGCGGTGAGACCCAGCGTGGGCCAGACCACGACGGTGGGCAGCAGCCGGGTGCGCAGGTCGACGGCCGCCAGGGCGACGCCGATCGGCACCAGCGGGAGGAGGAACAGCAGCGGCCAGGCGAGGCCGACGCTCGCGCCGACGAGGCCGCCCGCGACCAGGCAGGTCGCCACCGCCGCCATCGGCAGCACCGGCGCGGCCGCGACCTCGGCGTACGGCGTCTTGGGGTGCTCCGGGTCGGCGGGGTCGGCGGGCGGCTCGGGGATGCGTGCGATGAGCGGCGCGACCAGCAGGCCGGCCGCGCTGCAGGCGACG
>NZ_DASWVI010000355.1:0-14458 GCF_036401255.1 Nocardioides sp. | reverse complement strand
CTGCGGGGGCACCGGGCCGGATCAGCCACGCCAACGACCCGAGACCCGCGGCGGCCGCGGCGAGGCTGGGCAGCACGTCGGCGACCGTGGCGCCCGGGCGGGTCAACGCGGCGCTCGCCGGGATGCCGACGAGGACCAGCAGGAGGACCGCGCCGTACCGGAACCGGCGCCGGGCCAGCACCCCGACCACCCCGGCGAGCACCAGCACGCCGAGCAGCACCGAGCCCACCAGGACGGCCTTGTCGTGGGTGCCGAACCGCGCGATCGCCCACTCCTTCAGCGGCGTCGGCGTCAGGTCGATGACCGTCGAGCCGACGACGAGCACGGGCGAGGCGGCGGGCTCGGTGAACCCGGCGACCAGGTGCCCGGCGGCGACGCCGACGGCGACGGCCAGCACGCCGAGCCCGGCGGCAGCGAGACGGTTGCTCATGAGGGAGGTTCGGAGCGAGGAGCCCGGCCGGATGGCCTCCCTCACGTTTTCCTCAATTCGCGCCGGTCGGCGCGACCGCCTGGCTAGCGTGGAGGGCGATTGCCTGAGATGCCGTGCTCGGGGCGACAGATCCGGTGGCAGGCACTCCCGCGGACGCGGGAGCGCAAGGGGGGCTACACCAACGCTCGTAGACGAGCAGCACGGCTGGGGGGCCGGCGGTCATGTCGCTGACGCGCGCACGTTCTTCGATGATTCCTGCCCGGGCACGGCTCGGGACCCGGCTCGGGACGCGGCTCGGGACACGGCTCGGGACACGGCGGGCCGGGCTCGTGGCGGCCTCGCTCGCGGTCACGGCCGCGATGCTGACCGCGCTGCCGGCCGCACCCGCCGCAGCCACCGGAGGGGGCGGGTCGTCCGTGCCCGGCTTCGCCTGCTCCGCGGACACCGTCTACAGCGTCGACGGCGGCTCCCACGTGATCAGCAGGATCACGCCGAGCACCGGCGCCGCGGCCCCGAACGGCACGATCGGCGCGGGCCACGACGACGCGGTCAACGCGCTCGCGCTGGCGGGCGGCGGCGGGCGCTACATCTACGCGTTCAACCGCAGCACGAACAAGGTGCTCCGCTTCGACGCGACGACCGGCTCCACCCAGTCCTACAGCGCCCCGGCCAACCCGGACGCCGCGGACGTGATCGCCGGGGCGATCAACCCCGCCAACGGCATCTACTACTACGCGGTCGGCGGCTCGCCCTGGAAGCTGTACGCGTACCACACCAGCTCCAACACCGGCATCGGCCAGGTCGGCACGATCGCCGGCCTGTCGGTGAACGGTGACATGGCCTTCGACGCCGTCGGCAACCTGTACGTCGTCAGCAACGCCAGCTACACCGCCGCAGGCACCCTCGCGCGCGTCAACGGCCCGCTCCCGACCACCGCCGGATCGACCTCGTTCTCGTCCACGCCCCTCGCCTCGTTGCCCGGCAACTCGGGTCAGTACGCCTCGATGGCCTTCGACGGCACCGGCGTCCTCGTGATCGGCACCGGCTCGGGCAAGGTGCTGCGCGTCAACCCCTCCAGCGGCGCGCAGATCGACACCCACAACGCCTCGGTCAACCTCGCCGACATGGCGTCCTGCTCCAGCCCGAGCGTCGCCTCGGTGCGCGTCGACCTGCCCTCCGGCCGACACGACGCCGATGACCAGTTCACGACCACGATCACCGGTGGGGGCGTCTCCTCGGGCAACACCGGCACCACGACCGGCACCGACAGCGGCCTGCAGACGCAGGCCGGCGAGGTCGCCGGCCCGGTCGTCGCCCTGCCGGGCACGACGTACACGATCACCCAGACCGCCGCGGGCGGCACCCAGCTGGGCGACTACGCCACCACCTGGAAGTGCACCTTGCAGGCGGACGGCTCGACGATCGCCCAGGGCACCGGCAGCTCGGGGACGTTCACGATGCCGTCGTCCTCCGGCAGCACGGTGGTCTGCACGTTCACCAACACCCCGCTGTTCCCCGCGATCGACCTGACGAAGACCGCCGGCCCGATCATCGACAACGACGGGAACGGTCCCGACGCCGCAGACACGATCACGTACGACTTCACGGTCACGAACACCGGCAACGTCGCGCTGAACCCGGTGACGGTGACCGACCCGAAGCTCGGCGCGATCACGTGCCCGAGCGACGCGCTCGCGGCCGGCGCGTCGGTCAGCTGCACGCAGAAGACGTACGCGCTGACCCAGGCCGACGTGGACTCCGGCAAGGTCGACAACACCGCGACCGCCCACGGGACCCCGCCGACCGGGCCGGCGGTCACCGACACCGACACCGTCAGCACCCCGGTGCCGAAGCTGCCGGCGATCGAGCTGGACAAGACCGGCGGGGCGATCAACGACAACGACGGCAACGGCCCGGATGCCGGCGACACGATCACCTACTCCTTCAAGGTCACCAACACCGGCAACGTGACCCTGAACCCGGTCACGGTGACCGACCCGAAGCTCGGTGCGATCACCTGCCCGACCGGCGCACTCGCGCCGGGTGCCTCGGTCACCTGCACGCCGAAGTCGTACACACTGCTCCAGTCGGACGTGAACGCCGGCAAGATCGAGAACACCGCGACCGCGCACGGCAGCCCGCCGTCCGGTCCGGAGGTCACCGACACCGACACGGTCAACATCGCGCTGCCCGGCTCGGCGGCCATCGAGGTGGACAAGACCGCCGGCACGATCAACGACCTGGACGGCAACGGCCCGGACGTCGGCGACACGATCACCTACACGTTCCTGGTCACCAACACCGGCACCGTGACGCTGAACCCGGTCACGGTCACCGACCCGAAGGTCGGCCCGATCACCTGCCCCAACACGGCGCTGGCGCCGGGCGTCTCCGTCAGCTGCACGCCGAAGACCTACGTGCTGACGCAGAACGACGTGGACACCGGCAAGGTCGAGAACACCGCGACCGCGCACGGCACCCCGCCGTCCGGCCCCGAGGTGACGGACACCGACTCCACCACGACACCGATCGCTTCTCTCCCGTCGATCGAGCTCGACAAGACGGCCGGCCCGATCGACGACCTCGACGGCAACGGCCCGGACGCCGGCGACACGATCGGGTACGACTTCACGGTCACCAACAGCGGCAACGTCACGCTGAACCCGGTCACGGTCACCGACCCCAAGGTCGGCCCGATCACCTGCCCGCCGGGTGCGCTGCTGCCGGGCGCGAGCGCCAGCTGCACCCAGAAGACGTATGTCCTCACGCAGGCCGACGTGGACGCCGGCACCGTCGACAACACCGCGACCGCGCACGGCAGCCCGCCGTCCGGCAGCCCGGTCGCCGACACCGACTCCACCCACACCGGCATCGCCGTGGCGGACCCCGCCATCCGGCTCGTCAAGGGTGCCGGCACGGTCAACGACGTCAACGGCAACGGCATCGACGACGGGGACACCATCACCTACACGTTCGAGGTGACGAACCTCGGCAACGTCACGCTGACCAACATCGCCGTGACCGACCCGAAGATCGGGGCCGTCACCTGCCCGAACGTGGCGCTGGCCCCGGGGGCGTCGGTCGACTGCGACCCGCGCGTCTACCCCCTGACCCAGGCCGACGTCGACCACGGCGGGATCCACAACACCGCCGTCGTCACGGGCAGGACCCCCGCGGGTGACGCCGTCACCGACGACGACGACCACACGGTCGACCTGCCGGCCTCCGGCGCGATCCAGCTGATCAAGTCCGCCGGAGAGATCAACGACCTCGACGGCAACGGTCCGGACGCCGGCGACACCATCACCTACTCGTTCGAGGTGACCAACACCGGGAACGTGCGGCTCGACCCGGTCGTCGTCAGCGACCCGAAGGTGGGCCCGGTCAGCTGCCCGACCGGCGGGCTGGACCCCGACGAGTCGTTCACCTGCACCGACGTCACCTACGCGGTCACGCAGGCCGACGTCGACCACGGATCGGTGGACAACACGGCGACCGCGACCGGGACGACGCCGGACCACGGCACGGTCCAGAGCACGTCGTCGACGACCACGCCCGTCGAGCCGACGGTCACGAACGTCGCGGTCGCGAAGACCGTCGACGACGCGACCCCGCGCGAGGGTGAGGTGATCACGTACACGCTGAGGGTCACCAACACGGGCGCGGCCGACGCCGAGGACGTGACGATCGTCGACCACCTGCCGAGCGGGGTCACCTACGTGTCCGCGCAGAGCCCGTGCGTCCGCAGCGGATCCACGGTGACCTGCGCGGTCGGCACCCTGCCGTCCGGCGCGTCGCGCAGCTACGACGTCCAGGTCCGGGTGGACCCGCTGCCCGCGCTCGGCGCGGACCACCAGCACCTCTTCGACGTGCAGAAGACCGAGGTCCACGTCGACGTGGAGCCGGGCGACGAGGCCACCGGTACGGCGACCTGTCAGCCGGGCTACGTCGTCACCGACGGCTCGGGCCGCATCGACCACGTCGACCAGGGCACCGGCACGCTCGCCGACCTGCACCTGGTCGAGAACCGGGCGGTCGGCACCGACGGCTGGCGCGCCCACTTCGTCAACGACGCGACCGGCCGGGCCCAGGCCAAGGTGTTCGCGGTCTGCGTGCAGACCCGGAGCGAGACCGTCAACGGGCACAGTCACGACCTCGTGGTCGGGGCGCCGCTGACGCAGACCCAGGCGCTGCCGACCGGTCGCACCGACGTCACGATGAGCTGCGGCGCCGGCCAGACGCCGATCCAGCCGGGCTACGAGCTCGGCGGCGTGGCACCCGTGGTGACGACGTACCCCGACGGTGCGCAGGGATGGCGGTTCGCGGTCGTCAACGACGGGGCGCCGACGTCCGGCGCGTTCACCCTGCGCTGCCTGGACGTCCGGGTCAGCACGGCGAACGGGCACACCCACCAGCTCGGCCTCGACGAGGTCCGGCAGACGGTGACGGTCCCGGCCGGCCAGGAGGCGGAGGTCACGCTCAGCTGCGCGGCCGACGCCAAGGGCATCGTCGCCGGCTACGACGTCGATCCTGGTCTCGTCGTGCTCGGCAACGACCCCCGGCCGATCGTGCGGGTGTTCAAGTTCTTCAACCCCACCGGCGGGCCCCTGCAGGCGAAGCTGTACCTGCACTGCCTGGCCAATCGCACCGAGAAGGGCGCCGGCCAGGGCGGCACGATCGTCAACACGGCTACCGTCACGACGTCGACCCCGGAGACCTCGACCGGCGACAATGCCGACAGCGTGACCGTGCACGTCGACACCTCCCCGGCGGTCGTGCCGGTGGCGCCGACCGTCGTGGTGACGTCGGCCCGGGTGGCGGCCACCGTGAAGTGTGGTGCCGGGGGCGGCGTGTGCCGCGGCCGGGCCGCGCTGGTCGCCGCCTCGACCCAGAAGGTCGGCGGCCACCTCGTCAAGCGCGGCGCGGTGCTCGCGCAGGCGACGTACCGGATCCGGTCCGGCAGCCGCGCGACGCTGCAGCTCAAGCAGACCGCCCTGGGCAAGAGGGCGCTCCGCGGCCTGACGAAGGCGCAGCTGCGGATCGACGGCGCGGTCCGGACGGTCCGGATCAAGCACTGAGCCCCGGCCCGGCTCGGGCATGCGGCAGGATGAGCCGCATGCCCGAGCTCGTGCACTACGCCGTCGCCGATGCCGTCGCGACCCTCACGCTCGACTCGCCCCACAACCGCAACGCCCTCTCGCGCCAGCTCGTGACCGAGCTGTTCGAGGGCATCGAGCGCGCGGCGGCCGACGACGAGGTCAAGGTCGTGCTGATCACCAGCGAGGGCCGGGTGTTCTGCTCCGGCGCCGACCTCTCCGAGGCCTCGACGGTCGGCATGGAGGAGGGCACCCGCCGGATCGTCGACCTGCAGCGGCTGATCGTCACGCTCGACAAGCCCGTCGTCACGCGCCTCGCCGGTGCGGTCCGCGCCGGCGGCATCGGCATCGTGGCGGCCTCCGACATCGCGATCGCGGCCGAGGACGCGACGTTCGCGCTCACCGAGGTCAAGCTCGGCCTTGCGGCCGCGATCATCTCGCTGACCGTCCACCACCGGATGACCCCGCGCGCAGCGGCGCTCACCACGCTCGGCGGCGAGGTGTTCACGGGCGCCGACGCGGCGGCGTACGGCCTGGTCACCGCCGCGGTGCCCGCCGAGGCCCTCGACGCCGAGGTCGCCCGCGTCTGCGGCTCCCTCGCCACCGGTGCCGCCCAGGGGCTGCGCGAGTCCAAGCGGATCCTCAACCGCGACCTGGTCGCCCGCATCGACGCCCACGGCGGCGAGATGGCCGAGCTGTCCACGCGCCTGTTCGCCTCCGACGAGGCCCGCGAGGCGATGACGGCGTTCCTCTCCCGCAAGAAGTGACGCGGGATCGATCCTCGGGTCGATCGTCCGATGGTGCAGTTCCGGTGGGCGCGCGGGCTGCGGGCCGGTAGGCTTGACGACTCGCTGAAACGCTCCCGGGTGCGGGGCGGTGTGGAGGGATCGAGAGTTGTCCGAAGAGCTGGTCGAGCGGGAGATCGCTGCTGAGCAGGCGTTCGTCGACCGGGTGTACGTCCAGCTGGGCGAGTCGGCCCGGCAGGCGCAGGCGCTGGCCAAGGAGGGTCACAGCCGCGGGCGGCTGGGCCACGAGGGCGGGCTGGTCGAGCGCGATGCGATGGTGTTCCAGGCCGCTCGGCGCATCGCGCAGCTCGACGCCGCCCACGAGGGGTTGGTCTTCGGCCGCCTCGACATGACCCCCGACGTCGACCCCGAGCCGAGGTACGTCGGCCGGATCGGCCTGCGTGACGCCAACCGGGACTCGCTGCTCATCGACTGGCGCGCGCCCGCGGCGGCGGTGTTCTACCAGGCCACGGCCGCCGAGCCCCACGACGTGATCCGCCGCCGGGTGCTGCGCGCCGCCGGTCCGCAGGTCGTCGGTGTGGAGGACGAGCTGCTCGACGCCGACGCGCTCGAGCGGTCCGGCGCGGACCTGCCGATCGTCGGCGAGGGCGCGCTGATGGCGCAGCTCTCCCGGGCCCGCGACCGCTCGATGCACTCGATCGTCGCGACCATCCAGGCCGAGCAGGACCGGGCGATCCGGGCCCCGGGCAAGGGCGTCGTGTCGATCTCCGGCGGCCCGGGCACCGGCAAGACCGTGGTCGCCCTGCACCGCGCGGCGTACCTGCTCTACAACGACCGGCGCCGCTACGAGGGCGGCGGCGTGCTGATCGTCGGCCCCAGCGGCGTGTTCATGCGCTACATCGAGCGGGTGCTGCCGAGCCTCGGCGAGACCGCGGTCGCGCTGCGCTCGCTCGGCGAGGTCGTCGACGGCGTCCGCGCCACCCGCCACGACGAGCCGGCCGTCGCCGACGTCAAGGGCTCGGCGCGGATGGCGGAGCTGATGCGGCGTACGGCGCGCCAGCAGGCGCCGGGCAGCCCGCGCGAGTTCCGGATCTTCTGGCGTGACGACACGATCGCGCTCGACCGCGGCGAGCTCGGGCGGCTACGCCGCCAGCTGATGTCGCAGGGCCGCCGCAACCGGCAGCTCCCGCGGGTCCCCCGCGCGCTGCTCGACGCGATGTGGCGGCAGGTGCGCGGCGAGCGCGGCCGCGACCGCGGGCGCGAGGCGTTCGACGACGAGATGCTCTCGAACCAGTCGTTCGTCGACTTCGCCGCCGCCTGGTGGCCGCCGCTGGACGCCCGGGAGGTCTTCGGCTGGCTGCGCGACCCCGAGCTGCTCGCCCGCGTCGGCGAGGGCGTGGTGACGCCCGAGGAGCAGCGGCTGCTGACCAAGTCGTGGGGGGACGCCGCCACGGACCTCTCCGTCGAGGACGTCCCGCTGCTCGACGAGCTGCGCTACGCGCTCGGCGACGTGCCGGCCCGCACCGACGAGGAGCACGAGCTCGACGACACCGGCCTGCTCGAGGGCGGCGTCGACCTCCAGGAGCTGTTCACCGCCGCCGACCGCGAGTACGCGCCCACCGGCCGGGCCTGGGCCCCGCCGACGCACCGCATCGACGACGACCCGTTCGCGCACGTGCTGGTCGACGAGGCCCAGGACCTCACGCCGATGCAGTGGCGGATGGTCGGCCGGCGCGGTCGCACGGCGTCGTGGACGATCGTCGGCGACCCCGCCCAGTCCTCGTGGCCGGTGCCGGCGGAGTCGGCGGCCGCGCGAGCGGCCGCGTTGGAGGGCAAGGAGATCCACGAGTTCCACCTGTCGACCAACTACCGCAACTCCTCGGAGATCTACGCCCACGCCGCGGCGTACGCCGAGCGGGTCGGCCTCGACGCCGACCTGCCGACCGCGGTGCGCTCCACCGGCGTCGAGCCGACGGTGCGCACCGGCGTCGCCGACCTCGAGGCCGCGACGCGCGAGGCCGTGGTGGCGATGGCCGGCGAGGTCGAGGGCACGGTCGGCATCGTCGTACCGGTCGCGCGTCGCTCGGAGGTCAACGCGTGGCTGGCGTCCTGGCCCGAGCTCGCCGAGGACGCGCCCGGCGCGCGGGCCGCGGTCGACTCCTCGGTGACCCCGTCCGGTGAGGACCGGGTCGTCGTGCTGACCGGCCTGGACACCAAGGGCCTGGAGTTCGACGGCATCGTGGTCGTCCGGCCCCAGGAGATCGAGGACGAGTCGGCCACCGGCAAGGCGACGCTCTACGTCGTCCTCACCCGCGCGACCCAGCTGCTCACCACGCTCTCCTGAGTGCCGAGTCGGCGAGAACTAGAGTCGCGCCATGACCAGCGCGACGCCTGATGCCCGGGAAGCCATCGCGGCCCTCCAGGGACACGAGGCGTGGGCGATCATCCGACGCTCGACCCGCGCGGGTGACCGGGACACGGTCGGCCTGGTCGGCGGCCGGCGCCGGGTGGTCGAGTCGCTGCTCGACGTACCCCTCGAGGACGGGGTGCCGCAGGACGGCCACATCGCCGACCGGCTCCTGGCGGTGCCGTTCCGACAGGTGCGCGAGCGCGGGTTCGAGGCCCACGACGACGGCGCGCCGCTGGTCGTGGTCGACGTCGAGACCGAGCTGGAGTTCTCCGTCGCCGAAGTGGTCGACGCGATCGACGACACGGGCGTCGAGTTCGCCGACCGGGGCGGCTTCGAGACCGACGACGACAAGTACGCCGAGCTCGTCGGCGCGATCATCCACGACGAGATCGGACAGGGCGAGGGCGCCAACCTCGTGGTCGGTCGCCACTACCGCGCGACGGTCGCCGACTGGGGCCCGGACAAGGCGCTGACGGTGTTCCGTCGGCTGCTGGAGCGCGAGCGCGGCGCCTACTGGACCTACGTGTTCTTCACCGGCGACCGCTACCTGATCGGCGCCAGCCCCGAGCGGCACGTCTCCATCCACGGCGGCGACGTGCGGATGAACCCGATCAGCGGCACGTTCCGGATCCCGCGCGAGACCGACGCCCCCGTGAAGGGCCGGCTGCTGGAGTTCCTGCGCGACGAGAAGGAGATCTTCGAGCTCTTCATGGTCGTCGACGAGGAGCTCAAGATGATGTGCGACATCTGCCACGAGGGCGGTCAGGTGCTCGGCCCGTTCCTCAAGCCGATGAGCCACCTCGTGCACACCGAGTACCTCCTCGCCGGGCGCACCGGCCGCGACCCGCGCGAGGTGCTCCGCGACACGATGTTCGCCGCCACCGTCACCGGCTCGCCCGTCGAGAACGCCTGCCGGCTGATCAAGCAGTACGAGCCCGAGGGCCGCGGCTACTACGGTGCCGCGCTGGCGATCCTCGGCCGCGACGAGGTGGGCGGCCCCGTCGTGGACAGCCCGATCGTGATCCGTACGGCGGACGTCGGGCTGGACGGCCGGCTCACGGTCACGGCCGGCGCGACGCTGGTGCGCGACTCCGACCCGGCGTACGAGGTCGCCGAGACCCACGCCAAGGCCGGCGGCATCCTCAGCGCCTTCGGGCTGGTGCCGCCCGCGCCGCGACCCGACGTCAACGTCGCCGAGCTGGTCA
Organism: Nocardioides sp.; assembly: GCF_036401255.1. Taxonomy (GTDB): domain Bacteria; phylum Actinomycetota; class Actinomycetes; order Propionibacteriales; family Nocardioidaceae; genus Nocardioides. Next base: position 4,571 of record NZ_DASWVI010000355.1, on the reverse strand, counting down.
GCGACGAGGACGTCCTGCTCGCGCTGAACGCGCGCAACCAGCGGCTGAGCCGGTTCTGGCTCACCGACCAGGGCGGCTCGCCGCCCGACCCGCGCCTCGCCGGGCGGAGCGTGGTCATCCTCGACGGCGAGGACGACTTCGTGAACATGCTGCGCCACGTGCTCGGCGTGCTCGGCATGACGTCGAGCGTCGTCCGGCACGAGGAGTACGCCGCCGGCGTGCTCGACGGGTTCGACCTGGTGATCGTGGGACCCGGCCCCGGCGACCCGCGCGACGGTGACGACGCCAAGATGGCCAACCTGCGCGCCGCGGTCGCCGAGCTGATGGCGGCGGGCCGGCCGTTCCTGGCCGTGTGCCTGGGACACCAGGCGCTGTGCCACCACCTCGGCATCCCGCTGACCTACAAGGACATCGTGTTCCAGGGCACCCAGTCGCCGGTGCCGATCGGCGGGCGCACCGAGCGGGTGGGGTTCTACAACACCTTCGTCGGCCGGCTCGCCGACGGTGCGTCGCCGCCGGCGGGCGTCGAGGTGGAGGCGGACGTCCAGACCGGCGACATCCACCTGGTGCGCGGTCCGCACTACCGCGGCATCCAGTTCCACGCCGAGTCCATCCTCACCGAGCACGGCTACGACCTGCTCCACGAGATCGTGTCCGACCTTCTGCTCGATGTGGGTTCCGCACGGTCGGTGGGGCGCTAGGCTGGTCCGCGTGACACGGCGGGAGATCCGCTCGTGGGCCCGGTGAAGACTGCCCCCCAGCTTCATCGGGCCCTTCCGCATTTCGCGACGCCTCGCGTGGTCGTCGTCGACCACCACGACTCCTACACGTGGAACCTGGTGCACCTGGTCGCCGAGGTCACCGGGGTGCTGCCGGAGGTGGTCCAGCACGACGAGGTCACCGCCGAGGAGGTGCTGGCGTTCAGCCACGTGGTCCTCTCGCCCGGACCCGGTCATCCCGACGTGCCCGAGGACTTCGCCGTGGGCCGCGAGGTGCTGCGGCGCGCGACCCGCCCGGTGCTCGGGGTCTGCCTGGGCATGCAGGGCCTGGTGACGGCGTACGGCGGGACCGTCGGGCGGGTCGAGCCGGCGCACGGCGACGTCGCTGAGGTCAGCCACGACGGGCGCGGGCTGTTCGCCGGGCTGCCGCCGTCGTTCCGCGCCGTCCGCTACCACTCGCTCGCGGCGCTGACGGTCCCCGACTGCCTCGAGGTCACGGCGTGGGCCGACGGCGTGGTGATGGGGGTGCGGCACGCGACGCTGCCGCTCGAGGGCGTGCAGTTCCACCCCGAGTCGGTCCTGTCCGAGTGCGGCACGGCGCTGGTGGCGAACTTCCTGGGGCTGGCATGAGCGACCCCGTGAGCTTCTTCCGCGAGGTGGCCGCGGCGTACCCGCGCTGCTTCTGGCTCGACGGCGGCGGTGCCCGCGAGTGGTCGGGCCGCCGGTCGGTGGTGGGCTGGCTGGGCGACGACGACACCTCGATCACCTACTCGGCCGCCCGGCGCGAGGTGACCCGGCACGCGGGCGGGCGGTCCGAGGTGGTCGGCGACGACGTGTTCGCCGTGCTCGAGGCCGAGCTGGCGGCTGGGTCGCCCGAGGACCAGTGGGTGGGGTACGCCGGCTACGCGTGCCGTCCCGACCTGCCCGCGGCGGTCGGCGGCGAGCTCCCCGACGCCGTCTGGATGCGGCCGGCCGACGTCCGATACTTCGACCACGGACTCCTCAGGGGTTCCTTGCGCTTGTCACCCGTTGCAACCCCCGACAAGCGGAGGAATCCCCGGTCCACCGGGGATCCTGCCCCCGCCTCCTACCGCGCGGGGTTCGACGAGGTCCAGGAGCAACTGCGGGCGGGCAACACCTACGAGGTGAACCTGACCTACCGGATCGAGGCGGCGAGCGCGGCCGACCCGGTGGCGGCGTACCTGCGGCTGCGCGAGCTCAACCCCGCGCCGTACGCCGGATTCGTGCAGCACGACGTGCCGGGAGCGCGCGGCTGGCTGCTCAGCAGCAGCCCGGAGCGCTACGCCCTGATCACCGCCGACCGGACCATCGAGACCAAGCCGATCAAGGGCACCACCCCGCGGGGCGCCACCGCCGCGGAGGACGAGGCGCAGCGCGCCCGGCTCGCCGCGGACCCGAGGTTCCGCGCCGAGAACCTGATGATCGTCGACCTGCTCCGCAACGACCTCTCGATGGTCTGCCGGCCCGGCACGGTCGCGGTGCCGACGCTCATGGACGTCGAGACCTACCCGAGCGTGCACCAGCTGGTGAGCACGGTCCGGGGCCGGCTGCGCGACGACGTGACCACCGTCGGTGCGCTGCGGGCGCTGTTCCCGGCCGGCTCGATGACCGGCGCGCCCAAGCTGCGCACCATGCAGGTGATCGCGGACGTCGAGAACACCCCGCGCGGCCCGTACGCCGGCGCGTTCGGCTGGATCAGCGCCGACGGCCGCGCCGACCTCGGGGTGGTGATCCGCAGCCTCGCGACCACCGGCGAGGGCCGCTACCTGCTCGGCACCGGCGGCGGGATCACGGTCCGCTCCGAGACGGGCGAGGAGTACGCCGAGTCGCGGTGGAAGGCCGCCCGGCTGCTGGCCGCCCTGGAGTGACCCGGAACAGCCCCCACGTCAGCCCGAGCAGACCCCGCGGAACGCGTCGACCAGCAGGTCGATGTCCTCCTCGGAGGCCACCAGCGGCGGGGCGAGCCGCACCGTCTGGCCGTGGGCCTCCTTGGCGAGGATGCCGCGCTCGAGCAGCTGCTCGCACACGTGTCGGCCGGTGGCCAGCTCGGGGCTGATGTCGACGCCGGCCCACAGCCCGCGGGTGCGGACCTCGTCGACGCCCTGGCCGACCAGGGCGCCGAGGCCGGCGCCCAGCCGGGCGCCGAGCGTCGCGGCGCGCTGCTGGAACTCGCCGGTCTCGAGCATCGCGACCACCTCGCGGCCGATCGCGGCCGCGAGCGGGTTGCCGCCGAACGTGGAGCCGTGGGTGCCCGGGGTGATCACCGAGAGCACGTCACCGTCCGCGGCGATCGCGGACACCGGGTAGAGCCCGCCGCCGAGCGCCTTGCCGAGGATGTAGACGTCCGGCACCACGTCCTCGTGGTCGCAGGCGAACGTGCGGCCGGTGCGCGCCAGCCCGGACTGGATCTCGTCGGCCATCATCAGCACGCCGGCGGAGTTGCACAGCGCGCGCACGCCCTGCAGGTAGCCCTCGGGCGGCACGATCACGCCGGCCTCGCCCTGCACCGGCTCGAGGAGCACGGCGGCGGTCGTCTCGTCGATCGCGGCCGAGAGCGCCTCGAGGTCGCCGTACGGCACCAGCCGGAAGCCGGGGGTGTACGGCGCGTACTGGGCGGTGGCCGCCGGGTCGTCGGAGAACGACACGATCGTGGTCGTGCGGCCATGGAAGTTGCCGGTCATCGCCACGATCGTGGCCTGCGGCTCGGGCACGCCCTTGACCAGGTAGGCCCACTTGCGCGCGACCTTGAGCGCGGTCTCGACGGCCTCGGCGCCGGAGTTCATCGGCAGGATCATCTCCTTGCCGGTCAGCGCCGCGAGGTCGCGGGCGAACGGGCCGAGCTGGTCGTTGTAGAACGCCCGCGAGGTCAGCGTGAGCCGACCCAGCTGCTCGGTCGCGCGAGCCACGAGCCGGGGGTGGGAGTGGCCGAAGTTCAAGGCGCTGTAGCCGGCGAGGCAGTCGAGGTAGCGCCGGCCCTCGACGTCGGTCACCCACGCGCCCTCGCCGGACGACAGCACCACCCGCAGCGGGTGGTAGTTGTGCGCCGCGTAGGCCTCGGTGAGCTCGACGTGGGCCTGGGTGTCGTTGAGCGGCAAGACGGTGGCCGCGGAGGTGTCGGTGGTGTCGATGGCGCCGGTCATGGGTGCATCGTCTCACCCGGCCCAGCGGCTGCGTCAGCGGTCGTGTCGGCGACCGTCGTCGGTGTAGGTGACCGCGGACATGTCGACGGTACGCCGGGCGTTGGCGAGCGCGGCCACGATCACGGTGCCCAGCGGGCCGCGCCGGTCGAAGACCGCGGCCGTGCCGACCGCGATGCCGTCGTGCTCCACCCGGTCGGTGGCCAGCAGCCCGATCTCGACGCCCTCCGGCTCGCGCGCCAGCGTCATCGTGATGTCGGTGTTGATGTGCTCGATGCCGCGGGTGCCCCAGTTGGTCACCATGCTCGCGCCGTCCGCGGTGGACGCGGCGGCCTGGAAGCCGGTCAGCGGCTCGCCCGCCACCACCGGCACCGCGGTGCTCCAGGTGGCCTTGCGGGCGGCGTTCTGGTGCTCGAGGAAGTCCTGGGACCAGCCCGCGGAGGAGCGCACGTACGGCGCCCGCGGCTCGGTCGCCGGCGGCACCACGTCGGTCGCGGGCGGCTCGGGACGCTCGGCGGGCTCCCACACCTCGCCCTCGGTGTTCTCCGAGGGCTTGAGGAACGTCGCGGTGCCCCGGGCGACCCGCTCGCCGTCCTGGGAGAGGATCACGTCGACCAGGCAGATCCGCCGGCCCTCCCGCTCGACCTCCGCGGTGAGCGTGCACGGCACCATCCGGGCGGGCCGGAACAGGTCG
>NZ_DASWVI010000354.1:0-7751 GCF_036401255.1 Nocardioides sp. | reverse complement strand
AGTGCGTCGCGCAGCTTGGCCCGGCGGGCGGCGTAGCGGTCGTGCTGCTCCAGCGCGTGGGCGTCGTCGTCGAGGGCCGCCTTCATCGCGACCTGCTGCGGCCCGGGCATCATCAGCCCGAGGTTCTTGCGTACGGCGAGCAGCTCGCCGATCACCGCCGGGTCGCCGGCGACGAACCCGCACCGGTAGCCCGCGAGGTTGGAGCGCTTGGACAGCGAGTGCACCGCGAGGATGCCCTCGGCCGAGCCGCGGGAGACCGACGGGTGCAGCACCGAGACCGGGCGGTCGGTCCAGGCGCACTCGAGGTAGCACTCGTCGGAGACCAGCAGCGTGCCGCGCTCGCGGCACCAGTCGACGACCTTGCGCAGGTGCTCGGGCGGCAGCACCCGGCCGGTCGGGTTCGACGGCGAGTTGAGCCACAGCAGCGCCGGCACCTGCGGGCCGAGCGAGGTCAGCGAGTCGGTGGCGATCGCCCGCGCGCCGGCCAATGCCGCGCCCACCTCGTAGGTCGGGTAGGCCAGCTCGGGATAGACGATCAGGTCACCGGGCCCGAGGCCGAGGTGCACCGGCATCGACGCGATCAGCTCCTTGGAGCCGATCACCGGCAAGACGGTTCCTTCTGCCGTGTCCAGGCAGGTCACGCCGTGGCGGCGCGCCAGCCAGTCCAGGCACGACTCGCGCAGGTCGGCGCGGCCGACGGTGAGCGGGTAGCCCGGCGAGTCGGCCGCGGCGCGCAACGCCTCCTGGACGACCTCCGGCGTGGGGTCGACCGGGGTCCCGACGGACAGGTCCACGATCCCGTCGGGGTGGGCGCGGGCGCGCTCGGCGTACGGGACCAGGTGGTCCCACGGGAAGTCCGGCAGCCGTTGGGAGACCGTTGGTTGCGAGGCTCGCTTCGTTCGCACCTCAACCAACGGGGAGCCTCAGTCCTGGTTCTGCGGCGGCAGCGCGGCGATCATCGGGTGGTCGTGGTCGATCTCACCCATCTTCGCGGCACCGCCGGGCGAGCCGAGGTCGTCGAAGAAGTGGACGTTGGCGTCGTAGTAGCCCTTCCACTGCTCCGGCGTGTCGTCCTCGTAGAAGATCGCCTCGACCGGGCAGACCGGCTCGCACGCACCGCAGTCGACGCACTCGTCGGGGTGGATGTAGAGCATCCGCTTGCCCTCGTAGATGCAGTCGACCGGGCACTCGTCGACACACGCCCGGTCCTTGACGTCGACGCACGGCTGGGAGATGACGTAGGTCACCGGTTCCTCCTGTTGGGGCCTAGCGGGGAGCGCTGCTCGGCACAGCCTAGTATCCGGATCGTGGCCGAGTCGGTAGGACCCCACGATGTGGGCAAGCACTTGCTTGGTCCGCACGTGGTCGGGCAGCGCGTGGTCGTACGCCGGCTGCTGCGCGGCCGGACCGGGCCGTCGGGCGGATCGGCGTACTCCGACGTCCTGGGCACGTGCGTGTCGTGGGGCGACGGGGTCTGTGTCGTGCAGCAGGACGCACCGGGTTCCACCGGGTCCGTGAGGATCGCGATCGCCGACATCGTGTCCGGCAAGCCCGTGCCGCCGCGGCCCTCGCCGCGGCTGCGGGTGGAGCCGCAGGAGGCGCAGGTGCGGGCGCTGGCGCTGTGGCCGGGCCTGGAGACGCAGCCGCTCGGCGACTGGGTGCTGCGCCACTCCCCCACGGCCACCGCTCGGCGGGCCAACTCGGTGCTCGCGATGGCGCCCTCGGGGGTGGCCGACGACTACGAGCAGGTGCTGGCGTTCTACGCCGGCCGGACCGGCCGGCCGATCGCGGCCGTGCTGCCCGACTCGGCCGAGGACGAGCTGTTCCGAGCCCACGGCTGGGTCGCCGAGAGCACCGATGCGGACACGCTGTTCCAGGTCGCGGGAGTGGCCCAGGTGCGGCGCCAGGTGGTGGCGAGGCTCCGTTCGCTCGCGCCTCAACCACCGGCTGAGCACGACGAGGACGGCGACCTGGTGACGGTGCGCCTCGGGGACCGGGCGAGCGGGGTGGCGGCGTACGACCGCGACTGGGTCGGGTTCCGCGGCATCGAGGTCGCCCCGGAGCACCGGCGGCAGGGGCTCGGCGTCGCGGTCGTGGCCGCGCTGCTGGAGTGGGGCGCCGAGCGCGGCGCGACCACGGCGTACCTCCAGGTGCTCGGCGACAACGCCCCGGCGATCGCGCTCTACGAGCGGCTCGGGTTCACCACGCACCACGCCTACCGCTACCTCGCGCCGCCCTCCGTCGACGACTGAGCCCCGAGCAGCCGCTCGCTGCGGGCGGTGAGCCACGGCCACGCGACCCGCACGAACGCCAGCAGCAGCGTGCCGGAGATGATCATCCCGCCGAGGTTGGCGCCGAGCTGGGTCAGCGACCCGGTGATCTCGCCGGCCTCGCCGACCGCGATGCCGAGGGCGAGGTTGCCGGCCGCCGGGACCGTGGTGACGCTGATGAAGACACCGACCATCGTGGCGGTCTTCTCGATCGCCAGCGCGAGCGCGCCGGCCGCGCCGGCCAGCAGGGCGACCACGAACGACCACAGGTCCGGGTGCCAGATGAACCCGGTGTTGGGGCGTGGCCGGGTGACGTCGGAGGCGGTGATCGCACCGGTCCAGCGGGCCAGCAGCGCGAGGAGGGTGACCACGACGATCGCGAACACGAACGACAGCACGATCAGCCGCAGGCTGCGCCCGACCAGGCCCCACCGGCCGAGCACGATGCCCGCGCAGGCGGCGGCGATCGCGCTGAACTCCGGGCCGACAACCATCGCGCCGACGACGAGCACCGCGGAGTCGGTGATCACCGCGACCGAGGCGAGCGCGACCGCGATCACCAGGAAGATCAGGTACGAGACCGTCGGCACGGCGCCCGACTCGGCCTGCGCCTCCACCGCCTCCCAGATGACGGCGTCGTCGGGATGGCCCGGCGCGGCCGCCTCGAGCCGGCGGGCCGCCGCGAACGGCGCGCCGGTCGGCGTGGTGATCACGATGCCGCCGGACTCGGCGAGCCCCAGCGCCTCCAGCCCCTGGAGCAGCTGCTCGGTCTGCTCGCGGGCGACGTCGCACTCGACGAGGTCGCCGGCGGGCTGCAGGCAGGCGCCCTCGGTCACGGTGACGTTGGTGGTGCACGCGTGCTCGAGGAGCAGGGTGCGGACCGGGGCGGACAGGTCGCCCGGGACGGTCAGACGCAGGTGGACCAGCACGGGCCGAGCGTACGGCGGGAACGGGTTGGCGATCCGGCGGCGTGCCGACCTACGATGCGCGTGGACCGGTGAGGCGTGACGACCCTCGTGAGGCCGGGCCCGCGCGGATCGGCGTACCGACGAGAGGCCGAGGGTTCTCCTCGGCGAAGGTGTGGTGGCACCGCGACCTTGCCCCCGCCCACACCTCCAGGGCTTCCCGCCGACTGGAGGTAACCATGCGATCCACGCCACCGCGCACACTCTGTTCCGACCTGCCCACCGCCACCCCCGGCGAGACCGTCCGGCTCCAGGGCTGGGTCCACCGCCGCCGGGAGCTCTCGGCCCTGACCTTCCTGGTGGTCCGCGACCGCAGCGGCCTGGCCCAGGTGGTGGTCCGCGACGGCGCGCCGGTGCCGCCGGAGGAGACGACCGTCGAGGTCGTGGGGGTCGCGACCGCGAACGCCCAGGCGCCGGGCGGCGTCGAGGTGACCGAGCCGACCATCACCGCGCTCACCGAGCCGGCCGCGACGCCGCCCGCGGAGCTGTGGCGTCCGGGCCTGGACGTCTCGCTGCCGACGCTGCTCGACCATGCCCCGGTGCTGTGGCGCCACCCCGCCCAGCGCGCGCGGTGGGAGCTGGCCGCGGCGTCGGTCCGCGGCTTCCGCGCGACGCTGGACGCGGCGGGCTTCACCGAGGTCCAGACCCCGAAGTTCGTGGCGTCGGCGACCGAGTCGGGGGCGAACGTGTTCGAGGTCGACTACTTCGGGCGCCCGGCGTACCTCGCGCAGAGCCCGCAGTTCTACAAGCAGCAGCTGGTCGGGGTCTTCGAGCGGGTCTACGAGGTCGGACCGGTGTTCCGCGCCGAGCCGCACGACACCGTGCGGCACCTGGCGGAGTACGTCTCGCTGGACGTCGAGCTCGGCTTCGTGCGCGACCACCGCGACGTGCTGGCCGTGCTGCGCGACGTGCTCGCCGGGATGGTCGCGGCCGTGCACGAGCACGCGGGCGTGGCCGTGGCGCGGACCGGCGCGGACGTGCCGGTGGTGCCCGAGGAGATCCCGGTCATCCACTTCCGCGACGCGCTGGCGCTGGCCGGCGCGCCCGCGGACGAACCCGACCTCGCGCCCGAGCACGAGCGGGCGATCGGGGCGTGGGCGCTGGCCGAGCACGGCAGCGACTTCGTGGCCGTCGAGGGCTACCCGATGGCGAAGCGGCCGTTCTACACCCACCCGTGGTCTCGAGACGGCGCTGGCGCGCCTCCTCGACCGACGGAGCAGTCGACGTGGTCCAACAGCTTCGACCTGCTGTTCCGCGGGCTCGAGCTGGTCACCGGCGGGCAGCGCCTGCACCGGCCCTCGGACTACGACGCGGCGATCCGGGCGCGGGGCGAGGACCCGGCGGCGTACGCGACCTACCTGCAGGCCTTCGAGCACGGGATGCCGCCCCACGGCGGGTTCGCGATCGGGCTGGAGCGGTGGACCGCCCGGCTCACGGGCGCGGCCAACGTCCGCGAGGTGACGCTGTTCCCGCGCGACCTGACCCGGCTCACCCCGTGACGGCGGGCTGACACTCCGGGCGGTACGCCGGGTCGGCGGCACCCGGCCGGGTCAGCGCGTCGAGCACCCAGGCGATCGCGGTGCGGCTCATCGGGATGAACACGTGCTCGGCGAGGTCGCCGGGGCAGGAGTCCTGGATCGTGACGTTGGTGGTGCGCGGCCCGGGCGCGAGGAACGCCGAGGTGTAGGGCACCACGACCTCGTCGTACCTCGTGCTGATCTGGGTGTAGCTGACCCGGCCGGGGGTCTCGTCGCCGGAGTTGAGCCTGGTGAGGAAGTCCGAGCCCGCGCCCTGCTGGTTGCAGGCGGGGCAGAGACCGCCGGTGAGCGGGTTGGACGGGTCCGCGACGATCGTGGTGCCGTGGTTGGACGGCGAGAGCCCGACCAGGTCGTCGACGACGCGGGCGCCGCCGAGGAACTTGATGTAGTAGCGCGGCATCATGCCGCCCTGCGAGTGCCCGACCATCGAGACCTTGGCGGCGCCGGTGGCCCCGAGGACCTTGGTGGTGAAGCGCTTGAGCTGCTTGGCCGAGGTGGGGATGTCACCGGTGCCGCGGTTGCCGTAGTCGAAGGAGTAGACACAGAACCCGTCGGCCACCATCGCCGCGGACAGGTCGTCGAGCAGGCTCTTCTTGTCGCCGAACGTGCCGTGCACGATGATCACCGGCTCCGGCCGCTGGGCCGTGGGCTTGCAGTCCCAGTCGTTGGCGCCGGTCGGGTCGCCGAACGGGTTGGTCGGCAGTGGCACGCCGTCCGCGCCGGCCGGGACGGCCAGCCCCACGGTGGCGAGGAGCGAGACCAGCACGGCACCGAGCAGCAGTCGCATGTCCGGCTCAACGAGCGGCCGTGACGGCGGTCACGGTGCGTCGTCAGCGGTCGTACACGTCGCGCCGATGCCCCAGGCGGATCACCACGACGATCAGCACGTCATCCTGCACGGTGTAGAGCAGTCGATAGTCCCCGACTCGCACCCGGTGGCCGGGGCGGCCGCGCAGCGGTCGGGACGCCGGCGGCCGTGGATCCACGGCGAGCATCTCGATCGCGCCCTGCACCCGGCGGGCGATCTGAGGCTCGAGCTTGCGAAGCTGCCGGGCGGCCGCAGGCGTGACCTCGATGCGATAGCGGCGCTCACTCCCAGCCAAGGTCGACCTTCACCGTCGACCACGGGATCGTCGGTCCGCCTTCTGCCATCACCTCGTCGAAGGCCGCGACGTCCTCGAGCTCCTCCCAGGCGTCCATCAGCTCGTCGTAGCGCTGCGGGCTGATCACCACGGCCACCCGTTGACCCCGCCGCTCGAGCACCACCGCTTCGTCGGCGCTGGACGCGATCACGGCAGGCAGGTTGGCGCGCGCTTCGCTGACGGGGATCGACGACATGCCCCTATCGTACGTTTCGATATCCCGAACGTACAAGCAGGTCAGTTCTTCGGCTTCTTGCAGACGACCGTGTCCGACGGCGTGTAGGCGGTGTGGAACTTCTCGGTGTGGTCGATGGCGTCCTCGCCGTGGCGGCGGAACGTGCGGGTGACGTCGACGTCGAAGCCGGCGTAGCCGGTGTTGGGGTAGCAGTCCGGCGTGGTGAGCGTGCGGGTCTTGGGTTCGCGGTAGTTGTACCGGTCGGAGGTCGTGCTGGTGATGTCCCAGTACTTCGTCGAGTACATCGACACCGTGACCACGCCCTGGGTGGACGGCGTCGCGGGCGTCACGTGGGCGTGGATGAGCACGCCGTACGGCGTGTCGTTCTGGAACCGCAGGTCGACCGCGCCCCAGGCGACGGTGGCCTCCCGGCCGACCGGGTAGCGGTCGATGTAGAACGAGTGCGGCTTGTGCTCGATGTCCTTCAGGCCCGCGAAGAACATCGCGTTGAACGTCGTGGTCGCCATCTGCGAGACCCCGCCGCCGAGGTCCTCCTTGAAGATGCCGTCGCTGATGATGAAGCCCTCGGTGAAGCCGTTCTCGCGGGTGCGCTCGCCGACGATGCCGTTGAGGGAGAACACGTCGTCGGGCTTGAGGACGGTGCCGTCGATCAGCTCGGCGGCGCGGCCGATGTTGATGTTGCGGTACTCCGCGTAGGGGTAGTACGTCGTGAACGTCGACACCCGCTCGCGGATCTTCAGCGCCCGGGCGTCCTTGGTGGTGAAGTCCGGCTCGGCGACCGTCGAGTCGACCTTCATCTCGCGCTCGCCGCTCGGGCGGGTGACGAGCTCGAGGAACGCGTCGCTGACATCCGCGGGCTCGTAGGTGACGCCCGGCTTGGCCGGCACCACCTTCGGCTTGCCGTCGACGAGCTCGACGGTCGCGTCGACCGGGGCACCGTCGTCGCTGATGCCGGCGTCGACGAGCTTGGTGAGCCCCTTCTCGTCCAGGTCGGGCACCAGCTCGCCGCCCTCGGGACGCATCCCGAGCACCTTGCCGTACCTCCGCGGGTCGAGCCGCACCGGCGAGTCGCCGAAGACCAGCGTCACCGGGCCGGACATCGCGGGGTTGGCGAAGCCGTCGAGCGCCTTCTGGAGGTCCGCGGCGTCGATGTCGGGCTCGGCGGTCACGAGCGCGAGCTCGACCGGGCTCGCGTCCTCGGCGGTGTACGCCGCGGTGATCCCGGCCTCGGCCGCGTCACGGTCGAGCTCCTCGCCCGAGGCGGGGTCGGTGACCACGACCTTGCCGCCGCGGAACCGGACGTCGCCGTCGACGGGCGGGGTGCCGACGTCCTCGGCGAGGTCGTCCAGCGCCGCGCCGAAGGCCTGGTCGTCGACCGAGACGACCGGGTCGAGGTCGTCCCCGCCGGTCCAGTAGTCCCACAGCCGGCCCGGGGCCCAGCTGCGCTCGCCGCCCGCGTCGGCGACCGACGCGGCGTAGTCGACGCTCAGGCCGGCCTCGGCGGGGTCCACCGTGGCCTGCTCGCCCTCGACGCTGACGGTGACGGGCCGGTCCACCCGGTCGGCGAGGCCGGCGCGCAGCGCGGCCTCGGCCTCGTCGGGCGTGCGGCCGCCGATGTCGACGCCGGCCACCGTGGTGGC
>NZ_DASWVI010000353.1:0-5549 GCF_036401255.1 Nocardioides sp. | reverse complement strand
GGAGATCGGCGACGCGCTGCTCGCCCGCGAGTGGTTCGTGCGCCGCGCCGGCGACTCCCGGGCGCTGCGGCTCACCGACGCGGGCCGGGCCGCGCTGACCGAGCTCGGCTGCGACGTCAGGGCTTGACCCACACCGACACGTGCTTGGTGCTCTCGCCGGTGAACGCGCTGCGGTCCCAGTCCGACCACCGGTCGCGCAGACGCAGTCCGGCGATGCGGGCCATCAGGTCGAGCTCGGCGGGCCAGGCGTAGCGCAACGGCAAGCTCGAGCGGGTGTAGGTCGTCGCGTCGGTCGAGGTGTAGTGGTGCGACCACATCAGCTGGGTGGCGACGTCGTACTCGTCGACGCCGACGTGGCCGTCGGTGTGGTCGAACACCGCGAACCGTTCGCCCGACGGCAGCCGGCGCAGGATCGGCACGCCGGTCTCGATCACGAAGCAGCCGCCGGGCTCGAGGTGGGCGGCGGCGGTCTCGAAGACCGCGACCTGTCCGTCCTGGGTCGTCACGTTGCCGATCGTGTTGAACACCAGGTAGACGAGGCCGAAGCCACCCTCGACCCGGGCCGAGGTCATGTCGCCGATCGCCACCTCGATGCGGTCGGCGCCGGGCTTGGCGCGCAGCTGGTCGACCATCGCCTCGGACAGCTCGATCCCGTGGACGCGGACGCCGCGCTCGCTCAGCGGCAGCGCGACCCGGCCGGTGCCGATCGCGAGCTCGAGGGCAGGTCGGTCCCCCGCCAGCTCGGCGAGTAGGTCGACGGTGGGGCCGAGCACCTCGGGCGAGAACATCGCGTCCTCGGTGTCGTCGTACCGCTCTGCGACGTCGCGGTCGAAGTAGTTGGGGAGCATCGCCCCATCGTGGGCCGCGTCGGTGGGCGTGGCCACCGGTTTTGCCGCAGGCTCGTGCCGTCGCGACGGTCCGGCGACTGGGCCCAGCCTCGGTGTCCAGCCTCGGTGTCCAGCCTCGGTCGGAAGCTGTGGCCCTGGTCGTTGGTCGATTGGCGAACGCTCGCGACCGAATCGAGACCGCCATCTCGAGCTGCTCGTTCTGCTGCGCGACTGGGTCTCGGTACGGCGGTCGCGAGCTCCTTCGTCGCTCGCGCGCCTATTCGACCTGGCTGCTGCGTCCCGGCCTTCGCGAGCTCAGGCCGGGGCAGCTCAGAACAGCCTGTGGCTGGGGTCGTCGAGGCCGCGCAGCGCGTCGTAGTCGACGACCGCGCACGAGATGCCGCGGTCGGTGGCGAGCACCCGCGCCTGCGGCTTGATCTCCTGGGCGGCGAAGATGCCGCGCACCGGGGCGAGCAGCGGGTCGCGGTTGAGCAGCTCGAGGTAGCGGGTGAGCTGCTCGACGCCGTCGATCTCGCCGCGCCGCTTGATCTCGACGGCGACGCTGCGCCCGTCGGCGTCCTTGCACATCAAGTCGACGGGGCCGATCGCGGTGGGGAACTCCCGGCGTACCAGCGTGAGGCCGGGGGAGAGGGTGGCGGGGTGCTCGGCGAGCAGCTCCTGGAGGTGCTTCTCGACGCCGTCCTTCTGCAGGCCGGGGTCGACGCCCAGCTCGTGGCTGGACTCGTGGTGGATCTCCTCGATGAGGATGCGCAGCGTGTCGTCGCTCTTGGGGTTGGTGACGGTCCACTCGACCTGGCCGTCCTCGGTGGTGCCCTCCCGGAACGTGCAGGGCGGCGACATCCAGTTCAGCGGCTTGTAGGAGCCGCCGTCGGAGTGGACGAGCACCGAGCCGTCGGCCTTGATCATCAGCACCCGGGTCGCCATCGGCAGGTGGGCCGTGAGCCGTCCCGCGTAGTCGACCTGGCAGCGGGCAACGACCAACCTCACGGGCACACCTCAGCACACGACGCACACAACGGGATCCGACCGGAGCAGCGTAAGGGACGGGTGCCGGTGGTGGTGCTCAGCCTCGGCTGGCGCGGCGGGCGATCTCCTCGGCCTCACGCATCGACGCGACCTCGACCATCTGGAAGCCGAGGCCGTCCTGGCCCTCCTGCCAGCCCTTGTTGGCCAGGTCGGCGACGGCGCTGCGGGGCACGACGGTGACGAACGCCTTCATCGTGGTGCGCTCCAGCAGTGGGACGAACTCGACGCCGATCCAGCGGTTCATCTCGGCGGAGTAGGCGCCGACCGCCTCGCTGGAGTCCACGACGACGGTGCGCAGGGAGTGCGTGCGGATCAGCTCCAGCTGCTTGCCGAGGGCCGGCTTGACGGCCTGGTCCTGGTAGCGCAGCCACCGCACGACGACGGCCTCGAGCTCCGGCACGTGCGTCACCGAGACGACGCCCTCGACCTCGAGCGCGACCCCGCCGCGGGTGCCGATGTCGTGGACGACGACCTCGGGCTCGGGCAGCCGGAACCGCTCGGTGACCGCACCGAGGTCGGAGGAGAGGCTGGAGAGCTCCCCGGCGGCGCGCCGGGTGTGGCCGAGCTGCTCCATGGCCTGCGCGGTCGAGGTGGCGACGGAGCCGACCGTGTCGGCGATCTGCTGCGAGCCGTCGGCGGCCTCGAGCAGGCGCCGGCTCATCTCGGCGGTCGTCGCCGCCTGCTCCTCGATCGCGCTCGAGATCGTCGACTGGTAGTCGGCGAAGCGGGAGATGACCTCCTGGGTCCGCTCCAGCGACGCGACGGCCGCCCGGCTGCCGCCCTGGAGGGCGTCCACCTGCTCGGTGATGTCCTCGGTCGCCCGGGCGGTCTCCTGGGCGAGGGTCTTGACCTCGTTCGCCACGACCGCGAACCCCTTGCCGGCCTCGCCGGCGCGGGCGGCCTCGCTCGTGGCATTGAGCGCCAGCAGGGTGGTCTGCCCGGCGATCGCGGTGATCAGGCGTACGACGTTGCCGATCCGCTCGCTCGCGCTGTCGAGCTCGGCCATGACCTGGGCCGCCTCGGCGGCCATGTCCACCGCTTCCTGCGCCACCGACACGGCGTCGGTGACGTTGCGCGCGATCTCGGTGACCGAGTCGCGCATCTCCCGGGCGCCGGTCGAGACGGCGGCCACGTTGCTCGACACGAGGCCCGCGGCCTCGCTGACCTCCGCTGCCCGGGTCGAGGTCTCGGCGAACGTCTGCCCCATCGCCTCGGCCGTGGCGGCCACGGACTCGGCGGTCCCGTTGAGGGAGCCCACCGAGTCGGCGACGTCGCGCATCGCGACGCGGGTGCGCTCGCCGACGGCACTCAGCGCGCCGGTCAGCGGCACCCCCGAGCCGTCCGTGGGGGAGCCGGTCAGGTCGCCGGCGGCCAGCGCGTCGACGTACGCCGCCACGTCCTCCAGCGGAGCGAGCACCCGCCGGTGCAGCACCGCGGCGGTGAGGGCGGTGAGGAGCGTCGAGGCGAGCAGCAGCACGAACGTCGAGCGATCGCCGCGGGCGAGCAGCGCGGCGAGGCCCTGCAGCGCCACCGCGCCGACCATCAGCGTCCTCAGCGGAACGGCGTGGGATGCGTCGCGCGGCATGTGGAACCCCTTCGTTCGCGATGGCGTCGGAGGGCATGCACCGACAGCCATTCTTTTCGGCAAGGGCCCGGCCGACCTGAGGATTTGCGATGGAACAGACACCCGCGACAAGGCTGCCGGAAGTTACCGGCGGGTGAACTAAGTCACGGTGACCCACGCGAACCCCCCGTGGCACGATGCCCCGCATGACGAGCACTCCCGAGACAGCCGCTCCCGGAACCGGGCGCGAGTTCCGCACGATCGGCGTCATCGGCCTGGGCACCATGGGCGCCGGCATCGCCGAGGTCCTCGCCCGCGCCGGCCACACGGTGGTCGGCGTCGAGAAGGACGAGGAGTCCCTGGCCCGGGGCCGCCAGTACCTCGAGCACTCCACCACGCGCGCGGTCAAGCGCGAGAAGATGACGGAGGCCGAGCAGGCCGAGCTCCTCGGCCGGATCACGTTCAGCACCGCATTGAAGGACCTCGCCGACGCCGACGCGGTCATCGAGGCGGTCGTGGAGTCGCTCGACACCAAGAAGGCGATCTTCCGCGAGCTCGACGACATCGTCTCGCCCGAGACGATCCTCGCGACGAACACCTCCTCGCTGTCGGTCCCCGAGATCTCCACCGCGAACGGCCGGCCCGGCCGCGTGGTCGGCGTCCACTTCTTCAACCCCGCGCCGGTGCAGGCGCTGGTCGAGATCGTGCGCACCGTGGTCACCGAGCAGGCCGTGCTCGACGACGTCACCGCGCTGGTCACCAGCCTGGGCAAGTCGCCGGTCGTGTGCGGCGACAAGGCCGGCTTCATCGCGAACACCCTGCTGTTCGGCTACCTCAACCACGCGGTGGCGATGTACGAGGGCCACTACGCCTCGCGCGAGGACATCGACGCCGCGATGCGCTACGGCTGCGGCTACCCGATGGGCCCGCTCGCGCTGCTCGACCTGATCGGCCTGGACACGGCGTACGAGATCCTCGAGACGATGTACCACCAGGGCCGCGACCGCCTGCACGCGCCGCGTCCCATCCTCAAGCAGATGGTCAGCGCGGGCATGCTCGGGCGCAAGACCGGCCGCGGCTTCTACACCTACGAGGCAGCGGACAGCCCGGTGGTGGTCGCCGACGAGCACACCCCGTCGGCGGACGAGAAGCCGCAGCTGCGCCACGACATCAAGCTGGTCGGCGTCGTCGGGACCGGCACGATGGCCACCGGCATCGTCGAGGTGTTCGCCAAGAGCGGCTACGACGTGCTGTACGTCGGGCGCTCGGCCGACAAGGTCGCCGGCGTGCGGACCGCGATCGAGCGTTCTCTCGACAAGGCCATCCAGCGCGGCAAGCTCGAGGAGTCGGCGAAGGGCGAGGTGCTCGGCCGCCTGATCGGCAGCACCTCGCTGGACGACCTCGCGCCGGTCGACATCGTCGTCGAGGCGATCGCCGAGGACCTCGCGATCAAGACCACGCTGTTCGCGAACCTCGACGAGATCTGCAAGCCGGGGGCGATCCTCGCCACCACGACCTCCTCGCTGCCGGTCATCGAGTGCGCCCAGGCGACCTCGCGTCCCCACGACGTCATCGGCATGCACTTCTTCAACCCCGCCCCGGTGATGAAGCTGGTCGAGGTCGTCTCGACCGTCGTCACGTCGGACGAGGTCACCGAGACCACCCGCGCCCTGTGCGACCGGGTCGGCAAGGTCGCAGTGTCGTGCGGCGACCGCGCCGGGTTCATCGTCAACGCGCTGCTGTTCCCCTACCTCAACGACGCGGTGCGGATGCTCGAGGCGCACTACGCGTCCGCCGACGACATCGACCTGGCCATGAAGCAGGGCTGTGCGCTGCCGATGGGCCCCTTCGAGCTGCTCGACGTGGTCGGCAACGACGTCTCCCTGGCGATCCAGCGCGAGCTGTACCTGGAGTTCCGCGAGCCGGGCTTCGCGCCGGCGCCGCTGCTCGAGCACCTCGTGACCGCCGGCTACCTCGGCCGCAAGACCAAGCGCGGGTTCCGGGACTACTCCGCGCGTTAGCCGAGTCGGCGCCAGTTTCCTGTCAAGCGGTGCCGAGTCGGCGCCAGTTTCCTGCCTCATGCGGAAACTGGCGCCGACTCGGCGTGGCTC
>NZ_DASWVI010000352.1:0-10174 GCF_036401255.1 Nocardioides sp. | reverse complement strand
AACGCCGCCTGGGCCTGCATGTGCGCCGCCATCGCGCCCGACGCCACGCGCCGGGCCCGGCGGACCGGGCCGCGGTCGGCCTTGTTGCGGCCCACCAGGCTCTCGCCCTCGCCACCGCCGGAGGCGGCCGGGTTGGACAGGTCGATCTCGGCCGGTGCGTCGGAGGCCGGCGCCGCCGGTGCGACGGCGGGCTCGGCCTCGTCGCCGATCGCGATGATCGGGGTGCCGACCGGCACCGTCTCGCCCTCGGGGACGAGGATCGCGCTGACCGTGCCGGCGTACGGCGAGGGCAGCTCCACGATCGACTTCGCGGTCTCGATCTCGACCACGACCTGGTTGATCTCCACCACGTCGCCCACGGCGACGTGCCACTTCACGATCTCCGCCTCGGTCAGACCCTCGCCGACGTCGGGCAGCTTGTACTCGGCCACGCGGGCCCTCCTCAGAACTCGAGCGAGCGGTCGACGGCGTCCAGCACCCGGTCCAGGTCGGGGAGGTAGTCCTCCTCGATCCGCGACGCGGGATAGGGCGTGTCGAACGCCCCGACCCGCAGCACCGGCGCCTCCAGGGAGTAGAAGCACTGCTCGGTGATGCGAGACGCGAGCTCGGCGCCCAGGCCCAGGTTGACGTGGGCCTCGTGGACGGTGACGGCGCGGCCGGTGCGGCGTACGGACTCGTAGACCGGCGCCATGTCCAGCGGCGAGAGCGTCCGCAGGTCGATGACCTCCAGCGACTTGCCCTCGGTCGCGGCCGCCTCGGCCGCCGCCATCGCGGTCTTCACGGTCGGGCCGTAGGCGAGCACGGTGACGTCGGTGCCGCGCCGGGCGACCCGCGAGGCGAACAGCGGGTCGGGGGTGGCGGTGTCGTCGAGGTCGGCCTTGTCGGCGTGGTACTGGCGCTTGGGCTCCAGGAAGATCACCGGGTCGTCGCTGGCGATGGCCTGCTGGATCATCCAGTAGCCGTCGACCGGGTTGGAGCACGTCACGACCTTGAGGCCGGGCGTGTGCGCGAACTGCGCCTCCGGCGACTCGCTGTGGTGCTCGACCGCGCCGATGCCGCCGCCGTAGGGGATGCGGATGACCATCGGCATCCGGGACTTGCCCTGGCTGCGGAACGTCATCTTCGCGACCTGGCAGACGATCTGGTCGTACGCCGGGTAGACGAACCCGTCGAACTGGATCTCGACCACCGGCCGGTAGCCGCGCAGCGCGAGGCCCACGGCGGTGCCGACGATGCCGGACTCGGCCAGCGGCGAGTCGATGACCCGGTCCTCGCCGAAGTCCTTCTGCAGCCCGTCGGTGATCCGGAAGACGCCGCCGAGCTTGCCGACGTCCTCGCCCATGAGCAGGACCTTGGGGTCGTCCTCCATCGCCTTGCGCAGCCCCATGTTGAGGCCCTTGGCGAGGGTGATCTTGGTGGTGGTCATCAGTGCGCCCCCTCGAAACTGGCAAGGTAGGCGTCGAACGCCTCGCGCTGCTGTTCGAGCTCGTCGGTGATCTCGGTGTAGACGTGGTCGAAGATGCTCAGCGGCGTCGGGTCCGGCAGCGCCTTGCAGCCCTCGCGCAGGTGGGCGCCGAGGTCGTCGGCCTCCTGCTGCACGCCGGCGAAGAACGCCTCGTCGGCGACACCGTTGCGGCGCAGGTAGGCCTCCACACGGGCGATCGGGTCCTTGAGCTTCCACCGCTCCAGGTCGTCGGAGAGCCGGTAGCGGGTCGGGTCGTCGGTCGTGGTGTGCGCGCCCATCCGGTAGGTGTAGGCCTCGACGAACGTCGGGCCCTGGCCGTCGCGGGCCCGGTCGAGGGCCGCCTTGGTGACGGCGTACGTCGCGAGCACGTCGTTGCCGTCGACGCGGACGCCGGGGAAGCCGAAGCCGAGAGCCCGCTGGTAGAGCGGGATCCGGCTCTGCCGCTCGAACGGCTCGGAGATCGCCCACTGGTTGTTCTGGCAGAAGAACACGACCGGCGCGTTGTAGGACGCGGCGAAGACGAACGACTCGTTGACGTCGCCCTGCGAGGAGGCACCGTCACCGAAGTGCGCGACCACGGCGGCGTCGCGGTCGGGGTCGCCGGTGCCGACGACGCCGTCGCGCTGCATGCCCATCGCGTAGCCGGTGGCGTGCAGGGTCTGGGCGCCGATCACGATCGTGTAGAGCCCGAAGTTGTTCTCCTTCGGGTCCCACGAGCCCTGGTCGACACCGCGGAACAGGCCGAGCAGGTCGAGGGGGTCGATGCCGCGGCACCAGGCGACGCCGTGCTCGCGGTAGGTCGGGAAGACGAAGTCCTGGGGGCGCAGCGCGCGGCCGGCGCCGATCTGCGCGGCCTCCTGGCCGAGCAGCTGGGCCCAGATGCCGAGCTCGCCGTGGCGCTGCAGCGCGGTCGCCTCGGTGTCGATGCGACGGGTGAGCACCATGTCGCGGTAGAAGCCGAGGATGGCGTCGTCGCCGAGGTCGAAGGAGAAGTCGGGGTGCTCGACCCGCTCGCCCTCGGGGGTGAGCAGCTGGACCAGCTCGGGTCCGCCGTCCTGATGGGAGGGGCCGAAGACCTCGGCGAGGTCCGGGCCGAAGCCCGGGGTGGTGCCGGGGCTGCCCCCCGCTGCCTGCTGGGTCACGTGCGCTCTCCTTCGAGTCGTCGGCGGTACGGGGTCTCCGCGTGCCGAGGCCGGTCAAGCTGGGTCGCTCCGGACGCGGGACGCGGGGGTGGTGCGCCCTGTGACCCGGAACACAATCGTGCCCCCTCAACCTACCGAAGCCATCGTCGGGGTCGCCAATCCCACCCGGGTGGTTCAGTGCACGTCGCCGAGATCCTCGTGGGCACGGTGCGACACGGGCTCGACCTGGAACGTCGAGTGCCGCAGGTCGAAGTGCTCGCCGGCGCACTCGCAGAGCCGGTCCAGCACCCCGCCGACCCCGATCTCGGCGAGCACCTCGTCGGTGACGGTCACGTGGGCGGACAGGCTCGGCATGCCGCTGTTGATCGTCCACGCGTGCAGGTCGTGGACGTCGACGACGCCGGGGGCCTCGAGGAGGTGGCGGCGTACGTCGTCGAGGTCGAGGTCCCGCGGAGCCACCTCGAGCAGGATGGCCGCCGAGTCGCGCAGCAGCACGATCGACCGCGGCAGGATCAGCACCGCGATCACCAGCGAGGCGATCGGGTCGGCCCGGTCGAGGCCCCAGGCCCAGATCAGCACGCCGGCGAGGACCGCGAGCACGGAGCCGACCAGGTCGGCGAACACCTCGTTGAGCGCGCCGCGCAGGTTGAGCGAGCCGGTGTCGGAGCGGTTGAGGATCGCCAGCGACACCGCGTTGGCCACGAGCCCGACCGCGGCGAAGGCGACCATCGGGCCGGCGTCGACCTCGCTGGGGTCGGCGAGCCGGGAGATGCCGGCCCAGGCCAGGTAGCCGCAGACGACCAGCAGTGCCAGCGCGTTGACGAGCGCGGCGAGGATCTCCGCGCGGTGCAGCCCGAACGTCGAGCGCGGACCGCCGCCGCGGGCGGCGACGTACGACGCCCCCAGCGCCAGCACGACGGCCGCCGCGTCGGTGGCCATGTGCCCGGCGTCGGCGAGCAACGCCAGCGAGCCCGTGACCAGCGCGCCCACGACCTCGAGCGCCATGACCGTGACCGTGACCGCGAGGACCACCCGCAGCCGGCCGCGGTCGGCCGCCCGGCCGGCCGCGTGGTCGTGGTCGTGGCCCATGCCGCCCATTGTGGCAAGCAGGCGACGGCGGCCTCCGAGTCGAGCACGCGTCTAGCCTGGGCGGCGTGGAGCTCGAGTTCGACGGCGTGATCTGGGAGTGGCGCGGCCCCGCGCCGTACCACTTCGTCAGCGTGCCCGAGGACGAGTGCGAGCAGCTCGCCGAGACCGCGGCGGCGGTGACCTACGGCTGGGGGATGATCCCGGTCGCCGTCGAGGTCGGCGCGACCCGGTGGACCACGTCGCTGTGGCCGAAGGACGGCGGCTACGTCGTGCCGCTCAAGGACAAGGTGCGCCGCGCGGAGGGGCTCGAGCTCGGCCAGGAGGTCACGGTCCGGCTCACCGTGGACGTGTGAGCCTCACAGCCGCTCGCGCCCGTGTGGGGTCAGCCAGACCTCATCGTCGGGGCCTTGCGGGACCACCTGGGAGGGGTTGATGTCGTCCTGGACGACGTAGTAGTGCGCCTTGATCTGGTCGAAGTCGGTGTTGTCGCCGAACGCCGGGGTCTGGAACAGGTCGCGGGCGTAGCCCCACAGCGCCGGCATCTCGGTGAGCTTGTTGCGGTTGCACTTGAAGTGGCCGTGGTAGACGGCGTCGAAGCGCGCCAGCGTCGTGAAGAGACGTACGTCGGCCTCGGTGATCGACTCGCCCATCAGGTAGCGCCGGTCGGTGAGCCGCTCCTCCAGCCAGTCCATCGCCGCCCAGAGTCGGTCGTAGGCCTCCTCGTAGGCGTCCTGCGCACCCGCGAACCCGCACTGGTAGACGCCGTTGTTGACGTCGGTGAAGACCCGCTCCATCACCTCCTCCATCTCCTCGCGGACGTCGTCGGGCCACAGGTCCGGAGCGTCCGGGCGGTGGTGGTCGCGCCACTCGAAGAACAGGTCGTGGGTGATCCACGGGAAGTCGTTGGTGACGACGCCGCCCGACGCGACGTCCACAACCGCGGGCACCGTGATGCCGCGCTGGTAGTCGGGGAACCGGGCGAGGTAGGCCTGCTGCAGCCGCTCGATGCCGAGCACCGGGTCGCGGCCGCCGGGGTCGAGGTCGAAGGTCCAGCTGCGCTCGTCGTGCGTGGGACCGCAGAGGCCGAGCGAGATCACGTCCTCCAGGCCGAGCAGCTGCCGCACGATGATCGACCGCGTCGCCCACGGGCACGCCTTCGCGGCGACGAGCCGGTAGCGGCCCGGCTCGGCCGGCCACAGCTCGCCCTCGACCGGCCCGTGCTCGGGCCGGCGCCCGTCGCGGGTGATCCGGTCGGGGATGTAGGTCATGTCCCGGTCGTACTCACCGGACGTGAGGTAGCCGCCGCTGCCCGAGTCGCTCGCCATCTCGCCAGCCTACGAAGGACGGGCAAGGCGGAACCGGCGCCGCACGCGTCGCTGGCAGGGTGGGCGGCATGACGCAGAGCGACTACGACCAGTGGGCCGAGGCCTATGCCGTGGCGAACGCGCAGGGGTTCTTCAACGCGTGGTACGAGAGGCCCGCGATCCTGCGGCTGTTGGGCGACGTGAGCGGGCAGCGGATCCTCGACGCCGGGTGCGGCTCCGGTCCCACCACGCGGGAGCTGACGCAGCGGGGCGCCGACGTCACCGGCTTCGACGTCAGCGCCGCGATGATCGCGATCGCCCGGCGCGGTCTGCCCGAGGCGGACCTGCGGGTCCACGATCTGAGCGAGCCGCTGCCGTGGGAGCACGGCACCTTCGACACGGTGGTCGCCTCGCTGGTGCTGCACTACCTGCGCGACTGGTCGGGCCCGTTGACCGAACTGCACCGCGTGCTCACCCCGGGCGGTCGCCTGCTCGTGTCGGTCAACCACCCGAGTGCCTTCCCCATCGTGCACCCGGATCTGGAGTACTTCGCGATCACCGAGTACACCGAGGACTACGACTTCGCCGGCACCACGGTGGACCTCACGTTCTTCCACCGGCCCCTGAGCCTCATGACGGAGTCGTTCGCGCAGGCGGGGTTCCGGGTCGTCGGGATCCACGAGCCGCCGGCCGACCCCGACACGCCCGCCGAGGTCCTGCCGCCGGGCCTGCGGGCCGGGCAGCAGTTCCTAGGGTTCTTGTTCTTCGACCTCGAGGCGCTCTGAGCCTCGCCGAGCTCAGAGCAGTCCGTGGGCCTGCTTGGCGCGCAGCACCCGCAGCGTGGCGGCGTCGACCAGGGCCTTGAACCCGTCGTGCGACCGGGCGCGGGCGAGGACCGCGGCGTACATCTGCGGCACCGGGCCGGGGTCGACGCTGAGCACGAGGTCGCCGCCCGCGGCGAGGAAGCGCACCGCCCGGCGCCCCGGCGGGATGTGGGCGACCTGGCGGGCGCGGGCGAGGTCGTCGGAGACCACGACGCCGGTGAAGCCGAGGTCGCGGCGCAGCATCGTGCCGATCACGAACCGCGAGAATGCCGCGGGGTTGCGCCGGTCCAGGCGCTGGTAGGTCGCGGTCGACATCATCACCACCGGGACGCCCGCGTCGATCGCCGCCCGGAACGGCGCGAGGTAGCGGTCGTGCCGGGTCGTCACCCGGTCGGTGACGCCGGCCGTCGTGTCGGGGTTGGCCCGGACCCGGCCCAGGCCCGGGAAGTGCTTGACGGTGGGTACGACGCCGCCGTCGGCCATGCCGCGCGCGAACGCGACCGCGTGCCGGGCGACGACCTTGGTCGTGAAGCCGAACTCGCGGTCGTAGCGCCCGATCGGCGGGTTGTCGCGGGCGGCCGCGCGGCTCGGCACGGTGTCGGCCACTGGCGCCAGGTTCAGGTTCACCCCGGCGCGGCGCAGCTGCCCGGCCCAGGTGGTTGCGGCGCGGCGCAGCCGGTGCGGCTCCCAGCGCCCCTGCGCGAGCGCCGAGGGGATCGGGGCGAGGCCCGGCCCCTGCAGGACCCGGACCAGCCCGCCCTCCTGGTCGGTGGCCACGAACAGCCGGACCTGGGCGGTCGAGTCCGCGTCGACCTCGGCGCGCAGCGTCCGCGCCACCCGCGCCGGCGGCCGGACCCCGCCGTAGCTGCGGCCGGTGAGCATCACGTTGCCGACGTGGAGCCGTCCGATCTGCGCGCGGGTCCGCCGGTCCACCCGATCGGCCGGGGTGCCGACCACGAACAGCTGCCCGACGCGCTGGCGCAGGCTCATCCGGTCCAGCACCGCGGCCGGCGTACGCCCCTGTCGCTCCGTCGGCACGACGACCGGAGCCGGGGCCGGAGCCGGGGCCGGAGCCTGCGCCGGCCCATCGACCGGAGCATCGACCGGTGCCGCGACCGGAGCGTGGGCCGAGCCGGCGGCCGGGACGAGCAGGCCGCTGGCGAGCGTCGCGGCCACGACGAGCTGGACGAGACGGGTCGGCGACGGCACGCGCCCGCACGCTACCCCTCCGGCTGTAACGCCCGTTTACCCACCCTTCCCGCCCCGCTGCAACATCCTCGGAACAGCGGTTAACACGGCGTTACAGGGAAGCGGGACGGCGCACGGCCTCCTAGGACCGCAAAGAACTGTTTGCAAATGAACCTTTGCAGTCCTAGGGTGACGACGTGAACCTCACCTCGATCACCCCGACACCCGAGCAGCTCAAGGCGCTGACCCACCCGGTGCGGGTGCGGATCCTCGGCATGCTGCGCATCGACGGGCCCGCGACCGCCACCACGCTGGCGACCCGGCTCGGGCTCAACACCGGCGCGACGTCCTACCACCTGCGCCAGCTGGCCCAGCGCGGGTTCGTCGTCGACGACGCCGAGCGGGGCAACGGCCGTGAGCGGTGGTGGCGCGCGGCGCACCGCTACACCACGACCGACACCGGCAGCGGCGACACCGTCGAGGAGCGCGACACGATGGACGCCTACCTGCAGTCGGTGGTGGTCGTGATGACCGACCTGCTCCAGCGCTCGGTGGAGGAGCTGGCGGTGCTGCCCGAGGAGTGGCGGGAGACCACGACCTACTCCGACTGGGTGCTGCGGCTGACCCCCGCGCGGGCCCGGCGCCTCGTCGAGCACCTGGTCACCGAGATGGGCGGGGTCGAGGAAGAGGCCGAGGGGGAGGACGAGGGGGAGGACGCCGCGGCGCCGTACGTCGTGCAGATCTCGGCGTTCCCCTACCCAGGGAAGGTCTGGTCGTGATGAGCAGGACCAGGACCACCCGGCGTCCGCTGTACGGCTGGCTGACCGCCGAGGCGGTCTCGCTCGCCGGCACCCGCGTGTCGATGATCGCACTGCCGTTCCTGGTGCTGACCACCACCGGCTCGGCGACCAAGACCGGCCTGGTCGCGTTGTTCGAGATGCTGCCGATGGTGCTGCTCAAGGTGCTCGGCGGCCCGGTGATCGACCGCATCGGCGCCCGGCGGGTGAGCATCGGCTGCGACCTCGGCAGCCTCGGCGTGGTCGGCGCCATCCCGGCGCTGCACGAGGCGGGTGTGCTGTCGTTCCCCGCCCTGCTCGGGCTGGTCGCGGTCGCGGGCGCCCTGCGCGGACCGGGCGACGCCGCCAAGCAGGCACTCGTGCCGGTGATCGTCGAGCACGCCCGCGTGCCGATGGAGCGCGTCACCGGCCTGGCCGGCACCGTCGAGCGCGCCAGCTCGATGCTGGGCGCCGGCCTGGCGGGCGCCCTGGTCGCCACGCTCGGCGCGACCAACGCACTCGTCGTCGACGCCGCCAGCTTCGGGTTCTCCGCGCTCGTGCTGGCGTGGTCGACCCGCACGCTGCCGGCCCCGGCCCCAGCGCCCGCGGAGGAGGGCGAGGCCGGTGACGGCTACGTGCGCCGGCTGCGCGAGGGCTGGGACTTCCTGCGCCGCGACCGGGTGCTGCTCGGCATCACCGGCATGGTGGCGCTCACCAACCTCCTGGACGCGGCGTACTCGACCGTGCTGGTCCCGGTCTGGGCGGTCGACGCCGGCCGCGGGGCCGGTGCGATCGGCCTGGTCTTCGCGGTGTTCTCAGGCGCCTCGGCGCTCGGCTCGGTGTGCGCGGCGACCTGGGCCGCCCGGCTCTCGCGCTATCGCACCTACCTGGTCGCGTTCTTGATCTGCGGGGCGCCGAGGTACGCCGTGTTCGCCCTGGACGCCCCGCTGTGGCTGCTGGTCGGGGTGGTCGCCGTGAGCGGCTTCGCGGCCGGCTTCATCAACCCCGTGCTGGGGGCGGTGATCTTCGAGCGCATCCCCGCGCCGCTGATGGGCCGGGTCTCCTCGCTGACCACCGCGATGTGCTTCGCGCTGATGCCGCTGGGCGGCATGGTCGGGGGCCTGCTGGTCTCCGGCGTCGGGCTGCCGGTGACGCTCCTGGCCGCCGGCGCGGCGTACCTGGTCGTCACGATGCTGCCCGCGGTCGACCCGCGCTGGCGCGAGATCGACGAGCGCCGACCGGTGGAGCTGGGCGGCGAGCCGGCACGGGAGCCGGATCGGGAGCCGGATCAGGAGAAGGCCGCGGCGACCTGAACCAGCCGGTCGTTGGCCTCGGTCTCGCCGATCGAGACCCGCGCCCCCTCGCCCGCGAACGGACGCACCACGATGCCGGCCTCGTCCGCGGCCGCGGCGAAGTCGGCCGTGCGGTCGCCGAGCTCGAACCAGACGAAGTTGCCTTGCGCGTCGGGCACGTCCCAGCCCGCCTCGCGCAGCCCGGCGACGACGCGGGTGCGCTCGGCGACCAGGGCGTCCACGCGCTCGAGCAGCTCGGCGCGACGCTCCAGCGACGCGATCGCCGCCAGCTGCGCGACCGTCGAGACGCCGAACGGCAGCGACACCGCACGCAGCGCGGCCGCGATCGGGGCCGGCGCGACGGCGTACCCGACCCGGAAGCCCGCCAGTCCGTAGGCCTTGGAGAACGTGCGGGTGAGCACGACGTTGTCGCGGACGCGGTAGGTCGCGAGCCCGTCGACCGGGTCGGCCATCCGCACGAACTCCAGGTAGGCCTCGTCGACGACCACGAGCACGTGCGGCGGGACCTTCGCCAGGAACGCGTCGAGCTCGGCCTGGGTGACCGCGGGCCCCGTGGGGTTGTTGGGCGTGCAGACCAGCACGACCTTGGTGCGGTCGGTGACGGCGGCGGCCATCGCGTCGAGGTCGTGGCGGCCGTCGGGCAGCACCGGCACCTTCACGGCCGTCGCCGCGGCGGCGGTCACCGCGATCGGGTAGGCCTCGAACGAGCGCCACGCGAACACGACCTCGTCGCCGGGGGCGCAGAACGCCTGCACCAGCTGGTAGATCAGCCCGACCGAGCCGGTCGCGACCGACAGGTGGTCGGTGGGCACCTCGAAGGTGGATGCCAGCGCCTCGTAGAGCGCGACGCTGCCCATGTCGGGGTAGCGGTTCATCGCCTCGACGCCGGCCCGGACGGCCTCGACGACCCCGGGCAGCGGCGGGTAGGGGTTCTCGTTGCTGGACAGCTTGTACGACGTCATCCCGGGTCGGACCGTCGGCGGCTTGCCGGCGACGTACGGCGGGATCTCCGCGACGTTGGGCCGGGGCTGGGGGCTGGTCATGGGGGCCACCCTAGTGAGGCCCGTCTCAGC
>NZ_DASWVI010000351.1:0-10734 GCF_036401255.1 Nocardioides sp. | reverse complement strand
AGCCGACCTCGTCGACCGGCCCGAACCGGTTCTTCATCGCGCGGACCATCCGGAACCGCGACTCGCGGGCGCCCTCGAAGTGCAGGACGACGTCGACGACGTGCTCGAGCACCCGGGGACCCGCGATCGAGCCGTCCTTGGTCACGTGCCCCACGATCACGGTGGTGATGTTGCGGGTCTTGGCGACCCGCACCAGCGCGGCGGCGACCTCCTTCACCTGGGTGACGCCGCCCGGGACGCCGTCGACCCCCGCGGCGCCGATGGTCTGGATCGAGTCGACCACCAGCAGCGTCGGCCGCACCTCCTCGATGTGCGTCAGCACCGCGCCCAGGTCGGTCTCGGCGGCGAGGTAGAGCTCGTCGTGGACCCCGCCCGTCCGGTCGGCTCGCAGTCGCACCTGGGAGGCCGACTCCTCGCCGGTGACATAGAGGGTGCGGCGCTGGTAGCGCGCGGTCTGGGCGGCCACCTCCAGCAGCAGCGTGCTCTTGCCGACGCCGGGCTCGCCCGCGAGCAGGATCGCCGCCCCGGGCACCAGGCCGCCGCCGAGGACCCGGTCGAGCTCGGGCACGCCACTGGTCCGGAACCGGGAGTCCTCCACGGACACCTGCGCGATCGGGACCGCCGGGCGCGACACCGGCGTCGCCGGCGTACGGCCGACGGGCACCGCCGCCTCCGCGACCGAGCCCCAGGCCTGGCACTCCCCGCACCGGCCCACCCACTTCGCGGTCTCCCAGCCGCACTCGGAGCAGCGGAACGCGGGGTGGGGGGACTTCGCCATGGGACGAACCTAGGCGGCGGCACCGACATCGCCTCCGGCGACGCGCGGCGGCCCGGGGGTGAGGGGGACCGGGGGCGAGCGGGTGGGCGGCTGTGGACGGATCGTGGCGGGAACCGCGGCGGAGGGCCGGCGAAAGTTATGCTGACCTTGGAACGATCAAGGCGATCCCCGTCAGTCGAGGAGGTGGGGTTGTCCAGGATGTCGGCCGGGACGCCCGGGCGGCTGGCGCGCGTCGCGGCCACCCCGCCCACCCTCGCCGACGTCGCCGAGCGCGCCGGCGTCTCGCGGCAGACGGTCTCCAACGCGGTCAACAACCCCGACCTGCTGCGTGCCGATACCCTCGCCCGGGTGCTGCAGGCCATCGACGACCTCGGCTACTCGCCCAACCGGGCGGCCCGCAACCTGCGCACCCGCTCCTCCCACCTGGTCGGCATGCGGATCCGGCCCGCGCAGGAGGGCACCGCCAACGCGACCATGGACCGCTTCGTGCACTCGCTCGTGGAGACCTCGCGCGAGGCCGGCTACCACGTGCTGCTGTTCGCGGGCGACCCGGAGGACCCCGTGAGCGGCTACGACGACCTGCTGCGCTCGACCGCGGTGGACGCCTTCGTGGTCACCGACACCTATCTCGGCAACCCCCAGGCCACCTGGCTGGAGGAGCGGCGGGCACCGTTCGTGGCGTTCGGCCGGCCCTGGGACAACCCGGCGGCCGGCCACCCGTGGGTCGACGTCGACGGCGCCGCCGGCACGGACCTGGCGACGTCGTACCTGCTCGACCACGGCCACCAGCGGATCGCCTGGATCGGCTGGCGCAAGGACTCCTGGATCGGCGAGGACCGGCGATCGGGCTGGAGCCGGGCCCTGCACGCCCGCGGGCTGCCGACGACGGGTCTGGCCTCCCGGGTCGAGGACACGGTCTCCAGTGGCAAGGAGGCCAGCGCGGTGCTGCTCGACGAGGCCGAGCCGACGGCGTTCGTGTGCGCGTCCGACACGCTCGCGATGGGGGTGCTGCGCACGTTGGCCGAGCGCGGGTTGACGCCCGGGCGCGACGTCGCGGTGGTCGGCTTCGACGACTCCCAGGTCGCCCAGGTCGTCTCTCCGGGCCTCACTTCGGTGCGGCAGCCGCTGGAGGACGTGGCCGTCGAGATCGTCAAGGCGCTGCAGGGCCTGCTCGGCCATCCGCCCGCGGTCGGTCCCGGGGTCTTGCTGCGGCCCACCCTCGCCCTCCGCGGCACCAGTTGAGGCTCAGAACCGCTTCCACCACAGGTTGACGGCGTAGTCGACCTCGGTGCCCTCGTGTCCCGCGAGCACCTCGTCGGCGACCTCGCGGGTGAACTCGATGCGCACCACGGCCTCCAGGTCCGCACGCGAGCCGAACGACCAGCGGATGTCCACGGGCACCCGGCTCCAGCCGTGGGTCGACCAGAACCGCTCGACCGCGACCGGGTCGACCTCGGGGTAGCCGCGCCGGAACCACCCGCCGAACGTCGAGCGCGTCGCGTCGTTGTCGATGACGTACGCCGTGCCGCCGCGGCGCACGACCCGGTCGAGCTCGGCGAGCCCGGGCTCGCTGCCGGGGCCGAAGAAGTAGGCCCAGCGGGCGTGGACGACGTCCACGGACGCGTCCGGCAGGGGGAGCGATTGCGCGACGCCCTGGTGCACGGTCACGTTCGGCAGCCGCCGGGTGCGCCGCCGGGCCAGTGCCGCGAGGTCGGTGTGCGGCTCGACGCCGACGACCGCGGCGGCGGTCTCGGCGAACCACGGGAGGTGGAACCCGGTCCCGCAGCCGACGTCGAGCACGGTGCGCCCCGCCCAGGGGTCGATCGCCAGCATCGCGGCGGCGAGAGCCCCGTCGGGGTCGACCGCGCGGTTCTCGAGCTCGTAGGTCGCGGGGTGCTCCCAGATGTTCGGGCTCGGCCGCGCCCCGTCGATCGCCCGCACGCGGACGACTAGAGCCGGACCAGCCCGTTCGGGGTCTGGAACTGCGCGGCGACGATGCCGGGGGTGCCGTTGGGTGCGGCCCACTCGACCTTCACGTCCTCCAGCGGCGCCTCGACGGTCTCGCCGAGCCACTCGCTGACCCGGTGCGGGTCGCCGGCGATCTCCAGGCAGGCCAGGGAGAACTCCTCGTCGGCCCCGGCGCTGGGGTGCAGCTCGGCGGGGATGTCCCACTGGATGAAGAACGGGAGCTGGGGGTCGGCGATCAGGCCGTTGACGCCGATCTGCTTCCAGCGCAGCTCGGTGCCGTCGGGGCGGTGCCGGCTGCCGATGACGGCCTCGCGACCCAGGCGCTGCTCGACGACCGTGATGTCCTCGACCGCCACGACCCAGCCCAGCCAGCCGCCGCCGAGGGCGGAGCGGGCGCGCACGGCCTGACCGAACGGAGCCTTGTCGGAGGCGGGGTGGTCGAGGACCTCGACCACCTCGAGGTAGGTGGTGCCGGCGAGCGGCAGGATCATGTTGCGGGTCCCGAACCGAGGGTGGACACCACCGTCGACGAACTCCCGCCCGAGCAGTCCGCCGATGCGCTGAGCGGTGCTGACGAGGCCGTCCGGTCCGGCTGCGAAAGAGAGATGATCCAGGCGCATACAGAGATTCTCGGCGTTCTCTCAGGAAGGCCGGACGCCGGGGTCGGAGTCTCTTGACGTCGAGATGTCTAGAGCATCCCGGCCCTTGTGCTGGAGCCGCGGTGCCGGACCGGCCGGTCAGCGCCGGTCAGCGCCGGTCAGCGCCGGTCAGCCCCGGTCAGCGCGGGTCCGCCGGGTGCAGGGCCAGGGCCGAGCGCGAGCGCAGGTGCGCCTCGCAGTGGCGGGCCAGCTCGTCGTACGCCGCCTTGCCCATCAGCTCGGTCAGCTCGGCCTCGTTGGCGACGTAGACCGGCTCCACGCCCACGTGCGCCTCGGTGTTGCCCGAGCAGTACCAGTCGAGGTCGTGGCCGCCGGGTCCCCAGCCGCGCCGGTCGTACTCGCCGATCGAGACCTCGGTGTAGGTCGTGCCGTCCTGGCGGGTCACCTCGCGGAACGTCCGCCGGATCGGCAGCTGCCAGCACACGTCCGGCTTGGTCTCGAGCGGGTTCTTGCCGAGCACGTACGCCAGCGCGTGCAGGGCGCAGCCGGCACCGCCCCCGCCCTTCGGGGGAGCGAAGTCGGGGCGGTTCTGGAAGATGCACGCCCGCTGGCCGTCCACCTCGATCGTCCGGGTCTTGCGCTCGCCCTCGTCGTCGAGCTCGATCCAGTCCTTCTTGCGCACCTTGCCGCCGGGCCGCTGCGGCTTGTGCTGCCAGAGGTTCTCGTCGAGCATCCCGACGTACGCCGCGACCCGCGACTCGTCGTCCTTGTCGGCGAAGTGCGCGCCGAGCGTGCAGCACCCGACGTCGGGTGCGTCGGCGTAGATGCCGGGGCAGCCCTGGCCGAAGATGCAGGTGTAGCTCGAGGTCAGCCAGGTGAGGTCGCAGCGCATCACCTCGGTCTCGTCGGCCGGGTTGACGAACTCGACGTACGCGCGGGGGAAGACCAGGTCGACTTCGGGCACCCGCCAACCCTACGTGCCGTCACCGCGCCGGCCCCCGGCGTGGCTAGTACGTTGGACTCATGCGCCTGGGCGTCCTCGACATCGGGTCCAACACCGGACACCTGCTCGTCGTCGACGCGCACGGAGGCGCGGCCCCGCTGCCGGCGTTCTCCTACAAGGAGCCGCTGCGCCTGGCCGAGCACCTCGACGAGGACGGGTCGGTCTCCCCGCGCGGCGTCGACGCGCTGACCGCGTTCACCGCGCAGGCGCTGGTGGTCGCCGAGGACAAGGGCTGCCAGGACATGCTCGCGTTCGCGACCTCCGCCGTGCGCGACGCGGTCAACTCCGACGCGGTGCTCGAGCACGTGCACGAGCGGACCGGCGTGCGCATCCAGGTCCTCTCCGGGGAGGACGAGGCGCGGCTGACCTTCCTCGCCGTACGCCGGTGGTTCGGCTGGTCCGCGGGCCGGCTGGCGGTCTTCGACATCGGTGGCGGCTCGTTGGAGATCGCGGGCGGCGCGGACGAGTCGCCGGACGTGGCGTGGTCGTTGCCGATCGGGGCGGGCCGGCTGGCGCGGCAGTTCTTCGGTGGCGGGCCTCCCGACGACGAGGCGATCCGCGGGCTGCGCAAGCAGATCCGCGCCGAGATCGCCCGCGACGCCGGGCACCTCCTGCGCGCCGGGGCCCCGGACCACGCGGCGGCGACGTCGAAGACGTTCCGCTCGCTGGCGCGCATCTGCGGCGCCGCGCCGTCGGCGGACGGGCCCCTGGTGCCGCGGGTCCTGGAGCGCGAGGTGCTGCGCGACTGGATCCCCAAGCTCGTGACGATGACGCCCGAGGCGCTCGCCCACCTGCCCGGCGTCTCCCCGAGCCGCACCCACCAGATCGTGCCCGGCGCGCTGGTCGCCGAGGCGGCGATGGACATCTTCGGGCTCGAGGTGCTGGAGATCTGCCCGTGGGCGCTGCGGGAGGGCGTGATCCTCGAACGGCTCGACCAGATCAGCGTCCTCGGCTGAAGGCGGTCGGCACACGATGGCTCCCCGCGTCGGACTCTCCACGGTCTCGGTCTATCCCGAGTCCTCGGCCCACGCCTTCGCGTACGCCGCCGCCCTGGGCTACGACACCATCGAGGTGATGGTCGGCATCGACGCGCTCAGCCAGCAGACGTCGGCGATCCAGCAGCTCTCGGCCCACCACGGCGTCCCGGTCTCCGCGGTGCATGCGCCGTGCCTGCTGTTCACCCAGCGGGTCTGGGGCACCGAGCCGTGGGGCAAGCTCGAGCGCTCCGCCGAGATGGCGTCGGCCCTGGGCGCCGGGGTCGTGGTCGTGCACCCGCCGTTCCGCTGGCAGAAGACCTACGCGCGCGACTTCGTCGACGGCATCGCGGCCCTGGAGGAGTCCACGGGCATCGCGTTCGCGGTCGAGAACATGTACCCCTGGCGGGCCTCCAGCCGCGGCATGGAGATGTACCTGCCCGGCTGGGACCCCTCGAGTGAGCCGTACGCCAACACCACGATCGACCTGTCCCACGCCGCGATCGCGCGCTCGGACCCGATCGCGATGGCTCGGCGGCTCGGCGGCCGGCTGCGGCACATCCACCTCACCGATGGCACGGGCTCGGCCAAGGACGAGCACCTCGTGCCGGGCCGCGGGTCCACCGGTGCCGCGGAGTTCCTGCGGCACCTCGCCGCGGTCGGGTTCGACGGCGAGATCGTCGTGGAGATCAACACCCGCAAGTGCCGCGACACCGCGGACCGCGAGGCCGACCTGCGCGAGTCGCTGGAGTTCGCCCGCGAGCACGCGGCCGTGGAGTCCCGGTGACCGAGGCGGCGCCGCGCCGCGGCCGCCGCCCGGGCGCCCCCGACACCCGTGCGGCGATCCTCGCCGCGGCCCGCGAGCTGTTCGCGGCGCAGGGGTACGCCGGCACCTCGGTCCGCTCGATCGCGGCTGCGGCCGGCGTCGACGGCTCTCTGGTGCACCACTACTTCGGCACCAAGGACGACCTGTTCGTGGCCGCGCTGCAGCTGCCGGTCGACCCGCGCGAGCGGCTGGCGGACGTGATCGCCCTCGGCCCGGACGGTGCCGCGGAGCGGCTGTTGCGGGTCTTCCTCTCGGTCTGGGACGACCCGGAGTTCCAGCTGCCGCTGGTGGGCCTGGCCCGCAACCTCCTCGACCCCTCCGGCCAGCGGTTGCTCACCGAGGGGTTCCTGCCCGCGATCTTGCACCCGGTCGGCGTGGCGATGGGCGTCGAGCGCCCCGAGGTCCGGATGCCGCTGGTCGCGAGCCAGGTGATCGGGCTGATCCTGATGCGCTACGTCCTCGCCGTCGAGCCGATCGCCTCGATGCCCACCGACGACGTGGTCGCGATCTTCGCGCCGACCCTGCAGCGCTACTTCACCGGCCCCCTGCCCTGACCGCGTCCCGCGGGATCGCTCTGGGATCGCTCTGGGGTCGCTCGCTCGACGGTGTGGTTGCGGTGGCGCGTCGGCCGTGGCGAAGGTCCGGGACTTTCGGCCTTGCCGAGGCGCGCTTCGCGGAGCACAATTCAGCACATGGTGAATAACGCGGTGGAGATCCGCGATCTCCACGTCGTCCGGGGGACCCACACCGTGCTGGAGCACCTCGACCTGACCATCGGCGGTGGCGTGACCGGGCTGCTCGGCCCCTCGGGCTGCGGCAAGTCCACGCTGATGCGGTGCCTGGTCGGGGTGCAGCGCGTCCAGGGCGGCACCGTCGAGGTGTTCGGTCTGCCCGCGGGCAGCCGCCCGCTGCGCGACCGGGTCGGCTACGTCACCCAGGCGGTCAGCGTCTACAACGACCTGACCGTCGCGGAGAACCTCCGGTTCTTCGCCCAGGTGCTCGGCGCGCGGCGCGCCGAGGTCGACCGGGCGATCGACGCCGTGGACCTGCGGGACTACCGCAACGACGTGGTGGGCCGGCTCAGCGGTGGGCAGCAGTCCCGGGCGAGCCTCGCGGTGGCGCTGCTCGACAAGCCCGACCTGCTGGTGCTCGACGAACCCACCGTCGGGCTCGACCCGGTGCTCCGCGAGGACCTGTGGGCGCTGTTCCACCGGCTCGCCGACTCGGGCGTGGCGGTGTTCGTCTCCAGCCACGTGATGGACGAGGCCGAGCGCTGCGACCGCCTGCTGCTGATGCGCGAGGGCCGGATCCTCGCCGACGGCACCCCAGCGGAGATCAAGGCCGCCGCCGGCGTCGACGACGTCGAGGCGGCGTTCCTCGCCCTGGTCCGGGGGGCCGCCGCATGACCGCCCGCGTCACCTTCGCCGTCGCGGAGCGCGTGCTGATCCAGCTGCGCCGCGACCACCGCACGCTGGCCCTGCTGCTGGTGCTGCCGTGCCTGCTGATCTCGCTGATGTGGTGGATGTACGACGAGGCCAACCCGCTGCTGTTCGACCGCATCGGCCCGGCGCTGCTCGCGATGTTCCCGGTGATCGTGATGTTCCTGGTGACGAGCGTGACCACCCTGCGCGAGCGCTCGAGCGGCACGCTCGAGCGGCTGCTGGCGATGCCGATGGGCAAGCTGGACTTCCTCGTCGGCTACGCGATCGCGTTCGGCCTGGTCGCGGCCGTGCAGTCGGTGCTCGCGGTCGCGGTCAGCGTCGGCCTCCTCGACCTCGACCTGCGCGGACCGATCTGGCTGCTCACGGTCGTCGCCGTGGTCGACGCGATCCTGGGCAGCGCGCTGGGCCTGTTCGTCTCGGCGTTCGCCCGCACCGAGTTCCAGGCGGTGCAGTTCATGCCGGCGATCGTGATCCCGCAGCTGCTGCTGTGCGGCCTCCTGGTCCCGCGGAACCGGCTGCCCGACGTGTTGAGCACGCTCAGCGACCTGCTGCCGCTGTCCTACGCCGTCGACGCGATGCAGCACCTGACGACGAGCGCGTCGACGGGCCAGGTCTGGCGCGACATCGCCGTCGTCTCCGCGTTCGCGGTCGCCGGCCTGGCGCTCGGGGCGGCCACGCTGCGTCGCAGGACTCCCTGAGTCCGGGCGGTCGCGGCGTGGTCGTAGCCTGAGGTCATGTCGCTCCTCCGCCAGCCGCTCCTCCTGCTCGCCCGCAGCTCCCTGGTGAAGAGGGTCGTCAGCGGGATGCCGGTGTCCGCGGGCATCGTCCGCAGCTACGTCCCCGGTGAGACGACGGAGTCCGCGGTCGGCGCGGTCGCGTCGCTCAACGACGCCGGGCTGCGCGTCACGCTGGACTTCCTGGGCGAGGACACCACCGACGTGGAGCAGGCCGACGCCACGGTCGCGGCGTACCTCGACGTGCTCGCCCAGCTCGGCGCCCAGGGCCTGACCCGCATCGCGGAGGTGTCGGTCAAGCTGAGCGCGGTCGGGCAGTTCCTCCCCGAGAACGGCCACAAGATCGCGCTGGAGAACGCCCGCACGATCTGCCGCGCCGCCCGCAACGCCGGCACCACCGTGACCCTCGACATGGAGGACCACACCACCACCGACTCGACGCTGGCGATCCTGCGCGAGCTGCGCAAGGACTTCCCCGAGACCGGGGCCGTCCTGCAGGCCGCGCTGCACCGCACCGAGTCCGACTGCCGGGCGCTGGCCTACGAGGGCTCGCGGGTCCGGCTCTGCAAGGGCGCCTACCTCGAGCCCGAGTCCGTGGCCTTCCAGGACAAGGCCGAGATCGACCGCTCCTACGTGCGCTGCCTCAAGGTGCTGCTCGCCGGCGAGGGCTACCCGATGATCGCCACCCACGACCCGCGGATGGTCGAGATCGCCTCCTCGCTGGCCAGCCGCTACGGCCGCGCCGCGGGCACCTACGAGTACCAGATGCTCTACGGCATCCGCCCCGAGGAGCAGCGCCGCCTGGCCGCCAGCGGCGAGACCGTGCGCGTCTACGTCCCCTACGGCACCCAGTGGTACGGCTACCTGATGAGAAGGCTCGCGGAGCGTCCGCAGAACCTGACATTCTTCCTGCGGTCCCTGATCTCGAAGAGCTGACGAAGGCGAGGCGGACACCGTGAGCCAGACCGCGATCCTCGGTGCCGGGGTGATGGGCGAGACCCTGCTCTCCGGCCTGGTCCGCGCCGGCCGGCGGGTCGACAACCTGCTCGTCGGGGAGAAGCGGTCCGACCGCGCCCGCGAGCTCGAGGAGCGGTACGGCGTCGCGGTGGTCGGCAACGTCGAGGCGGCGACCAAGGCCGACACGCTCGCGCTCGTCGTCAAGCCCCAGGACATGGGCGACCTGCTCGACGAGATCGCGCCGGTGCTGCGCCCCGGCCAGCTCGTCGTCTCGCTCGCCGCCGGCATCACCACCGCGTTCATCGAGGCGCGCGTGCCCGAGGGCGTCGCGGTCGTCCGGGTCATGCCGAACACCCCCGCGCTCGTCGACGAGGGCATGGCGGCGGTCTCGCCCGGTTCGCACTGCAGCGAGGAGCACCTCGGCGAGGCCGAGGCGCTGATGGCCTCGGTCGGCAAGGTCCTGCGGATCCCCGAGCGCCAGCAGGACGCCGTCACCGCGATCTCCGGCTCCGGACCCGCCTACATCTTCTTCGTCGTGGAGTCGATGATCGAGGCCGGTGTCCACCTCGGCCTGCCGCGGGCGACCGCCACCGACCTGGTGATCCAGACGGTCGTCGGCTCGGCGAAGATGCTGCGCGAGACCGGCACCCACCCCGCGGTGCTGCGCGAGCAGGTCACCTCCCCGGCCGGCACCACCGCCGCCGCGCTGCGCGAGCTCGAGATCCACAAGGTCCGCGCGGCGTTCCTCGCCGCCATGGAGGCCGCCCGCGACCGCTCGCGGGCGCTCGCCGAGGGCAGCTGAGCGGGCCGATGGGGATCGGCGGGCTGCCGCAGGTGTGGGGTGCCACGCCCGCCGAGGTCGCCCGCGCCTACCCGGCCGACACGGCCGTAGGCCCCGCGCCGCTGCTGCTCACCCGCGCGATCGACGTCGCCGCGCCGGTCGACCTGGTCTGGCGGTGGCTGTGCCAGGTCGCGGTCGCGCCGTACTCCTACGACTGGATCGACAACCGCGGCCGGCGCAGCCCCCGCCGGTTGACGCCCGGGGCCGACCGGCTCGAGGTCGGCCAGACGATGGCGGTGGTCTTCCGGCTGGTCTCGTTCGAGTCGCCGCACCACTGGACGGCGGTCACCACGCCCCGCGGCGAGCGGCTGTTCGGCCCGGTGGCGATGACCTACGCCGCCGAGCCCGGCCGCATCGTCTGCCGGATCGCCGTGGCCCGGCGCGGCCGGGTCGACCGCCTGCGGGGTCACCTGCTCGCCTGGGGCGACCTGGTGATGATGCGCAAGCAGCTGCGCACCCTCCGCGCGCTCGCCGAGCGCGACGCGGCGGCCTGACCCGGCCGGACCGGGCTCACAGCCCCATCGCCGCCTGCGCCGCGGCGAGCACGGGGGCCGTCACCTCCCGGCACCGCGCGGACCCGGCGTCGTACACGCCGCTGACGTGGGCCGGGTC
>NZ_DASWVI010000350.1:0-8755 GCF_036401255.1 Nocardioides sp. | reverse complement strand
ACGATCAACGCCTCGGCATCCGGCGTCCCCCTGTGTGCGCTCACATGACAGAGTGTGCGATCCCGCCCAGATAGTTTCCCGGTGACAAAGGTCCCGAAATATACCCGGATTTGGTCATCGCGCGTCCGGTGACACGCCTGGCGCTCGCCGTTGCGGGCCGGAGTCCTCCGGCCCGCAACGGGGCAGCAAGTGGCGAGAATCCCTCAGCATGCGGCCGCCGTGTCCGATGGGAATGGTCGGACGGACAACCGACCTGACGAAGGAGCGGCATCGTGGAGAAGCTGACGTGGGTCCTCTGGCGGGAGCGTGAGCTCCTGGAGGGCCTGCTGTTCCGGCTCGAGACGGAGGCGCTGGTGATGTCCAGCGGGCGTACCCGCTGGCTGCCGGCCGCGGCTCGCGACGTCGAGGAGGCCGCACAGCAGGTCCGCGAGATCGAGCTGCTGCGCGCCGTGGCCGCCGACGAGGCCGCGGCCGGCGTGGGCCTGGAGCCGAACCCGAGCCTGCGGGCCCTGGTCGCCGCCGCGGACGAGCCGTGGGCATCGATCCTGGCCGAGCACCGCGAGGCGTTCTCGACGCTCAGCGACGAGATCGTCCGCGCCGCGAGCGTCAACCGCGGGCTGATCTCGGCCGGCCTGCGCGCCGCGCACGAGACCCTGCTCGACCTGGACGGCGGCGCCAAGACCTACACGGCCGCCGGATCCGTCACGGTCGGGGCCGGTGCGCCGACGTTCGTCGACCGGAGCCTGTGACGTGGCCGGGACCTTCGCCTCGATCAACAGCGCCCTCACCGCGATGCGCTACCAGCAGGTGGCGCTCGACGTCGCGAGCACCAACGTCGCCAACGTCAGCACCGACGGCTACGTGCGCCGCCGGGTGGTCGGCCAGACCCTGGGCGCCGCCAGCGCCCCCGCGGTCTGGTCGCGCTCGACCGAGACCAGCAGCGGCGTGCAGGCCACCCGCGTCGACCGGATGACGGACCTGCTGCTCGACAGCCGGGTGCGCCGCGAGCACGGTCGCCAGTCCTACCTCGACTCGATGGCGGCCGCGCTGTCCCGGGTCGAGACCGGCCTCGCCGAGCCCGGCTCGTCCGGTGTCGCCGCGGCCCTCGCGGACTTCCGCTCCACGCTCGCCGACCTCGGCAACGCCCCGGGCAGCGACGCCGCGCGCAGCCAGGCGCTCTCGGCCGCGGCGACCGTGGTCGACGCGATCAACCTGCAGTCGGCCCACCTCAGCGACGAGGCCTCCGACCAGCGGTCGCACCTGCTCACCTCCGTGGTCGAGATCAACTCGGTGGCCTCGGAGCTGGCCTCGACCAACCGCACGATCGCCGCCGCTCTCGGCGGCGGGTCCGACACCACCACGCTGATGGACGAGCGCGACGCGCTCGCGCTCCGGCTCGCCGAGCTCACCGGCGCGAAGGCGAGCGTCCAGGGCGACGGCAGCATGTACGTCGAGCTCAACGGGCAGCCCCTCGTGTCCGGCTACAACGCGGCCCGGCTCACCGTGACCGGTGGCGTGGCCGCCGACGGGTCGGCCACGGGCGGCCCCGTCACCTTCGCGCTCGACCCCGACACGACCGGCGCCACGACGGCGCTGACCGGGACGTTCGGAGGCGACCTGGGGGCGACCGTCGACGTGCTCGACAACGCCCTGCCGTCGTACATCGCCGGCCTCACGTCGGTGGCCCGCGATCTCGCCGACCACGTCAACGCCCAGCACGCCCTCGGCTTCGACGCGAGCGGTGCGCCCGGCGGCAAGCTGTTCGACTACGACCCGGCCGACG
This sequence comes from Nocardioides sp., assembly GCF_036401255.1. Taxonomy (GTDB): domain Bacteria; phylum Actinomycetota; class Actinomycetes; order Propionibacteriales; family Nocardioidaceae; genus Nocardioides. The sequence goes on along the minus strand of NZ_DASWVI010000350.1, from coordinate 6,972 downwards.
TGCTCGGCACCTTGAAGGTCGCGATCACGGACGGCTCCAAGCTCGCGGTCTCCGCCATCGCCGGCGGCGGCCGGGACGGCAACAACGCCACGGCCCTGGCCACGGCGGTCGACGTCGACGACCAGTACCAGCGGCTCGTGAACGGTTTCGGCAGCTCGGTGGCCTCTGCGCGGCAGCTGGCCAAGAACCAACAGGCACTCACCGACCAGGTCGACTCCGCTCGGGAGCAGATGGCCGGCGTCAGCCTCGATGAGGAGACGGTGAACATGATCACGGCCCAACGCGCCTACGAGGCGGCCGCCCGGGTGATGACGACCCTGGACTCGGTGCTCGACACGCTGATCAACCGGACCGGGCTGGTGCGCTGATGGGCACCGTGCGGATGACCCAGGGCATGATGACCCGGCAGGCCCAGACCGGCCTGCAGTCGGGGCTCAACCGCCTGGCGAAGGTCCAGGAGCAGCTCAGCACCGGCCGGGTGATCAACCGCCCCTCCGACGACCCCACCGGCGCCACGTCGGCGATGCGCATCCGCGCGTCGGTCGCGAACCAGAAGCAGTACGTCCGCAACGCCAACGACGGGCTGGGCTGGCTCAACCAGGCCGACTCGACGCTCTCGAGCGTGACCGACCAGGTGCGGCGTGCCTACGAGGTCGCCCTCCAGGGCGCCAACTCCGGCAGCCTGGGCCCCCAGGCCCGCGAGGCGCTCGCGACCGAGATCGACCAGATCCGCTCCGGCCTGGTGTCGACCGCGAACTCGGCGTACCTGAACCGTCCGGTCTTCGGCGGGGTGACCCAGGGCGACATCGCGTACGCCGCCGACCCCGTGACCGGCGTCGTGACCTACCAGCCGGCACCGGTGGCGTCCGCCGGCGTGCTGCGCGCGGTCTCCGACCGTGCCACGGTGCGGGTGGACATCGAGGGCCCGGCGGTCTTCGGGGCCGACGGCGACTCCGTGTTCGACCACCTCGCCGCGCTCTCCACCGCGTTGCGGGCCAACGACGGCACCGGGATCAACACCGCGATCGCGGCTCTGGACACCGACCGCGAGCGCGTCACCTACGCGCAGGCCGACATCGGGGCCCGCACCAAGCGGGTCGAGCAGGCCCGCGACGCCGCGAGCGACGCCGAGCTGCGGCTCACCTCCTCGCTCTCCGAGGTCGAGAACACCGACCTGGTCAAGGCGAGCGTCGACCTGCAGCTGCAGGAGGTCGCCTACCAGGCGGCACTGTCGGCGACCTCGCGGGTGATCCAGCCCAGCCTGTTGGACTTCCTCCGATGACCGCGGGTGTCATGATGGCCGAGATGTCTGCCGACGAGACCGACCTGCCCGTGATCGAGCTGGTGCGCCCGATGCCCGGCTTCCAGGACCTGCGGCGCTTCGCGCTGGTCCGCCTCGACGATGCCGGGGACCTGTGCCGGCTGACGTCGGTGGAGGAGCCCGAGCTCAGCTTCCTGGTCGTGCCCCCGGGGCGGTTCTTCCCCGACTACGCGCCCGCCGTGGACGACGCGGTCCTCGAGGAGCTCGAGATCCGCTCGGCCGAGGACGTGCTCCTCCTGGTCGTGCTCAACGCCGGCGGCTCGCTGGCCTCGACGACCGCGAACCTCGCCGCCCCGGTCCTGGTGAACACCGCCAGCCGCCGCGGGGGCCAGATCGTGCTCGACGACCTGGACCTGCCGCTCGCCGCGCCGCTCCTCCCGACCGCCTCCTGACCGCCGCCTCGCGCGATCGATCGTCTCTGACCGGCCGGGGCGGGGCACGTCGGGAGCCCGCGGCGGGTACCGTGACCGCATGCTGGTTCTGAGTCGCCGTGCCGGGGAGAGCGTCGTGCTCGGCGAGGACGTCGTCGTGACGATCCTCGAGGTCCGCGGCGACGTCGTCCGCGTCGGCATCGACGCACCCCGCTCGGTGAAGGTCCACCGCGCCGAGCTGCTGGCCCAGCTCGAGGAGACCAACCGCCAGGCCGCCTCGCCGAGCGAGGACGTCATCGCCAGCCTGGCCCGCGCCCTCGACGGCGGCTCCGAGCCCGACCCCTCCTGACCGCTCCCGGACCACCCGGCGAGCACAACGCGGAATTGGTCGACCATTTCGGGAATATAGTTGCCTGAGACAACCTTCTAGCTCCCGTGAATCGAGCCTCCGTGTCCCAGGTCCCACCCGCCCCGTCCTCCGTCGAGGAGTCCGGGCAGATGTCGCACCGCGAGATCCTCGAGGCCCTCAGCGGCCTGCTGCTCGCGATGTTCGTCGCGATGCTGTCGAGCACCGTCGTGAGCAACGCCCTGCCGCGCATCGTCAGCGACCTCGAGGGCAGCCAGACCGGCTACACGTGGGTCGTGGTCTCGACGATGCTCGCGATGACCGTGACCACGCCGATCTGGGGCAAGCTCTCCGACCTGTTCAGCAAGAAGCTGCTCGTGCAGCTGGCGCTCGTGATCTACATCGTCGGCTCGTTGGTCGCGGCGTTCGCGCCGAGCATGGAGGTCCTCATCGGGGCCCGGGTCGTGCAGGGTCTCGGAGTCGGCGGCCTGACCGCTCTCGTGCAGGTCGTGATCGCCACGATGATCTCCCCGCGCGAGCGGGGTCGTTACTCGGGCTACCTCGGAGCGGTGTTCGCGATCGCGACCGTGAGTGGCCCGCTGATCGGCGGCGTGATCGTGGACTCCACGTTCGGCTGGCGCGGTTGCTTCTTCGTGGGGCTGCCGTTCGCCGTCGCCGCGTTCTTCCTGCTGCAGAAGACCCTGCACCTCCCGGTGGTCAAGCGTCCGGTCCACATCGACTACCTCGGCGCCACCCTCATCGTCGGCGGCGTCTCGACCCTGCTGATCTGGGTGAGCCTGGGCGGCAACCAGTTCGCCTGGGGATCCATGACGACCGCCGTGCTCGTCGCCAGCGGCGTGCTGCTGATCGCGGCGTCGGTGTACGTCGAGGCCAAGGTCGCGACCGAGCCGGTCATCCCGCTGCGCCTGTTCCGCGACCGGACGATCTCGCTGGCGACCATCGCCTCGGTGATGATCGGCGTCGCGATGTTCGGCTCCACCGTCTATCTCAGCCAGTACTTCCAGACCGCCCGCGGGATGAGCCCCACCGAGGCCGGCCTGATGTCGATCGCGATGGTCGGCGGCCTGTTCCTCTCCAGCATCGTCAGCGGGAAGATCATCAGCGACACCGGTCGCTGGAAGCGGTGGCTGGTCGGCGGCATGGTGCTGGTCGTGATCGGGCTCGCGCTCCTCGGCACGATCGACGAGTCCACCAGCCTGGTCGTGGTCGGCGCGTTCATGGCGATCCTCGGGGTCGGCCTCGGCGCCACGATGCAGAACCTCGTGCTCTCGGTGCAGAACAACGTCTCGCTCGCCGACATGGGCGCCGCCAGCTCGGTGGTCGCCTTCTTCCGCTCGATGGGCGGCTCGATCGGCGTCTCCGCGCTCGGAGCGCTGCTCAGCCACCAGGTCGCCCAACAGGTCACCGAGGGGTACGTCGCCGCGCAGCGGCAGCCGTCGTTCTCGGCCGGCAGCCACTCGGTGCCCGATGTCGCCGCGCTGCCCGGCTGGGAGCAGGGCATCTGGGAGCACGCCTTCGGCGCCTCGTTCGGCCACATCTTCTCGGTCGGCACGCCGTTCGCGCTCGTGGCCCTTGCGTGCGTGGTGCTGATCCGCGAGGTGCCGCTGCGCACCTCCAACCTCGACGCCGTGGCCGAGACCTCGCCCGAGGTCGCCGCGGAGCTCCACGACGCGATCGTGAGGAAGGAGCGGGCGGCACGATGACCGAGGCCTCTCCTCGCACCGACCGGCTCCGCGGCCTGGAGCAGGAGGTCGGGGTGATGGTCCGCCGGATCCGGCGGGTCATCCGACTGCGCGCGCAGGCTGTCCATCCCGAGCTGCCGAGCTCGTCGTACCTCATGCTGTCCTGGCTGATCACCCACGGTGCGCAGCGCTCCTCGGCGATGGCCGAGGCGTTCGGCATCGACAAGGGCGCGATCAGCCGCCAGCTGCAGCACCTCGTCGAGCTCGACCTGGTCGACCGCAGTCCCGACCCCGACGACGGGCGCGCGACGCTGATCTCGGCGTCCGCGGCCGCGGCCGACCGGATGGCCGCGGTCGCGGACGAGCGGCGCCGGTGGCTCGACGCCCGGCTCGGCGACTGGTCCGAGGCCGACCTCGACACGTTCGTCGAGCTGCTGCGCCGCTACAACCACGCGTTGGAGGAGCACCCGCCCGAGCGGGCGCTCCACTGAGCGCGTCGGAGGATCAGCCGACCCAGACCGCGGTGTCGGGCGGTAGCGTGTCGCCGACCGGGCCGCTGGCCATCAGCACCGTGCCCTCGGGCAGCGCGGCGGGCTGGGTGCCGCAGTTGAGCGCGACGGTGACCGGTCCGCGGCGGAAGCACACGACGTCGGGCCCCGCGTCGACGAGCTCGACGCGCTCGCCTGCCGTCTCGGAGAACGTACGCCGGGCAGCCAGCGCCGCCCGGTAGAACGCGAGCGTCGACCCGGGGTCGCCCGCCTGTGCCTCGACGGTGAGCCGCGACCACGCGGCCGGCTGGGGGAGCCACGGCTGGCCGGCGCCCGGCCCGAACCCGAACGGCGGCTCGGTGCCGCTCCACGGCATCGGCACCCGGCACCCGTCGCGACCGGGCTTGCCGGTGCGGAACCAGGACGGGTCCTGACGGAACTCGGGCTCGACCTCGACCTGCTCGAGGCCCAGCTCCTCACCCTGGTAGAGGTAGGCCGAGCCGGGCAGGCCGAGCATCGTCAGCGTGGCCGCCCGGGCGCGAGCCAGCCCGCGCGGACCGCCGCCGTAGCGGCTCGGGTGCCGGTCGACGTCGTGGTTGGAGAGCACCCAGGTCGGCGAGGCGCCGACGTGGTCGACGGCCTCGAACGTGCCGGTGATCACCCGGGTGAACGCCCGCGCCGACCAGGGCGCCAGCAGCCAGGCGAAGTTGAACGCCTGGCTGAACTCGTCGGGCCGGATGTAGCGCGCCATCGACTCGGGGCTCTGGGTCCAGGCCTCGGCGACCATCATCCGGTCGCCGTCGTACTTCTCGAGCACCTCGTGCCAGCGGCGGTAGACCTCGTGCACCTCGGGCTGGTCCCACATCGGCTCGTCGACCTCGGTGCGCTCGACCATCGACTCGCCCGCGGAGGCGCCGCTGACCGGCACCTCGCCCGCGGGGCGGACCTGGTCGCGCAGGCTCTCCTCCTTGAACAGCCCGTGCGCGACGTCGACCCGGAAGCCGTCGACGCCACGGTCCAGCCAGAAGCGCAGCACGTCGACGAACATGTCGCCGACCTCGGGGTTGCGCCAGTTGAGGTCGGGCTGGGAGGTGTCGAAGAGGTGGAGGTACCACTGCCCGTCCGGGACCTGCGTCCAGGCGGGGCCGCCGAACACCGACCGCCAGTTGTTGGGCGGCCCGTCGGGGCTGTCGCGGAAGACGTAGCGGTCGCGCTCGGGGCTGCCGGGCCCGGCGGCGAGCGCCGCCTGGAACCACTCGTGCTCGTTGGAGGTGTGGTTGGGCACGAGGTCGACGATCACCTTCAGGCCCAGGTCGTGCGCGCGCTCGATCATCGCGTCCGCGTCGGCGAGCGTGCCGAACAGCGGGTCGATGTCGCAGTAGTCGGCGACGTCGTAGCCGTGGTCGTGCTGCGGGGAGGTGTAGAAGGGGTTGAGCCAGATCGCGTCCACGCCGAGGTCGCGCACGTGCTCGAGGCGCGCGGTGATCCCGGGCAGGTCGCCGACGCCGTCGCCGTCGCCGTCCGCGAAGCTGCGCACGTAGATCTGGTACGTCACGGCGTGCCGCCACCACTCCTGGCCCGAGCCCCGCATTTGATCGTTCAAATCCATGTCGGGCATCTTAGTGGACCGAGTCGTTCGGCCGGGTCACAAGTCGGTGGTGCTCACCGCGACCCAGATGTGCTGGGCGCGGGCGACCACCCGCCCGTCGGCGTCGTACAGGGTCGAGGCGGTGAAGGTCTTGCGACCCTCGGTGCCGCGGGCCAGGCCGATCACGACGTGCTCCTCGCCGATCCGCGGCGCGGCGTCGACCCAGGCCGTCATCCGGGCCAGCACCATCAGGCGCTCCTCGAGGTCCCCGGCCCATCCGCCCACGCAGTCCAGGGCGGCCCAGGTGACCGGGCCGGTGGCGTGACCGTCCTCGCCGACCGAGGGGTGCGGTGTCCACGTCGCCGCGACGCGGGCGGCGCCGTCCTGGTCGGCGACCCGGCCGGGGAAGATCCGCAGCCCGTCGCCCTCGGCGCGGCCGACCCCGCAGCCGAAGCAGGTGGGGAACGGGTGGAAGACCAGACCGGCGTACGCCGCCTCCGCGGCGCGCGCCTCGTCCGGGGAGACCGGGTCGGCGAGCGGCGGCTCGCTGTCGGCGGGGCCGGCCAGCGCGACCGGCTCGCCGTCCAGCGAGGCGACGAGGGTGCCGTCGACGCTGGTGACGGGCATGGGGACGTCCAGCGCGGGGGGCCGGCGCAGCGACACCGTGACGCCGGCGGGCGGTTCGAGTCCGGTCAGCGTCGCCAGGGCACCCGCGGTCCAGCCGCCGTTGCCCGAGGACGCCGGGCCGCGGAAGCGGCTCGGCACGAGCAGGTGCGCCATCGACGACCTCCTGGAAGCGGATCGAAAGGCCTCACGCTGGCACGTGGCGGCGCTCAGGTCCACCCCGCCCGACCCGGTGGGCGGCGAGGGCACTGAGCACGAGCACGATCAGGAGCAGCGTGACGTTGTGGCCGTACTTCTCCGCGGTGTCGACGTCGCCGATCGGCGTGGTGAGGAACGCGGACGCGCCCGCGGCGCCCAGTGCGCCCCCGGCCAGCGCCAGCACGTGCGGCTGACCCCAGTCGCCACGACGGGAGAGCGCGGCGACGGCCGCGATCGCCGCGACGGCCAGGGCGGCCACCAGCCCGGTGCCGGCGCGGGTGGGCGGGATCATGGTCCAGCCGAGCATCGCGAGCCCGGACGCCACCGCGACCG
>NZ_DASWVI010000349.1:0-2562 GCF_036401255.1 Nocardioides sp. | reverse complement strand
GGTGTGGGTCAACGTCGCGTTCACGTCCGTGTTCGCACGGTTCACCGACATCGAGCCCGAGGAGTTCGCCCGGGTGACCGAGGTCAGCTACCTCGGCTACGTCAACGGCACCCGCAGCGCGCTGCAGGTGATGGCGCCTCGCGACCGCGGCGCGATCGTCCAGGTGGGCTCGGCGCTGGCCTACCGGGGCATCCCGCTGCAGTCGGCGTACTGCGGCGCCAAGCACGCGATCCAGGGCTTCAACGAGGCGCTGCGCACCGAGCTGCTCCACGACGGCAGCGGCGTCCGCGTGACGATGGTGCAGATGCCGGCGGTCAACACCCCGCAGTTCGACTGGGTGCTCTCCCGGCTGCCGCGGCACGCGCAGCCGGTGCCGCCGATCTACCAGCCCGAGCTCGCCGCCGACGCGGTCGTGTACGCCGCCGACCACCCGCGCCGCCGGGAGTACTGGGTCGGCGAGACGACCGCGCTCACGCTGCTCGCGAACGCCGTCGCCCCGGGGCTGCTGGACCGCTACCTGGCTCGCACCGGCTTCTCGAGCCAGCAGACCCCGCAGCCGCGCGACCCCGAGCAGCCGGAGAACCTGTGGGAGCCGGCCGACGGCGCCGGCGGCGCGGACTTCGGCGCCCACGGCGACTTCGACGCCCGCGCGCACCGCCGCTCCCCGCAGGTGTGGGCCTCCCAGCACCACGGGCTGCTGGCCGCCGCCGGGGCCGTCGCCCTCGCGGGCGTCCTCACGCGCAGGCGGGCGTCGTGACCGCGACCGCCGTCCCCGACCTGGGCCGGGCGGCGGTCACGCTCACCGAGCGCGTCGACGGCGAGGTCCGCTTCGACCCGGGCAGCCGGGCGGCGTACTCCACCGACGCCTCCAACTTCCGCCAGGTGCCGCTCGGCGTCGTGCTCCCCCGCACCGTCGACGCGGCGGTGGAGGCGGTCGCGGTCTGCCACGAGCTGGACCTGCCGGTCGTCTCCCGCGGTGGCGGCACCAGCCTGGCCGGCCAGTGCACCAACGCCGCGGTCGTCATCGACTTCTCCCGGCACTGCCACCGGCTGCTCTCGGTGGACGCGGCCGGCCGGCGCTGCCTGGTCGAGCCGGGCATCGTGCTCGACGACCTCAACCGGCAGCTCGCGCCGACCGGGCTGCGCTTCGGCCCGGAGCCGGCGACCCACCCCAACTGCACGCTCGGCGGGATGATCGGCAACAACTCCTGCGGCGCGACCGCGCAGCGCACCGGCAAGGTCGTCGACAACATCGTGTCGCTGGAGGTGCTGCTCCACGACGGCACCCGGTTCGTCGCCCGCCGCCTCGACGACGAGCAGTACGCCGAGGCCGCGGCGCAGCCCGGCCGGGTCGGCGAGATCCACCGGCGGCTGCGCCGGCTCCGCGACGACCACGCCGACCTGATCCGGGAGCGCTATCCCGACATCCCGCGCCGGGTGTCCGGCTACAACCTGGACTCGCTGCTGCCCGAGCACGGCTTCGACGTGGCCGGCCTCCTGGTCGGCAGCGAGGCGACGCTGGTGACGGTGTTGCGCGCCGAGCTGGAGCTGGTGCCGGTGGTGGCGGCCCGCACGCTGGTGGTGCTCGGCTATCCGGGCATCGCCGAGGCGGCGGACGCCGTGCCGGCGGTCGTCGAGCACGAGCCGATCGCGCTCGAGGGCGTCGACGACTTCCTGTTGCGCGACCAGCAGCTCAAGGGGATGAACCCCGAGGCGCTGGGCATGCTGCCGCAGGGCAGTGGGTTCCTCATGGCCCAGATGGGCGGCGCGGACACCGACGAGGCGGACCGCCGCGCGGAGGCGATGCTCGCGGCGCTGGGCAGGACCGACCACGCCCCGAGCGTCGCGTTCTACGACGACCCCGACCGCGAGCACGAGCTGTGGCTCGTGCGCGAGTCCGGGCTCGGCGCGACCGCGCACGTGCCGCATCGTCCGGACACGTTCGAGGGCTGGGAGGACGCGGCGGTCCCCGTCGACCGGCTCGGGGACTACCTGCGCGACGTGCGCCGCCTCTACGAGGAGTTCGGCTACGCCAGCGACGTCGGGCCGAGCCTCTACGGCCACTTCGGGCAGGGCTGCGTGCACACCCGGATCCCGTTCGACCTCTACACGACCGAGGGCGTGGCGACCTACCGGCGGTTCATGGAGCGCGCGGCCGACCTGGTCGTGTCGTACGGCGGCTCCCTGTCCGGCGAGCACGGCGACGGGCAGTCCCGCGGGGAGCTGCTGCCGCGGATGTTCGGCGCGGAGGTGGTCGCACTGTTCGAGGAGGTCAAGGCGCTCTTCGACCCCGACGACCTGATGAACCCGGGCAAGGTCGTCCACCCGGCGCCACTGGACTCCCACCTGCGGCTGGGCGGTCGCTGGGAGCCGCGGCGGATGCTGCCGCTGGCCTTCGGCTACCCCGAGGACGGGCACTCCTTCGCCCAGGCCGCCAACCGCTGCGTCGGCGTCGGCAAGTGCCGCCAGCTCACCCACGACGGGGGGACCGTGATGTGCCCGTCGTACCAGGCGACCCGCGAGGAGCAGCACTCCACGCGCGGCCGGGCGCGGCTGCTGTTC
>NZ_DASWVI010000348.1:0-5574 GCF_036401255.1 Nocardioides sp. | reverse complement strand
CGTCGGCGGCCGCACCCCGGCGGCCGGTGAGCAGCTCGGCCGCGACCACGCCGGCGGCGTACACGTCCTGTTGCGGGTCCGGGGCCGCGCCGGCCACCTGCTCGGGCGCCATGTAGCCGTCGGTGCCGACCGGGCCCGGTGCGCGGGTCAGCCGGACGTCCTCGAGCGGCACGGCCACCCCGAAGTCGCCGAGCCGCACGAACGGGCGGCCCGACCCGGTGGGTTCGAGCAGCAGGTTGGCGGGCTTGACGTCGCGGTGCACGATCCCCGCCGCGTGCACCGCGGCCAGCGCCTGGAGGGTCTGGTCGAGGACGTGGGCGACGTACGACGCGGGCAACGGGCCGTGCTCGGCCAGCAGCTGCTCGACGGACCCGCCGCGCACCAGGTCCATCGCGAAGACCACCCGGTGGTCCTCGGCCGCCCACCCGGTGGGCGCGACGACGTGCGGGTGGGCGACCCGCACCGACTGCTCGCGCACGAACCGCAGCAGCGCGGTGCTGTCGTGGGCGCCGAGCACCTTGGCGGCGACCACGGTGCCGGTGCGCAGGTCCCGGGCCCGCCACACCGAGCCCATCCCTCCCGAGCCCACCTGGTCGAGCAGCAGGTAGCGACCGGCGAGCGGGCCGGCGAGCGGGGCGGGCCCGACCGAGCCGGGCGGCATACGTGCCATGCCCCTCGTCCTACCCACTCCGGGTGCCCCTCAGGCCCGCTCGTCCACAGGTCGGCGAATGCTGCAGGAATCCCCGGTCCACCGGGGGTTCTCCCGCTTGTCGGGGGTTGCAACGGTCGACAAGCGGAAGAAGTCCCTGACAAGTCGGCCCGGGTGGCGGTCGCGAGGGGTACGCCGACCAGATCGCCGGTTGGGCCACGGGGTGCGTGCGCTGCTAGCCTGGGGCGTTCTCTGCGCACGCCCACCGACGGGCCGCTGGCCGAGAATGCAACACCAACGCAAAGCCCTCCTGCCACGGAGAGTCCGTGGCCGCCCAGTCCAGAGGAGGTGGAGACCGCTGTGCGTGCCTACGAAGTGATGGTCATCCTCGACCCCAGCCTCGAAGAGCGAACCGTCGAGCCGTCGCTCGACAAGTACCTGAACGTCATCCGCAAGGACGGCGGCACCGTCGAGTCCGTCGACGTGTGGGGCCGGCGGCGCCTGGCCTACGAGGTCAAGAAGAACGCCGAGGGCATCTACGCCGTCATCAAGCTCAACGCCGAGCCGGCCACGGTCAAGGAGTTCGACCGCCAGCTCACCCTCAACGAGTCGATCCTCCGCACGAAGGTCATGCGCCCCGACGCCCACTGAGGCCCGGGACGCGGCCCGGCACCTCCGGTGATCGGGCCTAGACCTGTGGACGACCACTTCCGCCTGTCGGCGCCAGCGGCAACGATGGGCGGCACGTGGTCGGACGCGACTCTGATCAGAACCAACGCAAGGGAGCCCACATGGCAGGCGAGACCGTCATCACGGTGGTCGGCAACCTCGTCGACGACCCGGAGCTGCGCTTCACCCCCTCGGGTGCGGCCGTGGCGAACTTCCGGATCGCGTCGACGCCGCGCACCTTCGACCGGCAGACCAACGAGTGGAAGGACGGCGACCCGCTGTTCCTCTCCTGCTCGGTCTGGCGCCAGGCGGCGGAGAACGTCGCGGAGTCTCTCCAGCGCGGCATGCGCGTGATCGTGCAGGGCCGACTCAAGCAGCGCTCCTACGAGACCCGCGAGGGTGAGAAGCGCACGGTGGTGGAGCTCGAGGTCGACGAGGTCGGCCCGGCGCTCGCGTTCGCCACGGCGAAGGTCACCCGCGCCTCCCGCTCCGGCGGGGGCGGCGGCTACTCCGGGGGCGGCGGCCAGGGCGGCCAGTCCCGTCCGCAGTCCGGCGGCAACGACCCGTGGGCCACTCCGGCTCCGCAGGGCGGCGGCTCCGGCGGCGGCCAGTCGGCTCCGGCCAACGACCCCTGGGGCGCCCCGGGCGTCGGCTCGGACGAGCCGCCGTTTTAGCCGCCGTTGACTCGCATCGCTCGCGATGCGAGTCAACGAGACTGCGGCAAGGTCGCCCTTCGAGACGCCTCGTCCCTCGGCTCCTCAGGAACCGGGCCCCACGGCTGAGCGCAGCGAAGCCGTGACGGGCGTATCGAGACCCGAGCAGCGGCTCAGCGTTCTGATCCAGCACCAACACCATCCGAACACCCTCAACCATTCCGGCACTCAACCCAGTCATGGGGCCGGGCTTCTAGAAAGGAAGCACCACAATGGCCAAGGCAGTGATTCGCAAGCCCAAGAAGAAGGTTTGCCAGTTCTGCAAGGAGAAGGCGACCGGTGTCGACTACAAGGACACCGCGCTGCTCCGCAAGTTCATCTCCGACCGCGGCAAGATCCGCGCCCGTCGGGTGACCGGCAACTGCGTCCAGCACCAGCGCGACGTGGCCATCGCGGTCAAGAACGCCCGCGAGGTCGCCCTGCTGCCCTACACCTCCACCGGTCGCTGAGAGGAGCCGAGGACATGAAGCTCATCCTGACCCAGGAAGTCACCGGCCTCGGTGCCCCCGGCGACGTCGTCGAGGTGAAGGACGGCTACGGCCGCAACTACCTCGTCCCCCGCGGACTGGCCATGCGCTGGACCCGCGGTGCCGAGAAGACCATCGAGTCGATCAAGTCCGCCCGCGCCTCCCGCGCGGTCCGCGACCACGACCACGCCGAGCAGATCAAGGCCAAGCTCGAGGCCCAGCCGGTCGCCGTCAAGGTGCGCTCCGGCGCGGGCGGTCGCCTGTTCGGTGCCGTCACGGTCTCCGAGATCGCCGGCGCCCTCGCCGACGCCTCGGGCGAGCAGGTCGACAAGCGCACGATCGTGGTCACCAACCCGATCAAGTCGCTCGGCTCCCACGAGGTGTCGGTCAAGCTGCACGACGAGGTGTCCGCCGTGGTGGCCCTCAACGTGATCCCGGCCTGACCAGCATCTCTCCGCGCTGACCCCAGCGCAGCGGCAACGCTTCATCGACAGGGCCCGCACCTCCCCCGGGGGTGCGGGCCCTGTCGCGTCCGGAAGACCTGAGCGGGCCGGTCAGCGGGCCATGACGGCATCGACGCGCACGGGCTTGCCGCGCGAGGCCACCCGCAGCTGGAGCGGCCCGGCGAGCAGCGAGGAGAGCTCGCCGCGGACCTGGTAGACGTGCAGCCGCTGGGCGTCCTGGGAGGCGAGGTTGACGCGCTTCCAGGCGCCTTGGCCGACCCGGATCTCCACCTTCCCCAGACCCGGGCCGGCCGGGGCGAGCAGCCGGATCGCGCGGATGTTGCGGACGCGGAACGTCAGCGTGGCGCCGTACGTCGAGCTCTGCAGGTACTCGCCGGCGAAGCTGCCGGGGCTGCGCACGGTGCGCCACGCGCCGGCCGAGCGTCGTGTGGCGTCGTCGGCGGTGAGGTTGCGCGGCACGAAGAACTGCTGGGTGAACGGTGTGGGGTCGACGTTCCCGGCCGGGTCGACCGCCGCGGCGGTGAACGTGTGCCGGCCCGCGTCGAGCTTGCGCAGCGTGGTGAGCCCGTCGGCGCACGAGACCGCCCGGCTGTCGAGCCGGCACCGGTACGACGGGACCTCGCCGGCGCCGGCCTCGTTGCTTTGCAGCCGGATCTGGACGGTCGGGCTGGTCACCATCGGGACGTCCTGGCGGTCCTGGTCGTAGTAGTCGGTGCGCAGGAAGCCGAATGTGCTCGGCGCGGTCGCGTCGGCCCGGAAGACCACCTCGGCCGGGGTCTGGTCGACGTCGGGAAGGTCGGTCGGGGCAGGGAAGAAGGGGTCCCAGGTGATGTCGTGGGCGTTGTCGGTCCGGTCGACCGCGCGCACCCGGAACGTGTACGGCGTCGCCGAGCGCTCCTCGAGCTGGTCGTAGCTGGCCGGGGAGGTGCACGCCGTCCACGAGGTCGGGGCGATCGCGGTGTTGAAGAACTGGCACTCGAAGTCGATGGGGTCGGTGTCGGTGTCGGTGTGCCGGCCGCTGAACGTGAACGTCACCGCGGTCGCTGCGAGCCAGTCGTGGGAGACGGCCGGGGCGACGGCCTCGAGCGTGGTCGTCGGCGGCACGGTGTCGTCGCACGCGGTGCCGGTGGGCAGCCCGAGCAGCGGGTCCTTCGGCTGCGCCTCGCTCGTGCACGGCTCGGCGGCGTCGGCCGGTGTCGCCCCAGCGAGCAGCGGCAGCGTGGCCGCGGCGAGGACGGCCGCGAGCGTGCCGCCGAGTCGTCGGGTCGAGGTGTGGCGCATGGATCCCTCCGGTTCGTGCTGTGCTCCCGCTCACCCAACGCCCACCCTGCCCCGGGGGCTACGCGGCGACACGACTCAGGCCGAAGCGGTCTGGTCCACCTCGGGCCGTGCCCACGGACGGGCGGCGTAGCGGAACAGCAGCACGATCACCAGCAGCAGCACCAGCGAACCGCCGACGACCATGACGTCGAGCAGCGAGGTCTGGTCCGCCCCCAGCACCACCACGGGCAGCAGGGCCGCGCCCACGGTGAGCGCCGAGGCGGTCCGCAGCCAGCGTGACCGGCCGGGCTCGGCGGCCGCGGCGCGGGAGAGCGCGTGGCACAGCAGCGCCACGAAGCCGAGCTGGGGCAGGTTCGCCGCCCAGAGCAGCGACTCATCGGCGCGCTCGAGACCCTCGCTGAGGCTGGGGAACCACAGCACGACGCTCATGATCAGCGCCCCGAGGCCGAGCACGCGGAGCGCGGGGCGGTGGGGCAGCGTGGCCGGGAGCCCGCCGAGTCCCTGCAGCACCAGCAGCCACCCGACCGGGTCCGGCAGCACGTCGTACTCGCCGTTGAGCTTGGCCACGATCGCGACGATCACCAGGCCCATCGCGATCGACTGCAGGGGCTTCACCGGGTCACCCTACGGTCGCGACCCCCGTGATCAGCCAGTGGGCGCTGCGCGCCCGGGCCAGGAGGAGGACCAGCCGGGCGCCCATGAACACCGCGGAGAACCCGATCCAGAGGGTGACCAGGCCGGCGGACCCGGCGGCGCAGGCCAGGGCGACCGGGGCGTAGGCGAGGAAGGTGAGCAGCCCGGCGAGCGCCAGGTAGCGGCCGTCGCCCGCCCCGATCAGGACCCCGTCGAGCACGAACACCACCCCGGCGACCGGCTGGCCGAGGGCGACGACGAGCAGCACCGGCGTCAGCAGGTCGCGGACGGCCGGGTCCCCGGTGAACAGCGCGCCGAGCACGGGGCTGAGCCCGGCCACGACCGCCCCGGTGACGACACCGCTCGCCGCCCCCCACGCGATCATCCGGCGGGTGAGCGCCCGGGTGCCCTCGACGTCGCCGGCTCCCAGGGCCCGCCCGGTGATCGCCTGGGCCGCGATCGCGATGGCGTCCAGCGCGAACGCGAGGAACCCCCAGATCGTCAGCGCCAGCTGGTGGGTCGCGAGGTCGACCTCCTGGTCGCGGGCGCCGACGGCGGCCGCCGTGACGGCGTACGTCGTGACGAGGAACGCCGCCCGCAGGGTCAGGGTGCGGATCACCAGGGGCACGCCCGCGCGACCTGCGGCGCGGATGCCCGGCAGGTCGGGGCCCAGGGCGGCGCCGCGGGCGCGGGCCGCC
>NZ_DASWVI010000347.1:0-3610 GCF_036401255.1 Nocardioides sp. | reverse complement strand
TGCGATCCGCCGATGAGCGCCGTCCGCAACATCGGCTGCATCGAGAAGATCGGAGGGTCGAAGTTGAGTAGCCAGCACGCCGCCACCATGTAGTTCTCAGTTGCGATGGAGACGCTGGTGCGTGCCAGCGCCGAAGGCCATGGACTGAAGGGGGCAACAGCGTCGTCCTCAGCAAGAGCGCTGCCCTCCTTGGGCGTCCAGGGTTGCTCTAGTCGCGCGTGTCGTTCCAGCACCTTGGGCCACAAAGCCAGCAACCGTTCGCGCACCTGCTCATCGGTCAACCGCTCGGACACTTGCTCGCTGGACATGCGTCGTTAGTAGCACGAGAGGGGCCGGTCGCGCCGGTACTGCCCCAGCGAAGTAGGCGAGAGGTCGAGCGGCTATCCGTCCGGCAAGGACCGCGCGGAGCGGGTGGAGTCCGAGCGTTGGAAGTCGTTCACGTACGACGAGCTCGTAGCGCGCGACAAGGCCAACCTCGACATCACATGGCTGCGGGACGAGTCACTCGAGGACGCCGACAACCTGCCAGCACCCGAGGTCATCGCCCGCGAGATCGTCGAGGACCTGACTGCCGCGCTAGCCGAGTTCGAGGCCGTCGCGGCCGCGCTGGAAGCCTCGGCCAACGACGCCTCCGACGCCATGGCGGGCTGATCGTGGAGGTCAAGACGTGAAGAAGAGGCGCAACCAGCCGAATCGGGCTCATGTCCGGACCAAGCCGACCGTGAAAGAGGCGGTCCGACCGCTGCGCGTCAGCATCATCACGTCGCCAAAGTCCCAAACCGGCGGCCCCGTGCTCCATCGCGACGTCGAGCTCGTCAAAGCTGCCCTCCTCTACGCCGATGGAGATCGTGATGGACGCCGTGGCCATGCGGCTCCTCGAAATCGGGAAGCGGTGATCGACCAGGACCTGCAGCCCCTCGCCGCGGCTGTCGAGCGCTTGCAGGCAAGACTGCCGCGTCACGAAGCCGACGCGTAGCCCCGGACTCACGGAAGCGCCTTCCGGCCGATCACATCGTCAGCCCATTCCGGCGGACAGCCTCGCCGAGCCTGTCGAGCGCATCGGCGGCGTGACGCCGTATCGTCCGCGCCGCGAGCGCGCGATCCTCACTGACCAATTGGGCGACCGACCACGGTCCCGACCTCTCGCGCGCGGTGCAGACTGGCCCGATGAAGAGGGGTGCCGCACTACGCCACGTCACGGAGCTGACCCAGGAGGCTGACCGGCTCGCTCGCCTCCCCGGCGACCTCGCTCCACCGCTGTCCGAGTTGTGGATCGGAGGCGATCTGCTGGACGGGGCCGAGCATGTCGAATGGGCGCTGATCGTCGTACGACTGGACGTCCCGGCCGACGAGCTTCCGTACCTGGCGCCGCACCCCGCCGCCGCCGCTTGCGAGTCGCTCCTGAGGCTGGACAAGCGGCCGATCGACGCGAGGTGGCGGCCACGGCAGGTGCCCGCGTGGGATCACGAGGTACGTCGAGTCGCACGGGTCTGGTCCGCCCAGAGCGGACCCGACGAGCTGCTGCTGCGCGACCTGCGCACCAACACGGTCAGCGACGCCATGATCGAGACGCCTACGCCCGAGGCGTTGCGGGAGTACCTGACCGAGGCGCTGCCTCAGTGCGATCGACACCTGGGCGAGGTGCTCGACGGCTACTGGGAGCCTGACTGGCGGCGCGCCCATCGCGGCGGTGGGATCCAGCCCGAGCACCACCTGTGGCGAGCCGCCGAGGCAGTGCGCTCGATGCGAGAAGCTCTCGACGGCCTTGCGTGACCGCGGCGCACGCCGTCGAGCTCGAGCAGCCGGATGTCCATGCGTCCCCCTCCCTGGCGTGCGTGACAGGGGCCGGATCGGACGTCGACGTCCCGGCCGGGCGCTGCCATGATGGCGCGGTGGACCAGGTCTCGAGGTTCTACAGCGGCCCCGGCAAGCTCGTGGCGGCCATCGGCTCCGCCCTGGAGGCGGCCGGCCTGGACCGCACGGCCCTGCGCCCGGCCGACCTCGCTCCCGTCGACGAGTTCCACATCCGCGGCCGTGCCGCGACGCTGGAGATCATCGAGGCGCTCGACATCACGGCCGACTCCCAGGTCGTGGACCTCGGCAGCGGGCTGGGCGGACCCGCCCGCACGCTCGCCGAGCTGACCGGATGCTCGATCACCGGCATCGACCTCACGCCGGAGTTCTGCGAGGTCGCGACCGCGCTCTCCGCGTGGACGGGACTGGCCGACCGCACGCGCTTCAGGGTCGGGGACGCGACGGACACCGGGCTCCCCGACGCCGCGGCGGACGCGGCGCTCACCGTGCACGTGGGGATGAACATCGCCGACAAGCACGCGCTGTACGCCGAGGCCTTCCGGCTGCTCCGCCCGGGTGGCCGATTCGTCGTCTACGACGTCCTGCAGGGCGAGGGCGGCGACGTGCACTACCCGGTGCCGTGGGCCGCGGACGCCTCGACGAGCTTCCTCGCGACCCCGCAGGACATGCGCACGCTCCTCGCAGCCGCGGGCCTCGACGTCGTCTCGGAGGTCGACTCCTCGGCCGAGAGCCTCGCGTGGTTCCAGGAGATGCGCGACCGGATCCACCGGGACGGGCCGCCGCCGGTGACCTTCGCGGCGTTCCTGGGCGACGCCTTCGCCCAGATGGCCACCAACCAGGTCGCCAACCTCGCCGAGGGGCGCATCCGCACCGCCATGTTCGTCTGCGCGCGTCCCCACTGACCCACCGGCGCCTCACCCACCGCAGCCCGAGCCCTCGACGGCGCCCACGAGCAGCTGCGGACGGACCTCGTGGAGACCGGACCGACCCCGGGTGGGCCGCCGGCCGATCGCCGCCAGGCCGATGCCCGCGAGCAGGACCGCGCCGCCGATCACCATCCAGCCCAGAGCGCCGTACGCCGTGACCAGCGGCAGGGCGAGCAGCGGGCCGAGGATGCGCGCGATCGAGAAGCTCATCCCGAAAGCGGCCTGGTACTCCCCCTGGCGGTCGGCCGGGACGTCGCGGAGGGCCAGGTGCCAGGCCGCCGGCCCGGTGGCCACCTCACCGATCGTCATCGCGACGACCCCGCAGAGCACGGCGAGGACCGCGCCGGTCGCCGCCAGCGTCGGGACGGCGGCGTACAGCACCGAGGCGAGGGCCACGGCCGCGCCCGCCGCGAGCGCCGAGCGCATCGCGTCCCGGTCGGAGTGGACCCGCGCCGACCACGGCGTCTGCAGGGAGAACACGAGGACCGTGTTGAGCGCGAACGCCACGGCCGCCACCCACATCGGAGCCGCGGAGCGCGCGATCCACAGCGGGAGCAGCACCGACAGCATCGGGATCGTGAGCATCAGCACCGACGTGAGGGCGACGACGACCACGAAGCGGCGCTCGCGCAGCGCGCCGCGACCCACCCGCGCCCGGTGGACGCCCGCGCGTGCCGGCGCCGGCAGCGAGAAGAGCACCGACGAGCACACCAGGGCCGTGGCGGCCCCGCCCGCGAACACCGCGACGAACAGGACCGGGCGACCCGCTGCGAGCACGCCGGCGCCCACCATCGCGCCGATGCCGAACCCGCCGTTGAGCAGCGCGTGCAGCCGGGCGCGCGCCCGGACCCGGTCGGCGGGCGCGGTCC
>NZ_DASWVI010000346.1:0-8997 GCF_036401255.1 Nocardioides sp. | reverse complement strand
GGGGACGGGCGTCGGCCAGGCGGGCGCCGCGGTCTCGGGGAGCAGCGCCGCGCACGCGGCACACAGGGCCCGCCCGGGCCGGGCACAGCCGACGCAGGCCCCACCGAGGAGCAGGTCGAGCGACCCGTCGAGGACGTCGCGGAGCACACCCGATCGCAGCAGGTCGCCACGCGCGGCTCAACCGGACGAGCGAGGCCTGTGGAATCAGCCGGCGTAGACCAGCTCGGTGACGCCCTTCTCGATCGGGGTGACCCGCTGGTCGGCGCTGGTGATCTCGACGAGACCCTCCCGGGTCAGGCCGAAGACCGGCTCGTCGCCCGCCGGCGACCCCGCGAGGCCGATGAGCCGACCGGCGACGCTCACCGCGGACGGCTCCTGCCCCGACGGGGACCCGTCGACCGTGGCGATCTCGACCGACGCCGGCGACGTGCTCACCGCGGGCCTCAGCACCGCGACGCTGGTCGGGCTCCGCCAGGCGATCGCACGGATCGGCAGCGTCGAGTCGGCGTTCCCGATACGCCGGGCGCGCGTCGCGCCGAGCACCCGCCCGGTGCCGTCGTGCTGGATCCGGCTGACGACCAACCGGTCGCCGGCGGCCCGGCGGACGACCGCGACCAGGCGAGTGCCGTCCCGGGAGACCAGGAAGGAGCGGACCTGCTCGCCGGAGATGCCGGGCACCTCGAGCGAGCGCACGGTGTCGTCACGGACGTAGGACACGCGGGCGCCGCGACCGGTCCGGTCGACGAGCCACATCCGCCCGGAGAAGTCCCAGGCGGGCTTGAGGAAGTCGGTCCCGTCGCTCACCACGGTCCGCACCCCGGTGTCGGCACCGGAACCGAGCCCGCCGACGAGGACCGTCGTACCGCCTCCGGCGACGCCGGCCACCTCGCTCGCGTCGAGGCTCACGCCCACCGACCGCAGGCCGAGCTCGCGGGCCCCCAGGTCGCCGTCGACCGGCGTGAGACCGCTCGGGGTCCCCGACACCAGGCCGCCGCGGCGCAGCCCGTAGAGCAGCGGGCTGGCCTGGAACCCGGCGGGGTCGTACTGCGCGCCGCCGTCGACCCGGTACGACGAGACGCCGCCGGGCAGCGGCACCGGGTCACCGCCGACGGACAGTCGGATGCTCTCGATCGCCGGGTCCTGGCGCAGCGTCCACGCCAGCTGGGCCAGCATCAGCTTGATGGTCTCCGCGGTGAGCGGGCCCACCTCGCCGGAGAGCAGGATGTCGGCCAGCCCGGCGTCGGACACGGTGACCCCGACCGCGACCTGCAGCCCGGCCGGCGTGAAGGTCTGGGCGACCCGGTCCAACCCCCCGGAGGGTCCGAGCAGCAGGGCCCGGGTGACCGCGGAGGCGAACTGGTCGCCGCGGGGGGCGAAGACCGGCTCGGGCACCAGGATCGACGCCGTGGGGTCGAAGAAATAGAGCGAGACCTGCCGGAAGTACTGCTGGAACCAGTCCTGCGGGACGATCAGCGCGTCCGGCAGGTCGGCGATCCGCCACTGGCCGTCCTGCAGGGACAGTCCGAACGTGATCTCGGTGCGCCGGTCGGGGAGCGGGCCCTGCCAGGCGCCGCGACTGTCGAGGTGGTTGGCGCCGTCGAGCGAGATCGTGACGCGGCCGCGCCGCTCGAGCGGGGTCGGCGAGACGGGATAGGTGATCGTCTCCTGCTGCGGGTTCCACGCGGCCGCGGCGTCGGCGGTCAGGAACTCGCGGGCGACCTTCGTGCTGATCGGCGTCTTCTGCATGGCGATGAGGAAGCCGCGGACGATCTCGGCGCGCGTGGCCCCGGCCTGCGGCGGCATCGGGTCGAAGGACACCCCCGTGTCGGTGGACACGTCGCCCTCGGACCGGGTCTCCACCACGGGGCCGTTCTGCGGGAGCCGGACGCAGCCGCTCACGACCGCAGCCACCACGGTGAGCACCAGGACCGGCAGCAGCGCCGTACGCCGCCGGGTCACGAGACCGGCTCCGAGACGTCCGCGGGCACGAGCGGGAGCGGGCTGTGCCGCAGCACCGCTCCGGCGCGGCGGGGCAGCGTGAGCCGGAACTGGGCACCCTCGCCCGGCCGGCCCCAGGCCTGGAGCCAGCCGCCGTGCAGGTGGGTGTCCTCGAGGGCGATCGAGAGACCCAGCCCGGTCCCGCCGCTGGTGCGGGCCCGCGCGGGATCGGCCCGCCAGAACCGGTTGAACACCATCGAGGCCTCCCCCGGCGCCAGCCCGACCCCGTGGTCGCGGACCGCGATCGCGGCCGCGTGGTCGTCGCCGGCCACGTGGATGACGATCCCCGCGCCCGGCCCGTCCGCGGCCGCGTGGTCGATCGCGTTGGTCACGAGGTTGCGCACGATGCGCTCGATGCGGCGTACGTCGCCCTCGGCGAGGCACGCCTGGTCGGGAGCTCGGACCTCGACCCGCACGTGGCGCTGCTCGGCCAGCGGCCGCGTGACGTCCACGATCCGGTGCGCGACGTCGACCAGGTTGACGTCGTCGAGGTCCAAGATCGCGGCACCGGCGTCGAAGCGGCTGATCTCCAGCAGGTCGGCGAGCAGCGTCTCGAACCGGTCCAGCTCGGTCTGGAGGAGCTCCGCGGCCCGCGCGGTCGCGGGGTCGAACGCCTCGCGCGCGTCGTGGAGGACGTCGCCGGCCATCCGCACCGTGGTCAGCGGGGTGCGCAGCTCGTGGGAGACGTCGGAGACGAACCGGCGCTGCACCCGGCTCAGCTCCTCGAGCTGGCGGATCTGGCGCTGGAGGTTGCTGGCCATCTGGTTGAACGAGGTCGCCAACCGGGCCAGGTCGTCCTCGCCGGACACCCGGAGCCGCTCCTGGAGCTGACCGGCCGCCAGCCGCTCGGCGACCTTGCGGGCCAGGCGGATCGGCGTGACGACCTGCCGGGTCACCAGCCAGGTCATGCCGGCGACCAGCACCAGCAGCAGCACGCCGGCCGTCAGCAGCGCCCGGGTCACCAGCGCCAGCGTCTCCTCCTGCTCGTCGAGCGGGAAGAGGTAGTAGAGCGTGTAGCGCTCGGCGTCCGAGGGCAGCAGCACCTGGGAGCCGACCGCGATGCCGGGCTGCTCGGTGCGCACCCCGTCGGTGATCGTGCGGATCGTCGTGTACGTCCAGGCGGTCGAGGTGGCCTGGTCGAAGTGCCGCTCGAGGGCGTCGGGGACGCTGGTGGTGTCCAGGCCGCTGGTCCGGTTCGCGCCGCCGTCGGAGATCCGGCTGCCGGGCTCGGTGGGCCCCACCAGGATGACCGAGAACCCTCGCGTCTCGCCCCGCTGGATCAGCGTCCCGGCGAGCGAGCGCTGCTGGCCGAAGGCGTCGCTGTCGATGCCGGGCGCCGACTTCAGCAGGTCGCGCGCCTCCGCGGTCTCGTCGTTCGCCTCCGCCACCACGGCGTCGACGCGGTGCTCGAGCAGGCCGTCTCGGGTCTGCTGGAGGAGGAACCAGCCGACCACGCTCACCACGCCCGCCGAGAGGATCAGCGTGCTCGCGACGACACGGGCCTGGATCGAGCGCCGCCAGAAGGTCAGCCCTCGGCGCACGGACTCCGGTAGCCGGTGGGAGCTCCCCGGGGAGCGCAGGCGGGCCACGGCGTCCTACGCGGTCCCGGCCTTGTACCCCACGCCGCGGACCGTCACGACGATCTCGGGGTTCTCCGGGTCGTGCTCGACCTTGGAGCGCAACCGTTGGACGTGGACGTTGACGAGCCGGGTGTCGGCGGCGTGCCGGTAGCCCCAGACCTGCTCGAGCAGCACCTCGCGGGTGAAGACCTGCCACGGCTTGCGCGCCAGGCACACCAGGAGGTCGAACTCCAGCGGCGTGAGGTTGACCCGCTCGCCCGCCCGGGTCACCGCGTGCCCCGCGACGTCGATCGTCAGATCGCCGATCGTCAGCGTCTCCTGGCTCGGCGCGTCGAACCGGCGTACGCGGGCCCGGATCCGCGCGACGAGCTCCTTGGGCTTGAACGGCTTGACGACGTAGTCGTCGGCGCCCGACTCCAGGCCGACGACGACGTCGACGGTGTCGCCCTTCGCCGTCAGCATCACGATCGGGATGCCCGACTCGGCGCGGATCTCCTTGCAGACGTCGATGCCGTCCTTGCCGGGCAGCATCAGGTCCAGCAGCACCAGGTCCGGCCGGTACTCGCGGAACGCCTCCAGGGCCAGGTCGCCGCGCGCGACGATCCGGCTCTCGAAGCCCTCCTGGCGCAGCACGATCGTGAGCATCTCGGCCAGTGAGGCGTCGTCGTCGACGACGAGGATCCGCCCCTTGGTGTAGGTCTCACCGCCTGGAGCGCCGGGTGCGCCGACGGGCTCAGTCATGCCCTCCATCTTGCCTTAGTGCGCCTCGCCTGAGCGTGCGAGGGCGAGGAACACGCACGGAGATCGAGGAGCCGCGCGACCGACGAAGGAGGTCGCGACCGGCGTATCGAGATCCGGTGAGCCGAAAGTCGGCACCGCGTGGTCTCGAGACGCCGGTCGTTCCTCAGGGCTGGTCGAGGCGACGAACCGCCGGTCAGTACCGGTACTGCTCGGGCTTGTACGGGCCCGCGACGTCGACGCCGAGGTACGCCGCCTGGGTCTCGCTCAGCCGCGTGAGCTTGACGCCCAGCGCGTCCAGGTGCAGGCGCGCGACCTCCTCGTCGAGGTGCTTGGGCAGCACGTAGACGCCGACCGGGTACTCCTCGGTCTTGGTGAAGATCTCGATCTGGGCGAGCACCTGGTTGGTGAAGGAGTTCGACATCACGAACGAGGGGTGCCCGGTCGCGTTGCCGAGGTTCATCAGGCGGCCCTCGGAGAGCACGATGATGGACTTCCCCGTCGGGAACGTCCACACGTCGACCTGCGGCTTGACGTTCTTGCGCTCCGCGACGCCGGGCGCCTCGAGGCCGGCCATGTCGATCTCGTTGTCGAAGTGGCCGATGTTGCCGACGATCGCGTTGTGCTTCATCGCCCGCATGTGGTCGACGGTGACGACGTCCTTGTTGCCGGTGGCGGTGATGATGATGTCCGCGATCGGGAGGGCGTCCTCGAGGGTCGTGACCTGGTAGCCGTCCATCGAGGCCTGCAGCGCGCAGATCGGGTCGATCTCGGTGACGATCACCCGGGCGCCCTGGCCGCGCAGGGACTCCGCGCAGCCCTTGCCGACGTCGCCGTAGCCGCACACCACGGCGACCTTGCCGCCGATGAGCACGTCGGTGGCCCGGTTGATGCCGTCGATGAGGGAGTGGCGGCAGCCGTACTTGTTGTCGAACTTCGACTTGGTGACCGAGTCGTTGACGTTGATCGCCGGGAAGAGCAGCGTGCCCTCGCGCATCATCTCGTAGAGACGGTGCACCCCGGTGGTGGTCTCCTCGGTGACGCCCTTGAT
The DNA here is from genome assembly GCF_036401255.1 of Nocardioides sp. Classification (GTDB taxonomy): domain Bacteria; phylum Actinomycetota; class Actinomycetes; order Propionibacteriales; family Nocardioidaceae; genus Nocardioides. The sequence goes on along the minus strand of NZ_DASWVI010000346.1, from coordinate 3,630 downwards.
CGAGTTCGCGATCGGGGTCCAGTGGTTGGCGTTCTTCGCGAGTGCCGCGCCGAGCACCTCGAAGATGATGCGCTGCTCGGCGCTGGTCGCCGTCGCCGGGTCGGGCGCCTGACCGGTCTTCTCGGCCTGCACGCCGAGGTGCACGAGCAGGGTCGCGTCACCGCCGTCGTCGAGGATCATGTTCGGCAGCGCGTCGCCGGGCCAGTCGAGGATCTGCTGGGTGCACCACCAGTACTCCTCGAGGGTCTCGCCCTTCCACGCGAAGACCGGGACGCCCTGCGGGTCCTCGGGGGTGCCGTTCGGGCCGACCGCGATCGCGGCGGCCGCGTGGTCCTGGGTGGAGAAGATGTTGCAGGAGGCCCAGCGCACCTCGGCGCCCAGGGCGACCAGGGTCTCGATGAGCACCGCCGTCTGGATCGTCATGTGCAGCGAGCCCGCGATCCGGGCGCCCTTCAGCGGCTGCTCGGCCGCGTAGCGCTCGCGCATCGCCATCAGGCCCGGCATCTCGTGCTCGGCGAGCTGGATCTCGGTGCGGCCGTAGTCGGCCAGGGAGAGGTCGGCGACCTTGAAGTCCATCGGTTGTCTCCTCGGGAGGGTGGAGTCCGGGTCTGCGTCGTGCATCTGCACGTCTGGGGATCTCCCACGCGGACCCGGCAAGCGTAGGACGGCGATCGCCGGTTGACGGAATCCTCGCGACCCCGCCCCGCGCCGGTGGGACCGGACGTCGAGTGCAGAAGTCCCGAGTCAACGGTCAGTGGGCGGGGGCGTGCTTCCTGCCGAACGGCAGCAGGTGGACGACGACCAGGACGAGCCCGCCCACCACCAGGCCGAGGACGGCCGAGGCGACGGTGTTGACCAGCCAGCCGAGCGCTCCCCCGACCCCGGAGACGGCGTCGTGGACCTTCTCCTCCAGGTGGTGCACCGCGTCGTACGGCGCGTGCCAGCCCAGCTCGTCGAGCCCCACCAGCTCGATGTGGCCGCCGACCCACAGCATCGCGGCCGTGCCGACGACCGAGATCGTGGCGAGCAGCCGCGGCATGAACGCCACCAGCCCGCGACCCAGCCGCTGCAGGCCGGCCGAGCTGCGCTGGGTGAGCGCCAGGCCGACGTCGTCGATCTTCACGATGACGCCGACGACGCCGTAGACCGCGATCGTGATCACGATGGCCACGACCACCAGGATCAGCAGCCGGCTCAGGAACGGTTCGTCGGCCACCTCGTTGAGTGCGATGACCATGATCTCCGCCGACAGGATCAGGTCGGTGCGGATCGCGCCGCTCACCATCGCCTTCTCGGCGTCCGCGCCCGCCTCGGCGACCGGGGCGGCGTGCGCCTCGTGGCCGCGGATCCGGCCCCACACCTTCTCGGCGCCCTCGTAGCAGAGGTAGCCGCCGCCGAGCATCAGGATCGGCGTGAGCAGCCAGGGCAGGAACTGGCTGAGCACCAGCGCGACCGGGAGGATCAGCAGGAGCTTGTTGCGGATCGAGCCCACGGCGATGCGCCGGATCATCGGCAGCTCGCGGTCCGCGGTGACGCCATGGACGTACTGCGGGGTCACCGCGGTGTCGTCGACCACCACGCCGGCGGCCTTGGTGGTCGCGCGGCCCGCGGCGGCGCCGACGTCGTCGACCGAGGCGGCGGCCAGGCGCGCGAGCGCGGCGACGTCGTCGAGCAGCGCGAACAAGCCTCCAGCCATGACCCGAAGGCTATCGGGCGGCGCGCAACGCGCCGGTCGTCAGGCCAGCGCCGGCTGGTAGGTGCACGCGGAGTCCTCGGCGAGCGGGTCGCCGGTGTCGGCGTACGCGCGGGCGCGCGAGCCGCCGCAGAGGTCGGCGTACTCGCACCGACCGCAGCGACCGCCGAACTCCGCGGCCCGGATGCTGCGCAGCACCTCGTTGTCACGGTAGATCTCGACCAGCGGCCGTTCGCGCACCGAGCCGAGCGGCAGCGGGAGGAAGCCGGCCGGGTAGACCTGCCCGTCGTGGGCGACGAACACGATGCCCTTGCCGTCGCGCGTGGACACCGTGTGCGCCGTCGACCGGCCGACGGGCGGGCCGAGCCGCTCGACGAGCCGGCCGCGCAGCCGGAGGTAGGGCTCCTCGACCGGCGCCGGGCCGCCCGCCTTGCGCTGCACGACCACGCGGCGGAAGAACGGCGCCTCGACCGTGCGGACGGTGAACCCGTAGTGGGAGCAGTCGTAGAGGAAGTGGCAGACCTGCTCGTGCTCCGCCGGCGTGATCGCACCGGTGGCCTCGCCGCGCCCGACGTGGACGAGGAAGAAGACCTCCCAGATCGCCACCCCGGTCTCGGCCATGATCGCCGCGATGTCGGCGAGCTCGTCGAGGTTGGACCGCATCACGGTGGTGTTGATCTGGACCTTCAGGCCGGCGGCGACGAGGGCCCGGATCGCCGGGATCGTCTCGTCGAAGTGGCCGGGGATGCCGCGGACGCCGTCGTGGGTGGCGGGGGTGGCGCCGTCGAGGCTGAGCGAGACCGCCTTGACCCCGGCGTCGACCATCTGCTGGATCGCCTCGGGCGTGAGCCGCGGCGTCACCGACGGCGACATCGCGACCGGGACGCCGAGGCTGTTGGCGTAGGCCACCATCTCGAACACGTCCGGCCGGAGCAGGCAGTCCCCACCGGTGAGGATCAGGATCGGGTAGGGCCGTCCGAACCCGGCCACCTGGTCGATCAGCGCCCGGCCCTCGGCACCGGTGAGCTCCCCGGGCAACGGGTCCGGCGCCGCCGAGGCACGACAGTGGCGGCAGGCCAGCAGGCACGCGCGGGTGACCTCCCAGAACACCAGCATCGGCCGCTGGGCGTAGTCGACGCTGCGGGGCAGCTCGAGGCCGCCGGGGTGACCGCCGGGGTGACCGGTCGGGTGGCTCATGCGGAGGCTCCTTGCGTGGTGAGCAGGCTGGTGGCCGTCGCAGCGGCCTGGGCGACGCAGCCGGCGAGGCCGACCCCGCGGTACGCCGCGCCGGTGAGGCGCAGGTCGGGGACGGCGGCGAGCTGGGCGTCGAGCGCCGCCAGCCGGGCGGCGTGCCCGACGACGTACTGCGGCATCGCACCCGGCCAGCGCTGGACGACGCGGTCGACGGGGGCCGCGCGGATGCCGAGCATCCGGGCGAGCGCCGCACGGACCTCCCGTTCCAGCCGCTCGTCGTCCATGGTGAGCCAGCGGGTGTCGCCGGACCGCCCGACCATCGTCTTGATCAGCACCAGGTCGTCGTCGGGTTGCGGCCATTTCTGCGAGAGCCAGCTGCACCCGACGACCAGCTCGTGCTCGACCGGCGGCACGAGGAAGCCGGTGCCCGGCGGCAGCGGCGGCACCTCCTCGCGCCGGAAGGCCAAGGTCACGTTCGCGACGTCGACGTGGTCGATGGACCGCAGCAGCCCGGCGGCACCCGGGGCGACCTCGGCGAGCAGGTCGGCGGTGACGTACGCCGGCGTCGCCAGCACGACCTGGGCGGCGGTGAACGTCCCGGCGGCGGTGGACACGCTCCAGCCGCCCTCCGGGCGGCGCTCGAGGCCCCGGGCGGCGGCACCGGTGACGACCGTCTCGGGGCCGAGCTCCTCGGCGAGGCGCGCCGTGAGGACGGACAGGCCGCCGCGCAGCGAGACCAGCGG
>NZ_DASWVI010000345.1:0-26853 GCF_036401255.1 Nocardioides sp. | reverse complement strand
AGTCCTCGGCGAGGTCGGCGCCGACGAGGTCGGCCAGGGCCTGGGCGGCCGCCAGCTTCATCCCCTCGGTGATCGCGGTGGCGTGCACGTCGAAGGCGCCGCGGAAGATGCCGGGGAAGGCCAGCACGTTGTTGATCTGGTTGGGGAAGTCCGAGCGGCCGGTGGCCACGACACGGGCGTGGCGGTGCGCGACCTCGGGGTGCACCTCGGGGTGGGGATTGGCCATCGCGAAGATGATCGCGTCCGGGGCCATCCGAGCCACGTCCTCCTCCGGCACGGTGCCGCCGGAGACCCCGAGGTAGACGTCGGCTCCGTCCAGCGCGTCGGCGAGGCTCCCGGTCCGCCCGGTCTTGTCCGCGGTCATCTCGGCCAGCTCCCGCTTGACCGGGGTCAGGTCGCTGCGTCCGGAATGCACGACGCCCTTGCGGTCGGTCACCGCGAGGTCCTTGATGCCAGCCTCGAGCAGGATCTTCGCGATCGCCACCCCCGCGGCGCCGGCCCCGGAGATCACCACGCGGGTCGAGGCGGCGTCCCGGCCGGTGAGGGCCAGCGCGTTCCAGAGCGCCGCCAGGGCCACGACAGCGGTGCCGTGCTGGTCGTCGTGGAAGACCGGGATGTCGAGCATCGCCTTGAGCCGGTCCTCGATCTCGAAGCAGCGCGGCGCGGAGATGTCCTCGAGGTTGATGCCGCCGAAGCTCGGCGCGAGCCGGGCCACGGTCTCGATGATCTCCTCGACGTCGGTGGTCGCCAGGCAGATCGGGACGGCGTCGACGTCACCGAACTGCTTGAACAGCACCGCCTTGCCCTCCATGACCGGCATCGCGGCCGCAGGCCCGATGTCGCCGAGCCCGAGGACCGCCGTGCCGTCGGTCACGACCGCGACCGTGTTGGGCACCCACGTGTAGGTCTGGGTCAGCGACGGGTCCGCGGCGATCGCCTCGCAGACGCGGGCGACGCCGGGCGTGTACGCCAGGGACAGGTCGTCGCGTCCCTCGAGCGCGACCGTGGACCGTACCGCCATCTTGCCGCCCACGTGCAGGTCGAACACCGGGTCGCCGGCGTGGGGATGGGGGCTCGCGGACTCTGCTTCGGCCATGACCTGATTCTGACTCTCCCGTGGGGCGGCGTGTGGGGGGAGGTCCGGCTCGACGCGCGGGGGTGGTGCGCGGAACCTCGGCCCTCCAGGGTTCTCCCGACGTCAGTCTGGCACAGCGGGCCGGAGCCGACGCGGGCGCGGCCAGATCCTGGCGATGGCCACGGCCAAGACGTCGGTCTCGGCGACGACGCCGCGGTGTCGCGAGTCGACACCCTCGGCGGGGTTGTCGCTGAGCAGCCACCAGCCCGGGTCGTCCGCGCGCGTCGTACGGCGCTGCGTCGCGCGCTTGACCGCGACGGTCCCGTCGGAGAACCGCGCGACCACGACCGCGCCCGGACGCACCGGCCGCCGGTAGGCGACCAGGAGCCGGTCACCGGGCCGCAGCAGCGGCAGCATCGACCGGCCGCGGACCAGCGCCATGCCCCAGCGCGCACGGCGTCCCGCGCTGGAAGACCCGTCTCGTCCCGCTTCGCGCACGCGGGTAGTGTCGCAGTCCAGACCGGACAACCGCTGAGACGACAGAACACGAGAGGACCCGCATGTTTGCGCGACTGTTCGCCCCCACCCTCGAGGTTTCCGCCCACTGCGACCTTCCGTGCGGTGTCTACGACCCCGCGCAGGCCCGCATCGAGGCCGAGTCGATCAAGGCCATCATCGCCAAGGTCGCGGACAACGACGACCCGGACTTCCGCACCCGCGCCATCCTCATCAAGGAGCAGCGCTCCGAGCTGGTCAAGCACCACCTGTGGGTGCTGTGGACCGACTACTTCAAGCCCCCGCACTTCGAGAAGTACCCCCAGCTGCACACGCTGGTGAACGAGGCGACGAAGCTCGCGGGCGCCGCCGGCACCAAGGGTGAGCTCGACGCCGGCAAGGCCGACGAGCTGCTCGCGAAGATCGACGAGATCGCGGAGATCTTCTGGGAGACCAAGAAGGCCTGATTTCGCGCGCAGGCTACTGACCTGCGCGTTTACCCCTCCGACGCCGCCTCGGTCCGCACAGAGTCCGCACGGGCTCCGAGCGGTCCGAGAGCGGCGTCGAGCACCTTCCGGGTCCGGTCCTCGTCGCCTGGCCATAGGTGGGCGTACGTCCGCAGTGTCACGACCGCCGACGCATGCCCGAGGAAAGCCTGCACCTGCTTCACCGACGCGCCCCCGGAGATCAGCGCGGAGGCGGCGAAGTGTCGGAAGGAGTGCGATGTGATCTCAGCGCCGGCCACCTTGGCGGCGTCGCTCACGAGCCTCTTCCAGCGCCGGTAGGTCAGGGGCTTGCCGAGTTCGTCGGTGAACAAGGCATCCTCGGTCGCTGGGTACGACGCGAGGTGAGCGGCGAGTGCGTCGATCACGACTTGCCCGACGGGAACGCTGCGCCGCGAGGCCCTCGACTTCAATGGAGCGATCTGATCCGTTTGCAGGCGCTGCCGCTCGACACGGATCGACCGGCGCAGGAAGTCGACATCGGACGGCCTGAGCCCGAGCAACTCGCCGACGCGCAGCCCGGAGCCAGCAAGCACGACGGGGAGCGCCTGCCATCGTTCGGGCAGCGCATCGCGAACGCGATCTACCTCTTCGAGTGTCGGGACCTCCACTTCGTCGTCGTGCCCCTTCGGCAGGGCGATCCGGCGGCAAGGGCTGATCGCGATGACCCGATCCTCCACTGCGGCGTCCATGACACGCGCGAGCACCTCATAGATGTTCCGGACGCTTCCAGCTGACAGGGTGCGTGCCGGCCCGCTCTCGGTGGCAGGCCGAAGCTCCCGGCTCTCGAGCCACTTCACGAAGGCCTGTACGTCGCTCCGGCGGATGTAGGCGAGGCGCTGACTTCCGAGCCGCGGCACGATATGGATTCGCAGCGCGTTGTCGATGATCCGCGCCGTGCCCGGAGACGAGACCTGGATCGACTGCCAACGGGCTGCGTACGCGCTGAGCAACTCCCGTCCAGCCCTCGGGTCGGCCCACTCCCCTCGCACCATCCTGGCGGTTTGCTCGTCGAGCCACGCCTGGGCGTCGACCTTGCGCTCGAAATGTCGGGCATGCTCTCGCCCAGCGTCGTCGCGGTATCGGGCCCGCCATCGGCCGTTCGGCCGCTTCGCGATGTTTGCTGCCATATTGGTGGTCCTTTCGTGCCTGCTCCATCGTCTCTCCGGGATCGGACATCCCGGCGTGTCAGCGGCGGTCCTGTGCGCGGTTGGTCTGTTCAGCGAGCCAGAGGAGGAGGTCGGCGCGCCAGTAGCGGACGTGGCGGCCGACCTTAAAGCTGCGTGGCCCGGCGCCGAGGTGGCGCCAGTAGCGCAGGGTGCCTTCGGGAACACGGAGCAGCTTGCAGGCTTCCTGGAGGCTGAGCATCTCGTCGCCGAGGCTCTTCGACGGGCGGCGGTTGTCGTCGGGGTTCATCTGCTGTGCGGTCATGGTGTGTGTGCTCCTCGCTGGTCGATGAGGCCAAGCGGTTCTCGACCTCACCCAGTAGGTGTGCAGGCCCTCCCAATCGATGGTCAGCGATATCCTGTGGCCATGTACCCGCCGAAGACGGTCATCGAGATCGCCCGCAAGGCCGCGGGTCTGTCGCAGGCGCAGCTGGCGATGAAGGCGGGGACCCAGCAGTCGTCGATCTCGGAGTACGAATCGCGCCGCAAGTCCCCGACCTTGGAGGTCGTCGAGCGGCTCCTGGAGGCCGCCGACGCCGAGCTCGCGATCAAGCCGATCATCGACTTCGACGTACGCCAGGACACTGAGATCGGCCGGTACGTGGTGCCCGAGAAGCTGTGGTCGGTGCCGATGCCGGACTGCTTCAGCAAGATCCAGGTGCTGGGATACCTCGCCAAGTCCCGCCGACCGCTCGTGTGGGACCTGTCGAACGAGGCCGAGCGCATCGACTACTACGAGTGGGTCATCGGGCTCGGCGCCATCGATCTGATGCTCGACTCCGTCGACGGGATCTTGTTGATGCAGGTCTGGGAGCGGCTGAACCTTCCGAACGTGATCCGGGCAGCGTGGCAGCCCGTGATCGACGCGGCCACCGCCCCACAGGACATGCAGCCGCGCGACCCCGCCGGATTCAGCGCCTGGCTCGCAGGCGAGATCGGCGTCGAGTGGCGACCCGTCCGCCGGCGCAAGCCGCGTCAGTGAGTCACTGGCGGGTCTCACAGGCCGATCCCGCCGCTGGCGGAGGACGGGACGGGTCGTGGCGGTTCCTCGACGGGCCTTGGCGCCGGCCGCCGGCGCTGCTGGCTGCCGTACCGGTCGATGGCCTCGATCGCCTGCCGCTTCGCGCGGGCCGGGCCGAGATCGGCACGGTCGCGGGCGAAGACCTCGACCCACTGCCTGCGGGCGTCCTCGACCGTTTCGGCCACGAGGTGCGCGGTGTTGCCCTCCCGGCCACGGGTCATCGCCACATACGCCGCCGCAGCCCCAGTGGTATCCCCGATGGCGACGTGGGCGCGGTCTACGGTCTCTCCCTGGGCGCCGTGGACGGTGGTGGCGTAGGCGAGCTCGACGAACCTGTTCGCGTACTCCGCGGGGAGTACCCGGTCACGTCCCCGTCCGCGGAGCGTGAGGCTGCCGTCCTCGCCGAGGTCGGTGACGGTCCACGTCTGCCGGTTCGCGACTCCGAGGTCGGCGTCGTTGCGGCGAGTGGCAACCCTGTCCCCGATCCCGATCCGTTCACCGCGAGACGTGGTCATCGAGACGGTGGACTCGGCCGTGCCTTGGCGCTGGTCACGGATCGCGGCGTTCAGGCGGGCGACCTGCTCGCGAATGTCGGCAACGACGAGGTCTCCGCTAGCCCCGGCCTGGGCGAGCGCGAGATCGCGTTCGATGTCGCTGGGATGGATGACGACCTGTCCGCGGCGGTAGAGCGAGTCGAAGACGCCCTCTGGGTTGTGGCCCTTGCGCATCGTCAGGCTGAGCGCGGCGTAGTCGGGGTCGGTGAACCGGTGCACGTTCTCCAACGACACGACGGCGGTGGGGTGGGCCCACGCGAGGGCGTGGTCGAGTACGCCGCCGCGTCCGACCGCAGGGAGCTGGTGTCGGTCGCCGACCAGGGCGACCCGCGCCCCGGCCTCGTCGGCGATCGTCAAGAGCGCGCGGGCGGTGTCCTGGTCCAGCATTCCCGCCTCGTCGACGAGCAGCAGGTCCCCTGGTCGTAGCCGGGCGGACGGGTCGGGTGTGGCGTCGGGACGCCGCGCCCAGTGCCCGTCGTCGTCCCAGCGCCAGCCGTGCTGGTGGATCAACCAGGCCGCGGAGTGTCCGTCGGCGCCGGTCTCCGCGACGGCGACCTCGGCCGCCTTCAACGTCGGCGTCACCACCAGCAGCCGATGCCCCTGCCGAGCCAGCAGGGCCTGCGCCGACCTCAACGCGGTGGTCTTGCCCGCCCCGGCAGCGCCCTCCACGACCACCAGCGGGCCGTCACCGGCCAAGGTGCCCACGACGGCGGCCTGGGTGGGGTCCACCCGCGTGAGCCCTCGACCCTGAAGGCGGACCCGCCTTGCGGGACTCTCGGCGCGGCGAGCGAGGCGACGCATGATCTCGCCCTCGACGGCGAGTACCTGCTGGGAGGTCAGGGCCCGGACGTGCTCGGGCACGTTCGGCGTTGTGAGCAGCCGAACACAGCGAGCCGCGGCCCTAGCCGTGATGTCCTCGGCAAGCTCGATGCGTGCCGCGGGCTCGGAAACCAGGTCGGTCTGGGCCAGCAGGACCTCGACCTTGCCGCGGATGTCCGCTGTGTTCCACGCCGACCGCTTCGCCCCGAGCTGGGAGATCACCCAGCCCGCGGCCCCGTCACGGTCGATCCAGCCCACCTGCGTCGCCTCGAGCGCGGCGGGAGCGACTGGGTCGCGGTAACCCAGGGCACGCAGCTCGGCGTTCCACCTCGCAACCAAGTCAGCGCCGTCCAAGGGGACGACCTTGTCCGGCCGCGCATCGGCCCATGCCCGCCGGTTCCACGTTTCACGCAGCCGCGGCCCCGGCTCCTGACCGGAATGCTCCTGCCGCCACGCGGCTTCGTACCGGTCGATGTTGCGATGGATCTGAGCCGCCCGGGCGCTGAACGCCCCGACGTACGGCGCGAGCTGCTCGATCTCTCCTGTCGCGGAGTCCAGGGTGAAGCCGTGTGCGGCGAGGGCCGACCGGAACTCCGGGTCGGTGGCGACCGCAGCGTGCCCGATGCCGTTGATCGCCTCGATCATGTCGCGCACACCCACCGAGTGGAGACCCCGCCAGGCGCCGGCAGCCCAAACGCGAGCGTTGACCTGGAGGTGCAGATGCCGGTGCGGGTCACCGGCGCGCGACGTGTAGTGCCGGATCACCGCGGCCTCGATCCGCTCGACCGGCACCTGCACCTGCCGGCCACGCGGCCCCACTCGGGTGGTCGCGTGCTGACCGAGCCAGCCGACGATCTGTGTGGCGGCCCTTTCCTGAGCCGCGTTGAGAGCCGCCGAGACCTCGGAGTGCAGTGCCGCAGCGAGTGACCAGGTCTTGGGTCCGTTGACGGTGACCTCAACGAACCGCAGCGCGTTCGCGTCCTCACGGACCCGACCCTTCTTGCGACCGGCGTCGACGTCGATCCCAGCGACCCACTGCTCGTACGTCTCGCCGTTCATGGCGCCGGCCTTGCCCACGCCGTCCGGTGTCGCGGTCAGCCGCTTGGCGACGCCGCTGCCCTCGCCGAGGTAGTAGTCATCGGCGCGGGAGCAGTCGCGCTCGACGTAGGCGCGCGCGGCCTTCGCCGCGCCGCGGTAGAACTTCACGCCACCATGCACGCCGATCACCACCTCAACCACATCCGTCGACAACCAACGAACACCTAGAAATGCCGCGTGGGCCGCCCGACCACGGGCGACCCATCTACGAACCTTCGTAGCATGTGTGCCGCTTAGACGGGAGGTTTGAAAGGAGTGAAGAACGGGTCAGTGGCGGGAGATTCCGGGGACCGTAAAGAGTCAACGGTTGTCAGTCAGGCGAGGGAGTGAAGGTTAGGTCGACAGCTGGGCTAGGAGAGACAGGCACGACAGCGGCGGTGTCCGCGTGGAACGAGATGCGCGTGCACCCCAGCGGCCTCCCCGTCCCACGCCGGGGATCGGCTACCTCAGCGGTCTATACCGGCAGGCCCCAGGGCTTGCGATGGTCTGGCGTTAGTGCTGAGAGTGTTGGGCGCGGCGGCGCTCGGCCGACGCACATCTCGGAGGGAGTTGGAGATGACGAAGGTCATCCGCCTGCTGGACAAGGTTGCCGGCAGATTTGTCGGCGAACTCGAAGCCGGCGCGTGTGTGCCGAACAATGGCGACTGTTGCGACGCTCGGAACTACATCCACAACTGCTACGGCAACTGCGTCTACTACGTCTACTGCTGACACCACGACGATCGGCCCCAGCTAGCCGATCTAGCTGGGTGCCGGTCGTCTCTACTACTCGGGAGACGTCATGGTGTCGTTGTGCGCAACTGCAGTGGTGCTGGTGGTGTTCGCGCTCTCGGCGACCGGGAAGCTCGTGAGCAGGCGCGCTTTTGACGGCTTCGCGGATTCCATGGGGGCCGCTGGATTCGCGTACGCCACGCGCTCGACCGTGGCTGGCCTCGTTGTTGTTGCGGAGATCTGCGTCGCCGTCTCGGTCCTTGTTCCCGTCGGCACGCTTCAGATCCGACTCGTTCCCGCAATGGTCTTGTCGGCCGTCTTCAGCGCGTTCCTGTTGTGGAAGTCGGCCAGTCGCTCAGGAGCGTGGGCGTGTCACTGCTTCGGATCCGCAGCGCCCGTCCCTGTATGGCTGCTCCTGTGCCGCAACGCTGTGCTCATGGGAGTGACGACGGGCGGCGTTGTTACGAACTCGGATCCCTCCAGCGCGGGCGTGATCGTGTTTTCCATTGGACTCGGCGCCATGATTGGGATCGCCATCGCGTCGACCGATCGCATCTACTCCGCACTGCGGATCGATCCAATGCCTCGTGCCGCGGACACTCTGGAGGCCAATCGCCGATGACCGTCACCTTCGCATGGCTGTGTCTCGTGACCCTTGGTCTGGTCATGAACGTTATTCTGACCCTTGCGGTCTTGAACGCGCTGCGGCGTGTAGGTCGGACAATTACATCCGCACGTCCGGTTCACCCCCTTCCTGGGACCGCGCTCCAAGCTGATCCAGCTTGGAACTGGCCCACGGACGTGGATGACTGTCTGAACGGCGATGCCCTGGTTGCGTTCGTCGTTCCAGGCTGTGTCGGTTGCACGGTCTTGCGCGCCGAGTTCGACCGTATCGGAGGCCTTCCACTCCCCCTGCTGGTCATCGCCGACTCCACACGAGATGGCGTCGATCCGCAGTCGTACCTTGATGACACCTGGTCAATCGCAAGTCATGCTGTGGTCTCGCCCCAACCACTTGCTCTGACTCCGCTACTGGGCGCGCCGAATGAGCTTCCGGTCATCGCGGTGCTGGGAGGCGGCAGAGTCGTCGCGTCGGCGCACCGTCTTGATGATCTGCGCGCCCTGGTCGGTCACGATGTCGTCCCAACGTCGGTGTCGCTTGGCAGGGATGCATAGATTGTCGACAGGATCACCACTACTCAAGGCGCTGGCAGCGGTGCGCCTCGTGGTCCAGAGCGGGCCACGCCAGTTCGCTGGCGTGCTACTGGCCGGTTGCGTGGCGGGGGCAATGCCATTGCCGGCGGCATGGGCAACCCAGCATCTCGTCGACGGGCTCAGTGCGGGCACATTTGGCGCGGGCATGGCCCTAGCTCTTGCCACCATGGTCGCCGGGTTCGCGGCAGCAGCAACTCAGGTCAGTTATCTGTCCGCAATCGTAGGCGCGTCCCTTGAGGCAAGGTCGCGGATCCGTTCCGAGCGTCTCCTTCTCGATGCCACCATGCGGCATGTTGGTACCGAGTTTCTCGATGACCCAGACGAGCACGACAGCCTGACACTTGCTCGCGAGGGCATCCGAATGATTCCCACGTTGATCCCCAGTGCGATCGTTGAGGTCGTCTCCACTCTCGTGACCTTCGTCGGCTACGGAGTTCTGCTGTGGAGTTCATGGCCACTCATGGTCCTGGCACTCGTCGCCGTGTCTGCACCGACGGCGTACATCCAAGTCCGAATCAACCACGCGTCGGGCCGCATCGTTGAACGCAATGCTCCCGCGCAGCGGTGGGAGCGGTATTTCGGTTCCCTCTTCGTGACTCCTGATGCTGCCCGAGATATGCGACTCCATGGAAGCAGCGGCTACCTTCGAGCGAGGTTCGACGCGGCCCTGAGCCAGGCGCAATGGTCCGAGGTCGCTGCAGTCAAGAAGGCCACGGGCGCCCGGATGGCTCTGGTCGGCGTGCACGGGCTGGTCGTCGTGGCAGGCACCGCTTGGGCCGCGGTTGGGGCGGCGCATGGGCACGTCACGGTAGGTGACTTCGTGCTGTTCACAACGGCTGTGATGGCAATTCAAACCCGCGCTGCCTCACTGCTGAACCTTCAGGGCAGGCTCAGCGTCTCGCTTCGACTATTCGGGCACTATCAGCGTTTTGTGCGCGCGAACTCGCCTTCGACGGCGAGCGAGCATTCTCATGTCCCCCTGCCCACGCCGTGTCTCAGTGACGCCATCCACTTTGAGGATGTCTGGTTCCGCTACAGTGAGGACCAAGAGTGGATTCTGCGCGGCCTGAATCTCACGATCCCCGCTGGCAAGACAACCGCGCTCGTCGGCCCGAACGGTGCAGGCAAGTCAACAATTGTCAGGCTCCTTCTGCGACTGAATACCCCATCCCGCGGACGAGTCCTGTGGGACGGTGTCGACATCGCGCGGTTCGATCCCGTCGATTATCGGCGACATGTGACGGGAGTCCTACAGGAACGACCTCGCTACGAGATGTCGCTGAGCGACAATGTCTCACTGGGCAGGGATTCGCGGCTCGGGTCAGGAGGCCCGGAGGAAGCCACATACACCGCGCTGGCCGCAGCCAGGCTGACCGGGATGATCGAATCTCTTCCGCACGGAGCGGAGACGATGCTCAGCACACAGCGGCGGGACGCGTCTGGCGACGCAGGAATCACTCTGTCGGGCGGGCAGTGGGACAGAGTTGCGGTCGCGCGCGCGACATATGCCCAGCTATTGGGAGACCCCATTGACTTGGTGGTTCTCGACGAACCGAACGCCGGTCTTGATCCGATCAGCGAAGCGCAACTCATGGGCGACATCCTTGCTTTCGGAGAGGGCGCCACACGGTTGATCATTTCCCATCGGCTCGGCCTGGTCGCAGAGTCCGATCATGTGATTGTGATGAGAGACGGCGAGGTATGCGAGCGTGGGAGTCGGTCGGAACTCCTCGCGCGGGGCGGGAGTTTCCAGAGAATGTTTTCTGCACAATCCGCAGCCTACGTGATGCGGGAGTCCGGCGATGTCGTCGGCTAGGGCATTGCTCGTGGCTGGTGGCACGGCGTCAGTGCTCGCGATGTTCATCATGCGACGTCGCCTCGCCCGGTTGACAGTAGTCGGGCATAGCATGGAGCCCGCGCTGCTCGACCGGCAACGAGTGTGGATTTGGCGCCCGAGCATGCGGTATCGCTTTCGCGTCGATCAGATTGTTGCCTTCGAGCACGAACGAGGTCACGGCAGCCCTCCTCTACTGGTCAAACGAATCGCGGAGATACACCACGTCCGTGTGGGTCTCGACCACTCCACGGGTCGTGGAGATGCTCCTGGCTCTGTTTGGGTCCTGGGGGATGCTGAGAGCAGCCTCGATTCCAGAAGCCTTGGGCCTATACCGATCAGGTCGATTCGTGGCGTCGTTCTTGAGGGTGGTCGTCAATGTGGGTGATGGTGTGGCGGCGACTGTGGCGGGGCGGCTCTCGGACGCTAGTACTGGGCTTTGCGATCTTGGTGGCGGCGACCGGGTTCACGGTGCTGACCGGCGCGTCGAACGCGGAGCGCCTGGACACCGTGGGCACCGTCGCAGAGGCGTCGCAGAAGACCTATGACGTCCTGGTCCGCCCACCGGGGACGCGGTCGGACCTTGAGGAGCAGAAGGGGCTCATCGAGCCCGGCTTCCTCACCGGTATCTATGGCGGCATCACGTTGCGGCAATGGCACCAGATCCAAGACGTCCCCGGCGTGGAGGTCGCGGCACCGATCGCGATGCTCGGCTACGCCTATCCCGCGCTCCAGATTCCGGTGGATGCGACGGCGGCCTGGTCGCCGCGGGGTACCTCGGTCGCGCGGGTCGATGTCACCTGGGCGGGTGACAATGGCCTGACGGTCACCCAGGAGAGCCCTCAGTTCACAGTGATTACCGACCATGCGCTGCGTCCGAACACGGGCGCGGGTTTGGGGGAGGGGCCGTGGCTGTTCGAGGACGGGACCGGCAAGTCTCACGCGATCTGTCCGGTCGAACCTTCCGACGAGGTGTCGCCGGAGAAGAGGCCGGCGAACTTGCTGTGCTTCTCTCGCACGAGGGGCGGCGTGGGTCACGGTCACGTCGGTGAGGAGTTCGCACGAGACGGTGTTCGTGGGGCGATGGTGGACTTCCCGTTCTCCTATGTGATCGCGGCGGTTGACCCGGCCAGTGAGGACGCGCTGGTGGGTCTCGACGGTGCGGTGACCTCCGGCGATCCCCTGGCCGGGGCCTCCGTGAAGTACCCGGACTCGGTGGATGGCAAGGGCGTGCCTGTGCTGGTCTCGGACGAGCCCGGGGTCGACGAGACGGCGACTATCACGCTGTCAGGCCTTCCGGACTCCGCCGGTCGGGCCGTCCTGGCGGGAGTCGGCACCGGGGACCTTGTGAAGCTGCCCGCCAGCCTGGTCACCACACAAGTAGTCGACGCCGCGGCCGCCCAGGCACAGCTCATGGAGGCATTCCGCACGACGAAGCCGATCGACGGCCAACGCCGTCCGACCCGTTTCCTCCCCGGTGAGATCACCCAGCTCGGACACGTGGGGATGCCGCGCCTGGTGGTGACCTCGGAGCGTCTCGAGGTCCAACTGCGGAAGCAGCCGCCAGGGTTCGACCTCGCCGCTCAGGCACCAGCAAGCGGAGAACCGGCCGCGAGAGAGGTAACCAACTCGGCCAAGGAGCCCGCGGTCGCCGGCACGCCGGCCTCCCCCGCGACCCTGCGACTACAGGGGACCTTCGATCCCGCCAAGCTCAGCCATATCACGGATCTGACCGACGAGGTGCTCGCCGGATACTCGGCAGCGCCGACCGAGGGAGCGGACCAGGCCAGTACGAACGCCCTCGACAACCGGCCGTTGGCACCGTCGACCGACCTGGGTGGGCTGGTCCAACCACCGCCGACGATGATCACCACTCTCGAGGCAATCCCGCAGCTGACCCGCGGCTGGAGCGGGGCGGCGGCCTCCGCGCCTATCTCCGCGATCCGGGTCCGGGTGGCCGATGCGAGCGTCGCGGATGAGGCTTCCCGGGAGCGGATCAGGATCGTCGCCCAGCGCATCAAGGATGCGACCGGCCTCGAGGTCGACATCACGACGGGCTCCTCTGCCGGTGCTCAGGGCCTGCTCTTGCCCGCAGGTGACCACGGCCGGCCGCAACTGGCGCTTCAGCAGTGGTGGGTGACCAAGGGGGTCGCAACGAGGATCCTCACCGCAGTCGACAAGAAGTCCCTCACCCTGTTCGCCTTGGTCCTGCTCGTCTCGGCCCTTTCGATCGCAAACGCCGCGGTCGCGGCTGTCCGGGGCCGTCGTACCGAGCTCGGCGTCCTGGCGAGCCTGGGCTGGAGCAAGGCGCAACTCTTCCGAGCAGTCGCCTACGAGCTCCTCGTCGTGGCGTGCGTCGCCGGCCTGGCCAGCGCCGTGCTCTCCTGGGTGCTCGGTCGGGCTCTTGGGTCCGCCGTGGACCTGCCACGGGCGGCACTCGCGCTCCCGATCGCCATCGGCGTCGCCGCTGTCGCGGGTGCCGTGCCCGCCATTCTGGCCGCCCGGGCCGATCCGATCGAGGCGGTGCAGCCCGCCGTGAGCGAGCCACGCCGTCCGCACCATGCCGCTCGCGTCATCGGGCTCGCCTGGCTCAATCTCGGGCTGTCACGGACCAGGAGCGCCCTGGCCGCGCTCGGTCTGATGATCGCGGTCGCCACCGCCACGATCCTGGCCGCGATCGTTCTGGGTTTCCAGGGTGCGATCGTGGGGACCGTCCTCGGCGAGACCGTCTCCATCCAGACCCGGACCGTCGACATCGTCGCCACGATCGCGACGTTGCTCCTCGGTTGCCTCGGCGTGGCGAACGTGATGTACCTCAACATCCGAGACCGAGGGACCGAACTGGCCACGCTGCGGGGGATCGGATGGGCCGAAGGTCAGCTCAGGTACCTGATCACCGCGGAGGGGGCCATGCTCGGTATCCTCGGTGCCACCCTGGGCGGGCTGAGCGGCCTGGGCGTCACGGCCGTGCTCGCCGGAGGCCTCACCTCGACCGTGATCGAATGGGGCGTTGCGGTCTGGGCCATCTCCAGCCTCCTTGCCGCGCTGTCGGCCTTGGCCGCCACCGCAATGGTCACTCACATCCCGACCGCCGAGCTGTTGACGGAGGACGCATGACGAACACCAACCCAGGCGATCGCGACGATCTCGAGGCGGTTGCGGTCGTCGAGCACCGCGATGAGGTCGCGATCAGCGTGCGCGGTGTACGCAAGACCTTCCGCACCCTAGACGCAGACGTCGTGGCCGCTGACGGCATCGATGTCGACATCCCAGATGGCGCCGCGACCTCGCTGACCGGTCCGTCAGGCTCGGGTAAATCGACGTTGCTGCACCTCATCGGCGCCCTTGACACGCCCGACGACGGCACCATCGTCGTCAACGGCCAGACCATCACCAGACTGACCCCGAGGGAGCTCGCCCGGTATCGCAGAACCATCGGCTTCGTGTTCCAGCGCTTCCACCTGCTCCCCACACTCTCGGTGCTCGACAACGTCACCGTGCCGCTTATCCCGCAGCGAATGAGCCGCCAGGAGCGCGCCGATGTCAGGATGCGCGCCGAGGAACTCCTCGACGCCGTCGGCCTCGCCGGCAGAGAGAACTCACCAGCCACGAAGCTGTCCGGCGGTCAACAACAGCGCGTGGCGATCGCCCGGGCACTGATCAATCATCCCCGCATCGTCCTGGCCGACGAGCCGACCGGCAGCCTCGACACCCACACTGGTGAGGAAATCCTCCAGCTCCTGTTCAACCTGCGCGACGCTTTTCAGACCACGCTGCTGATCGCGACCCACGATCCCGCTCTCGCCGCCCGTTGCGACCACGCCATCCACCTTCGTGACGGACGGCTCCAGCCGCAATGACGATGGGGCCCGCTCGGCCACACCGACCCGAGCAGAGGTGACTTGGGCAAGGCTGGGGCAACACGTGGTCCAGAAGGCAGAAACTCTCGACGGGTGGCTACGTCGTAGCGCCACGACGGGCCCATGGAACTCGCGAGACGTGTCATCGAGTTCCAGGCCGGACGACTTGACCCATGCGCACATGGAAGTCCGCGTGGACGCTGTGCCGCGGTCCGCAATGAGTCCGCAGGAGCTCCAATTGCGTCCCGATGCTGCCAACGCGTTTCTGCAGTTCAACCCACGTTTGTCGGCCATGGCCATCGACCGCCATCGAGCGTGGCCCACAAGGAGACCAAGAAGGCCTGAGCCGAAGCGCACCATCATGGTTGGCGGGACCGGCCCCCGGGTACGACACCCGGAGGCCGGTCCCGACTAGTCTTCGGGCCAGCACGTGGCCGTGCCCGGTCCCCTGGGGGCCTTGTCCACCTCCCACTCCCGAAGGACGAACGACATGTCTTCGATCGGCGCACAGATCGGCTCGGCCCCGGGATCCGCCGACGGACGAGCCGACGTCGAGCTCCGACTGCCCGCGGACAGCGCGTACGCCTCGGTCCTGCGCACCACGACCGCCGGGCTCGCCGCCCGGATGGACTTCCCCATCGACGACATCGAGGACCTGCGGATCGCGGTCGGCGAGGCCAGCGCCATGGTGCTCCCCGAGGCGCGCCCGGGCTCGGACCTGACCTGCCGGTTCTACCTGCGCCCCACCGAGCTCGTGGTGTGGATCGGCGTCGAGGTCGACGAGGACGTCCAGCCCGACCAGGACAGCTTCGCCTGGCAGGTGCTCACGACGCTCGCGACCACGGCCTCCGCCGAGAGCAGCGACGGCGTGTTCGCGATCTCGGTGTCCATGGAGTCCGGGCTACCGGGAGCCGAGATCTGAGATGTTCGCAGCCACGGGGGACGGCGGCGAGGACCAGGAGGCACCGACCGGTGTCGAGGTCACGCGCCAACGCAGCGCGGAGCTGTTCGCGGTGCTCCGCGACGAGGACGCACCGACGCCCAGCCGCGACGCGGCCCGGGAGGCACTGGTGCATCTGCACCTGCCGCTCGTCGAGCACTGCGCCCGGCGGTTCCGCAACCGCGGCGAGCCGCTGGAGGACCTCGTCCAGGTCGGGACGATCGGGCTGATCAAGTCCGTGGACCGGTTCGACGCCGACCGGGGCGTGGAGTTCTCGACGTACGCGACGCCGACGATCATCGGCGAGATCAAGCGCTACTTCCGCGACAAGGGCTGGGCGATCCGCGTGCCCCGCCGGTTGCAGGAGCTGCGCATGCAGATCACGACGGTCTCCGCCGACCTGACCCAGACCCTCGGCCGCTCCCCCACGGCCCGCGAGCTGGCCGCCGAGATCGGCTGCACCGTCGAGGAGATCGTGGAGGGCATCGAGTCCAGCAACGCCTACTCCACCCTCTCGCTGGACGCCACCGACGACAGCGAGGACAGCACCGCCACCATGCTCGACGCCATCGGCATCGACGACGAGGCCCTGGCGCACGTCGAGATCCGCGAGTCGATCAAGCCGCTCCTGGACCGCCTGGAGCCGCGCGAGAAGAAGATCCTGCTGCTGCGGTTCTTCAAGAACATGACCCAGTCCCAGATCGCGGACGAGATCGGGGTCTCGCAGATGCACGTCTCGCGCCTGCTCAACCGCACCCTCGAGCAGCTGCGGACGTCGCTCGAGGTCTCGGACTAACGAAGCTAGTCCTCCCGGTCCGCCAGCGCGTCGACGCTCGAGGGCGCCAGCAGGCCGGCGAGCACGACCACCGCGACCACCGCGAGCCCCACCGCCACGAGCGTCGTGTCGCCACCGCGGAAGCTCCACGCGACCCCGAGCTGGATGAGCTGGGCGAGCACGATCGGGCTGCGGGCCCAGGAGCGACCCCGGGTCACGGCGAGTGCGGCGGCGATCAGCAGCGCGCCGTACGCCGCGAAGAACACGCTGGTCGTCAGCGCCACGGCGGCGCGACCGGAGGAGATGTTGGCCAGCTCCAGCACGGCGTAGCCGAGCAGCACGAGCGCCTCGACCACCACCAGCGATGCGGCGGCGACCAGCGGGGCCGGGTTGGATGGGCGGCGTAGAGTCACGGGTGGAGCCTAGAAGAGGGACCGCGACACGAGCCTCGGGCCGTGGGCGGCCGTGACACCCGCGTGACGTCTGTGACGAAACCGACCGCTGGTAGGGCTTGTTTAACGGTCCAAAGGTTGCCACCCTTGGTGGGCGCTCGTGAATGCGTTCACTTCGCTGTGCCTCCACGGGCACCGCAGGTCTTGTCTGCCCCTGACCTGCACGATGACTTGTAGGAAAGAGGGATCTCCCAGCCATGGATTGGCGCCATCGTTCGGCTTGCCTCGACGAGGACCCGGAGCTGTTCTTCCCGATCGGCAACACCGGTCCGGCCATCCTCCAGATCGAGGAGGCCAAGCAGGTGTGTCGCCGCTGCGAGGTGCGCGAGCAGTGTCTGGCGTGGGCCCTCGAGGCCGGCCAGGACCACGGCGTGTGGGGCGGTCTCAGCGAGGACGAGCGGCGCGCGCTCAAGCGCCGCAACGCGCGGGCGCGGGTCCGCACGGCATAGCGTCACCGAGCAGCAGCGAGCGAGGCACGAGCTCGCTGCGTGGGCTCGGGGAGGTCGAGCAAGGCGCGCGACCGACGAAGGAGGTCGCGACCGCCGGGTCGAGACCGAGTCACTCCAGTGGATCCGCTGATGGTGGTCGAGCAAGGCGCGCGACCGAGGAACGAGGTCGCGACCGGCGTGTCGAGACCCAGCGGATTCCCAGAACATCACTCCAGGGGGATGTCCAACGCCGCCCGGGTCCCGTGGTCGGAGGGTCCGGGCCCGAGTTCGAGCACGCCGCCGAGCTCGGACTCCACGAGCGTGCGCACGATCGAGAGACCCAGATGGGTCGAGGCGTCCAGGTCGAAGCCCTCGGGCAGGCCGCGGCCGTCGTCGTCGACCGTCACGTGCAGCCGCCCGACCAGCCGCCGCACGGTGATCCGGATCTCGCCGGCGACCTCGGGGTCGGCGCCGTCGTAGCCGTGCTCGACGGCGTTCTGCAGCACCTCGGTGACGACCATCGCGAGCGCGGTCGCGGTGTCCGACGGCAGCACCCCGAAGGAGCCGTCCCGCACCACGCGCACCCGGCTGCCCAGTGCGCTCACGTCGGTCACCATCCGCCCCAGCGGGTCCATGATGTCGTCGAAGTCGACGCGCTCCTCCACCGCCTGGCTCAGCGTCTCGTGCACGATCGCGATCGACCCGACCCGGCGGACCGCCTCCTCCAGCGCCAGCCGCGCGGCCTCGGAGTCCATCCGCCGCGCCTGGAGCCGCAGCAGCGCCGCCACCGTCTGCAGGTTGTTCTTCACGCGGTGGTGGATCTCGCGGATCGTCGCGTCCTTGGTCACCAGCTCGCGGTCGCGCCGGCGCAGGTCGGTGACGTCGCGGACCAGGATCAGGGCACCGATGTGGTCGCCCTGGGGGCGCAGCGGGATCGCGCGCACGATCAGCGCCACCGTGTCGGTGCCGATCTCGGTGTCGCGGTAGGCCCGGCCGCCCAGCACCGCGCTCAGCGTCTCCTCGTCCGGCCGGCGCCGCGGCGGCACCAGGTCCCGGGTCAGCTCGGCGAGCGACACCCCGGCCAGGTCGCCCGAGAGCCCGAGCCGGCGATAGACCGACAGCGCGTTCGGGCTGGCGTACTCCACCCGCCCCGTCGCGTCGACGCGGAGGAAGCCGTCGCCCACGCGCGGCGAGTCGGCATGGTCGCTGCGCTGTCCCGGCGCCGGGAAGTACCCGTGCGAGATCATCTGGGTGAGGTCCGCGGCCGTCTGCAGGTAGGAGAGCTCGAGGCGGCTCGGGGTCCGGACGCCGAGCAGGTTGGTGTTGCGGGCCACCACGGCGATCACCCGCCCGCCGCGCCGGACCGGGATGGTCTCGACGCGCACCGGCACGTCGTCGCGCCACTCCGGGTCGCCCTCGCGCACCAGCCTGCCCTGCGCGTACGCCGCGTCGATCAGCGGCCGACGGCCGACCGGCACGAACGTGCCGATCACGTCGTCGACGTACGCCGTCGGCCCGGTCGTGGGGCGCATCTGCCCGGCCGCCCAGAAGCCGCGACCCTCGTGGTCGGGCAGCCACAGCACCAGGTCGGCGAACGAGAGGTCCGCGACGATCTGCCAGTCCGCCTGCAGCAGCTGCAGCCAGGCGACGTCCTCGTCGTCCAGGTCCGTGTGGCTGCGCACCAGCTCGGTCAGGGTCGGCACGCTGGCAAGCGTAGGACGCACCGCCCGGGGCGGGTGACCGTGGACCGCCTCTGGACGTTCGCCGAGGCTTTGGCAGGATGGGCCCCATGTCCGGGTCATACTGGCGACAGGTGCACGCAGACGGGCTCGCGGTCCCGTCGGACCGGCCGCTCGACGACCTGACCGCCGAGCTCACACGCATGCTCGGCGACCCCGACCCCGCGTTGCGCGACGGCACGGCGTACCCCACGCTCACCACCTGGCTGGACCGGGGCGTCTACGACGACCTGCTCGGCGGCCTCGGCGACGGGATGGCCCTCGGGCTGCTGGTCGGTCTCGGTGAGCGCAACACCGACACGATCTTCCGGCGCAGCTTCTCGGCCCTGGTGCTGGGCGAGTGCATCGCCCGCGACAACCGCCGGCCCCTGCTGCCCGGCGGCAAGATCCTCGAGTGGGGCGACCGGCTCGCCACCTGGCTGCTGCGCGAGCGCGATCTGCGCGGCTACGTGCCCGGCAAGGGTTGGGCCCACGCCGTCGCCCACGGCGCCGACGCGCTCGCGATCCTCGCGAGCTCCCCGCACCTGGCCACCCCCGAGCTCACCGTGCTGCTCGACGTGGTCGCCGACCGCGTGATCCAGCCGGTCGACCGGCTGTTCACGACCGGTGAGCCCGACCGGCTCGCCTACGCCACGATGAACGTGCTGCGCCGCAACGTGGTCCCGCTGCGGGTGCTCGAGCCCTGGATCGCCCGGCTGGCGGCCGCGGCCGGCACCCGCTCGTCCTACGACGACCGCGACCCCTATCTCGCCGGCGGCAACGCCGAGGCCTACCTGCGGGCGCTCTACCTCCAGCTCTCGCTGGGCGCGCGGCCGCCCCAGGTCCGCTCAGACCTGCTGCTGGTCGTCCTCGACGCGCTGAAGTCGACGAACGCCGCGTACCTCGCCGCTACGGGTGAGTAACCTTCGCACCATGTCCACCGAAATCAACGGCCACGCGGGCGAGCTCGCCGTCGCCGTCGCACAGGCGCATGGTGTCGAGACGATGTTCACCCTCTCGGGCGCACACGTGTTCCCGCTGTACGACGGAGCCGTGAAGTCGGCGACCCCGCTGCGGCTGCTCGACGTACGCCACGAGCAGACGGCCGCGTTCGCCGCCGAGGCCACCGGCAAGCTCACCCGTGTGCCCGGTCTCGCCGTCCTCACGGCCGGGCCGGGCGTCACCAACGGGCTCAGCGCGGTCGCACAGGCCCAGTTCGCGGGCTCCCCGATGGTCGTCGTGGGTGGCCGCGCCCCGCAGGGCCGGTGGGGCACGGGCGCCCTCCAGGAGCTCGACCAGCCGCCGATCTTCGCGCCGGTGTCCAAGCTGGCGCGGACGATCCCGACGGCCGCCGACGTCGTCGACGGCATGCACCAGGCGTTCACGACCGCCGGGTCACCGCACCGCGGACCGGTCTTCGTGGACGTGCCGATGGACGAGCTGTTCAACACCGCCGGCGGCGAGCTGCCGCAGATCGCGGCGACCCGCGGCGCGGATCCCGACCCCGAGACGCTGAGCGAGATCGCCGAGCTCCTCGCCGGAGCCTCCCGGCCGGTGCTGATCCTCGGCACCGACGTGTGGGCCGACCGGGCCGAGGAGGCCGCGCTGCGGTTCGTCGAGGCGGTCGGGGTGCCGACGATCACCAACGGGATGGGTCGCGGCGTGGTCCCCGGCGGGCACCCGCTGCTGGTCACCAAGGCCCGCTCCCAGGCCCTGGGGGGCAGCGACCTGGTGATCGTCGTCGGCACGCCGCTCGACTTCCGGCTCGGCTACGGCGTCTTCGGCGGGAAGGACGGAGCGGCACCGGCCCAGGTCGTCCACGTCGCCGACTCCCCCGGGCAGCTCTCCGGCCACGCCGAGCTGGCCGCGTCCGTCTCCGGCGATCTGACCGCGGTGTTCGACGGACTGCTCGCCGGCATGGAGCAGATCGTGCGGCGCCCGGACTGGACCTCCTGGGTGAGCGACCTGCAGGGCGCGGTCGGTGCCGCGGTCGAGCGGGACGCCGCGCTGCTGGGCGCCGAGGCCGACCCGATCCACCCGGCCCGGATCTACGGCGAGCTCGTCCCGCGGCTGGCCGACGACGCGGTCGTCATCGGCGACGGCGGCGACTTCGTCAGCTTCGCCGGCAAGTTCGTCGAGCCCAAGCGCCCCGGCAGCTGGCTCGACCCGGGCCCCTACGGCTGCCTCGGCGCCGGCCTGGGCGCCGCCATCGCCGCCCGCCTGGCCCGGCCGTCGGCCCAGGTCGTGCTGCTGCTCGGCGACGGCGCCGCGGGCTTCTCGCTCATGGACGTCGACACCCTCGTGCGCCACAACCTGCCCGTGGTCATGGTGATGGGCAACAACTCCGCCTGGGGCCTGGAGAAGGGCCCGATGCAGATGCTCTACGGCTACGACGTGATCGCGGACCTCGCACCCCGCACGGCCTACGACCAGGTGGTGCGCGCCCTCGGCGGCGCCGGCGAGACGGTCACCGACCCCCGCGAGGTCGGCCCGGCTCTGGACCGCGCCTTCGCGTCCGGGGTGCCCTACCTCGTCAACGTCATCACCGACGTGGCCGCGACCTACCCGCGGAACAGCTTCGGTGTCTGATCCGCACGCCGAGGTGGTCCTGAGGCGTGCGCGCCCCGAGGACCTCCCGGTGGCGGGCGAGGTGACGGTCGCGGCGTACGAGCAGTTCACCCTGGGTCCCACCGACCCGTACGTCGCGCGGCTGCGCGATGCCGCGGCCCGCGACCGCGAGGCCGAGCTGTGGGTCGCGGAGCTCGACGGCGCGGTCGTCGGCACGGTGACGGTCGCGCTCGAGGGCTCGCCGTGGCGCGAGATCGGGCGGCCCGGCGAGGGCGAGTTCCGGATGCTCGCGGTCGCGCCGACGGTCCAGCGCCGCGGCGTGGGCGAGGCGCTGATGCAGCTGGTGCTCGGCCGGTTCCGCGACCTCGGCGCCCACGCGGTCGTGCTGTCCAGCCTCGCCGAGATGTCGGCCGCCCACCGGGTCTACGAGCGCCTCGGCTTCCGGCGGCTGCCCGAGCGCGACTGGTCGCCGGTCCCCGGCGTCGACCTGCTGGCGTTCCGGATGGAGCTGTGATGGAGTCCACGCTGCGGTTCACGGTCGGCGACGATGACACCGCCGCGGCCGTCGGCTCCGGCAGCCTGCCGGTGCTCGGCACCCCCCGGCTGCTGGCGTGGCTCGAGGCGGCGACGTGCGCCGCGATCGACCCGACCCTGCCGGAGGGCGCCACGAGCGTCGGCACCCGCGTGGAGGTCGAGCACCTCGCCGCCAGCGCGGTCGGCCAGGAGGTCGAGGTGACCGCGTCGGCGTCGTACGTCGACGGTCGCCTGCACCGGTTCACCGTCGCCGCCCGCAACGTCGGCCCGGGCGGCCCGGGCGGGCCGGGCGGGCCGGGCAAGGTCGTCGCGACCGGTGAGATCACCCGCGTGGTCGTCGACGCCGAGAGGTTCCTGTCCCGGCTCTGAGGCCTCTGTTCCCCGTCGAGACACCACAACTGGCTGCCCGGCGGGCCGATCCACGACCACTTCTGGTGTCTCGACGGGGGACGACCCGCCCCGTGGACCCGATTTCCCCCACGCCCCCGGGTTTGAGAGACTGTCCCTCGGCCCCTGAACGGGCCAGAACCGTCCGATCAGGAGGAGATCATGGGCAAGACCGGCCGCAAGCGCCGCGCTCGCAAGAAGAAGGGCGCGAACCACGGCAAGCGCCCCAACGCCTGAGCGCTGAACAGCACGAACCCCCGAGCCATCGGCTCGGGGGTTCTCTGCTTGGTGGGTCGGGCCCGGTGGGTCGGGCCCGGTGGGTCAGGCCCGGTGGGAGCCGCTCAGGGCGTCTCGCGGATCTGGACCTGCACCTCACGGATCCGCAGCAGCACCCGCTGGCGCAGGTCCGCCGGTGCCGCCTCGGCGCAGGAGCGCGCGACCACGGCCTTGACGGTGCGCTGGAGGTCGTACTTCTCCAGGCAGGGGTTGCAGCTGTCGAGGTGCAGGCGGACGGCAGAGCAGTCGCCCTCGTCGAGCTCGTTGTCCAGGAAGTACACGATGCGTTCGAGGAAGTCGGCACAGTCCTCGGACGACGGCTCCGGTGCGTGGTCGTGGCTCATGACGCGCCACCGTCCCGCCCGACGGTGAGCAGGTCGTTGTCACGGACGTAGTCGGAGAGCATGTCGCGCAGCTGGCGGCGGCCCCGGTGCAGCCGCGACATCACGGTGCCGATCGGCGTCTCCATGATCTCGGCGATCTCCTTGTAGGCGAAGCCCTCGACGTCGGCGAGGTAGACGGCGAGCCGGAACTCCTCGGGCAGGCGCTGCAGGGCGTCCTTGACCTGGGAGTCGGGGAGGTGCTCGAGCGCCTCCATCTCGGCCGAACGCAGCCCGGTGGAGGTGTGCGACTCGGCCCGGTGCAGCTGCCAGTCCTCGACGTCCTCGGACATCGACTGCTGCGGCTGGCGCTGCTTCTTGCGGTAGGTGTTGATGAAGGTGTTGGTCAGGATCCGGTAGAGCCAGGCCTTGAGGTTGGTGCCCGGCCGGAACTGGTGGAAGGAGGAGTACGCCTTGGCGAAGGTCTCCTGCACCAGGTCCTCGGCGTCGGCGGGGTTGCGGGTCATCCGCATCGCGGCCGAGTAGAGCTGGTCGAGGAAGGGCAGCGCGTCGCGCTCGAAGCGCGCCGAGCGGTCGGCTTCGCTCTCGGTGGCGACGTCGACGGCGTCGCCGGCGTCGACAGCGAGGTCGGCGGGCTCGACGGGGTCGAGCACGCTCTCGGGGGTGGGGGCGTCGGGGTCAGTCATCGCCTCCCAGGGTAGCCCCGGGGCGGGTGGGTCGAGCACGGCCAGCATGGTGAGGGAACGCCTCAGCCGGCGCGACCATTCCCGCGGACTCCGCCGGCCACCTCGCGGACGATCCACTCCAGCGCGGACTCGACCACGATCGCGAGCGCGTCGTCCTGGCTGATCGGCCCCCGGGCCGGCACCTTCAGGCTGTGGTCGGCGCCGGGGACGACGCACAGGTCGAGGTCGTCGGGGAACTCCTCGGGCCGTCCCATCGAGTCGCGCTCGCCCTGCACCACCAGCACGGGTACGCCGGCTCCCCGGAGCTCGTCGAGCCGGGTCTTCTCGGGTCGCCCGGGCGGGTGCAGCGGGAATGACAGGGCCAGGCAGCCGCTGGCGGCGAGCCCACGGGCGCACCGCGCCGCCGAGCGCGCACCGGCCGAGCGGCCCCCGACCACGAGCGGGGTGCGGGTGCGCAGCCGGTTGGCGGCGGCGACCAGCGCGGCGTCCAGCGTCGCGGGCGCCGTCGCGACCCTGCGTCCGGCGACCTTCCAGGGCTGCTCGAGCCGGACCACCGTGACGCCGTTGCGCGGGAGGTGCCGGGCCAGCGCCTCGAGGTCCGGGGTGTCGACGCCGGCGCCGGCGCCGTGCGAGAGCAGGGCGGTCGCCACGGGGGCACGCGCCTGGTCGACCAGGAGGCGCGCCTCGCCGTGCGGGGTGTCGATGCGGCGCTCGACGGTCGTCACGACGCGTCCTCGCCGTCGATCGGCAGTGGCTCGAGCAGCTGCGGGCCGTTGTTGCGCACGTTGCTGACCAGCGTCGAGACCGGATAGGCCTCGAGCGCTCCGGGAGCGGCGGGGACCAGCAGGTCGAGCAGGTGGTCCTGGGCCGCGGTCGGGTCGAGCCAGGTGCCCCAGCGCTCACGCTCGACCATCAGGGGCATCCGGTCGTGGATGTGGCCGACGGCGTCCTCGGCCTCGGTGGTGATCACCGTGCACGTCCACAGGAACCGGTCGGGGTCGTCGTCGGCCCGGGCCGGGTCGCGCCAGATCTCGTAGAGCCCGGCCATGGCGAGCACGCCGTGGTCGCGCGGCCGGATGAAGAACGGCTGCTTGCGCGGCCGGCCGGAGCGGGTCTTCTCCTCAGTGGGGTACCACTCGTAGTAGCCGTCGGCGGGCAGCAGGCAGCGGCGCTTCGCGAACGCCCGCTTGTACGCCGGCTTCTCGGCGACCGTCTCCATCCGGGCGTTGATCATCCGGTTGCCGATCGAGCGGTCCTTGGCCCAGGACGGCACCAGGCCCCAGGTGAGCACCCGCAGCTGGCGCTCGGGAGGCTCGCTCTGCTCCTGCTCCTCGCGGTGCGGTGGACGCTCGACGACGGCGTACACCTCCTTGGTCGGGGCGACGTTGTAGTCGGCCTCGAGCGGAGCCGGGATGCGGACGTCGGCGATGTCGAACTCCTCGACGAGATCCTCGGGCCGACGGCTCGACGCATAGCGACCGCACATGTCCCGACCCTAGCCGGGCACGACCGAGTCGTGCACGGCGTGGGGCGGGAGGTTGAGCAGGCCTGCGACCGAGCCTGCGAGGTCGCAGCGGCGCGTCGAAACCCAGTACGTCAGCGGTCCCGGTTCGGCTACACGCGCGTGAGCTCGTCCAGCAGCCGGCCGGCGGCCTCGTCGGAGTCGGGCAGGCCCTCGATCCAGACCCGCGTGTGCGGGACGGCGCCGCCGTCGAGCATCCGGCGCAGGAGGCCGACCCGGCGCCCGATCCGCTCGTCGCGGCCGGCGAGCACCACGACCCGGCCCGGCGCGACGTGCCCGATGGTCTCGGGTCCGGCGAACACCGCGCGCGCGGTGTCGCCGAGCTGCGCGGTGCGCATGGCGCGGGTCAGCACGTCGTCACGCCCGGAGGCGGCGTCCGGCCACGGCGGGGCCGCGACGACCACGAGCGCGTGGGACTGCGAGACGGGCGCGCCGGCGCCGGGCTCGCCGCGATAGACGTCGGAGACCCGGCTGCGCAGGTGGGCCAGGCTGGCGAGCCCGGTGAGCGGGTCGTCGCACGAGAGCCCGTGCAGGTAGCCGAGGACCGCCTCGCTCCAGGCCACGGTGAACGCCCGGGTGGCGGCGAAGTCCGGCTCGGTGCCGAGCACCAGGCGGGCGGTGGTCGCGAGCCCGTCGAGCGCCTCGTCGAGCGCGAGCCCGTCCCGGGCCAGCAGGGTCCCGGCCACCTCGCACGCGGCGATGGTGCCCGACCCCGAAGCAAGGGCCTCCCCGACTGCCTCGAACTGCGGCGGCAGGGCCGCGCGCTGCTGCGAGGACAGCTCCCCCCTTGCTTCGGGGCCGTCCGTGGTCACCCGATCGGCACGGCGCTGGTGCGTCGTGAACCTTCCCACGGTGGCTCCCCCTCGTTGGTCTGCGGGGATGGAACGGCCCCGTCCGGGGTCCATGACGCCGTTCTCGCGAACTTCGTCACTTTTTTTCTCACGCTCGGGGCCGTGATCTTTCCCGTGCTGGCGCGTTGGGGGGATGTGGCCAGCCATGTCTCCATCCTCGAGGGTCCCAGCGACGGCGAGCTGATCTCCGCCGTCCGGGGCGGTGACACCGATGCCTACGGCGAGCTCTTCGCGCGTCACGTCGAGGCCGCCCGCCGCCTGGCGCGGCAGCTGGTCTCGCCCGCGGAGGTCGACGACCTCGTCTCCGAGGCGTTCGCGAAGGTGCTCGGGGTCCTGCAGCGCGGGGGCGGCCCGGACCTCGCGTTCCGCGCCTACCTGCTGACGGCCGTACGCCGCCTGCAGGTCGACCGCATCCGCGCCACCGCCCGGCTGCACACCACGGGCGACCTGACGCCGTTCGACCCCGGCGTACCGTTCCGCGACACCGCGCTGGAGAGCTTCGAGAGTGCCACCGCCGCACGCGCCTTCGCCTCACTGCCGGAGCGCTGGCAGCTGGTGCTCTGGCACACCGAGGTCGAGCAGCAGAAGCCCGCCGAGGTCGCCGTGCTGCTCGGCATGACCGCCAACTCCGTGTCGGCACTCGCCTACCGGGCGCGCGAGGGCCTGCGCCAGGCCTACCTGTCCATGCACACCCAAGACGTCGACGACGACGCGTGCGCGCGCACCCGCGCGCAGCTCGGGGCCTACGTGCGCGGCGGCCTGTCGCGGCGCGACAGCGCCCGCGTCGAGGAGCACCTGGCGGACTGCCGGCGCTGCACCGCGATCTACCTCGAGCTCACCGAGGTCAACTCCGGGCTGGGGGCGCTGCTCGCGCCGCTGCTGCTCGGCGGTGCGGCGACGGCGTACGTCGGCGCCACGACCGGCGGTGTCGCCACCGGCGCCGGCGGCGTGCTGGTCCTCCTCGGCCGCGCCAAGGACGCGGTGCTCGCGCACGGCCCCACGGCCGCCGTGGCCGGTGCGGCCG
>NZ_DASWVI010000344.1:0-6912 GCF_036401255.1 Nocardioides sp. | reverse complement strand
AACCGCAGACCCGGCGGGGCGGCGCTCGGCCGCGGGGGGTGGTGGGCAGACCCGGCGGGGCGGCGGGCGGTGGGCGGTGGCCGGCCCGGGTCAGGGAGCGACGGTGAGCGTGCCGGCGCCGCCGCGGTCGAGCGCGCGGGAGATCACCATCCGCTGGATCTGGTTGGTGCCCTCGAAGATCTGCATCACCTTCGCCTCGCGCATGTAGCGCTCGACGGGGAAGTCACGGGTGTAGCCGTAGCCGCCGAGCACCTGGACCGCGTCGGTGGTCACCCGCATCGCGTTGTCGGTGGCGACCAGCTTCGCGACGGAGGCCTCCTGGCCGTATGGCAGGCCGGCGTCCTTGAGCCGGGCGGCGTGCTGGGTGGTCGCCCGGGCGGACTCGATCGCGGCCTCCATGTCGGCGAGCACGAACGCCAGGCCCTGGTGGTCGATGATCCGCTGGCCGAACGTCTCCCGCTCCTGGGCGTAGGCGACCGCGCGGTCGAGCGCCCCCTGGGCGAGGCCGGTCGCGACCGCGGCGATCCCGAGCCGGCCGGCGTCGAGACCGGCGAGCGCGATCTTGAGGCCGTCGCCCTCGGCGCCGAGGCGCCGCTCGACCGGGATCCGGACGTCGTCGAACCGCATCGTGGCGGTCGCCGAGCCGGTGAGGCCCATCTTGTGCTCCGGCGGGTCCGCCGAGAGCCCGGGCGCGTCCGCGGGCACCAGGAAGCACGAGATGTCCCCGCGGCCGTCACCGGTGCGGGCCATCACCTTGTAGAAGTCGGCGTACCCGCCGTGGGTGGTCCAGGCCTTGGCCCCGTTGATGACGTACTCGTCGCCGTCGAGCCGCGCCCGGGTGCGCATGGCGGCGGGGTCGGAGCCGGCGTGCGGCTCGGAGAGGCAGTAGGCGCCGAGCAGCTCGCCGCCGAGCATCTCCGGCAGCCACCGCTCGCGCTGCTCGTCGGTGCCGACCGTGGCGAGCCCGAAGCAGCTCAGCGCGTGCACCGAGATGCCGACGCCGACGCTGGCCCACACGGCGCCGATCTCCTCCAGGACCTGGAGGTAGACCTCGTAGGGCTGCCCGCCGCCACCGAGCTCCTCGGGGTAGGGGAGCCCGAGCAGGCCGGTGCGCCCGAGCATCCGGAACACCTCGCGCGGGAAGGTCTCGGTCGCCTCGGCCTCGGCCGAGCGCGGCGCGAGCTCGTCGGCGGCGATCCGGCGGACCAGGGCGATCAGGTCGGCGGCCTCGTCGGTGGGCAGCAGGCGGGAAGCGGGCATGAGTACCAGAGTACGCCGTCTGGTACTGATAGCGTCACCGCGTGCCCCCACCTCGCCATCGGCTCCTCGACGAGCTGATCGAGCTGTTCCTCGCCGAGGGGTTCCTCGAGTTCGGCATCGGCGACCTGGCCGCGCGGCTGCGGTGCTCGCGCACCACCATCTACCGGGTCGCCGAGACCAAGGAGCAGGTCGTCCTGGCGGCCATCCGCGGCTTCTTCCGGCGCGCCACCACGCGGATCGAGGACCGGGTGGCCGCCGAGCCCGACCCCGGTGCCCGGCTGGCGGTCTACCTGACGGCGGTCGCCGCGGAGCTGGCGCCCGCGTCGGAGCGGTTCTACGCCGACCTGCAGGCCTACGCCCCGGCGGCCGAGATCTACCAGGACAACACCCGCCTCGCGGCGCGGCGCGTGCAGGACCTGCTCACCGCGGGGGCGCGCGCCGGCGCCCTGCGCGACGTCGACGCGGCCTTCGTCGGTGCCGCGGTCGCGCAGGTGATGTCGGCGATCCAACGCGGCGAGATCGGCGGTGCCACCGGCCTCGCGGACGCCGAGGCCTACCGACGCCTCGCCGACCTCGTGCTGCACGGTGTGGGGGGTCCCACTCCCTGAGCACCTCCCGGCGAAGCGCATGGTGCTGACAGAGTGCTCGCCATGAGCAATCTCCCCGAGTCTCTCGCCGGCTTGACCGTCGCCGTCCTCGGCGGCACCGGCCCGCAGGGCCGTGGCCTGGCCCGCCGCTTCGCCGCGGCCGGCCTCCCGGTCGTGATCGGCAGCCGCAGTGCCGACCGGGCGACCGCGACCGCCGCGGACCTGGCCGAGGCGACGGGCGGCCGGGTCACCGGCGCGGACAACGCGGGCGCCGCGACCACCGCGGACCTCGTGGTGATCGCCGTCCCCTGGGAGGGCCACGGCGAGCTGGTCGCCGGGCTCGCCGCCCAGTTGGCCGGCAAGGTCGTGGTCGACTGCGTCAACCCGCTGGGCTTCGACAAGCAGGGCGCCTACGCGCTCCAGGTCGAGGAGGGGTCGGCCGCCCAGCAGGCGCAGGCGCTGCTCCCCGACAGCACCGTCGTCGGCGCGTTCCACAACGTCAGCGCCGTCAAGCTCGAGGATCCCGAGGTCGCCTCCGTCGACACCGACGTCCTCGTGCTCGGCGACGTGCGCGAGGCCACCGACCTGGTCCAGGACCTGTGCGGCACGATCCCCGGGGTGCGCGGGGTGTACGGCGGCCGGTTGCGCAACGCCCACCAGGTGGAGGCGCTCACCGCGAACCTGATCAGCGTCAACCGACGCTACAAGGCGCACGCGGGGATCCGGGTCACCGACCTCTGAACCCACTTGGGTCTCAGGTGTGCCGAAGATCACCCCGAGTCAGCGTCCATTCACGCAATATTCGTTCGTCGAACCGGGTTGAGACGGGTAATCTTCCTGTCGCACCACCATAGATCCACACCACGTCGCGATCGCCGCACCGGGAGGTGCCGCGGTCGCGACGTACGTTCGCGCGCCCGCGCTGAAAGCCGCTGAAGTGAACCTCTCCCTCGCCACCCTCGTCGGTCTCGCCGGCACCCTGCTCGCCGTCGGCTACTCGGTCCCGCAGTTCAGCAAGCTGCGCCAGATGGGCAACGCCGCCGGCGTGAGCATCGCCGCCCTCACGAACTCCACGATCAGCGGCGTGGCCTGGACGGTGTTCGGTGTGCACGAGCGCGAGATCTGGGTCGCCCTCCCGGCCGCCGTCGCGGTGCCCGCGACGGCGGGGGCGGCCGTGCTGGCGTGGCTGCGTGGCGGCTCGCGCGAGCGGATGTGGCTGCCGCTGGTCTGGCTGGCCACGCTGAGCCTCGCCGGCCTCTCGACGTTCTGGGTCGGCCCGGCCCCGGCGACCGTCGTGCTCGGGTGCTCGGTCGCGCTGCTCGTCACGCCGGCGGCCCTGACTGCGTGGCGCAGCCACGACGTGTCCGCGATCGCCGCGTCGGCGTGGGCGATGATGATCGTCGACGCGCTGCTCGCCGGCGCGTACGGGGTCCTGGCCGACATCGACGCCAACCTGATCTACGCCGCGGTCGCCACGATCGGCTCGCTGGCGATCCTCCTGCGGATCTCGATCCCGGCGCACGTGCACGCCCGCCTGGTGCCCGTCGCCGTGCGGGTCGACCTCGACGACCCTGCGGTGTCCCGCGACGAGCTCAGCCTGGTGGCCTGACCGGCCGACGCGGCGACCGGCGACCGGCCTCTCAGTCCGACCCGAACATCCCCTCGAGCACCGGGCGCACGCCGCCGCGGGAGTCGACCCACCCGACGTCGGGCTCGAGGCGGCGTACGACGCGCGCCGGGTTGCCGGCCACCACCGCGAAGTCCTCGACCTCGCCGCGCACGACCGCGCCGGCGGCGACCACCACGTTGCGGCCGATGCGGGTGCCGGGGAGGATCACCGCCCCGTGGCCGATCCACGAGCCGTCGCCGATCGAGACGGGCTGGTGGGCCCCGAACTGCTGGCCGATCGGCCGCGTGGGGTCCTGGTAGCCGTGACTGGCGTCGGTGACGAACACGCTCTGCCCGAAGAACACCGCTTCGCCGATGGTGATCGAGGAGTGGGCGGTGATGCTCACCCGGGCGCCGAGGATCGAGCGGTCGCCGACGACCAGGGCCCGGTTGGGCAGGTGCGGGTCGTCCGCGCCGTACCCGACCGACAGCGTGGCCTGGCGGCCCACCAGCACCCCCGAGCCGAGGTGGATCGAGCGACAGTTGAGCAGTGTCGCGGGCGGGAAGTCGATGCAGCTGCCGGCACCGAAGCTGCCGAACGCCGCCGCCGCGCGGGTGCCCGGGACGATCTCGCCGGCGCGGTCGAGCCACTGCCAGGCCGCGTGCACACCACGGTTGAAGCCGCGATCGACGCGACGACGCAGGGAGTCCGCGAGGCGGTTCATGGGCGAGACGGTAGCCGCTCGGGTGGCTGTTGGGCGGACGTGTCAGAGTTCAGGCCATGAAGGCGGTCGTGCGCCGGGTCGCGCTGGAGATCCTCGGCTGGGTGCTGGTGGTCGCCGGCATCGCCGCGCTGGTGCTGCCTGGACCCGGGCTGCTGATGATCTTCGCCGGTCTGGTGATCCTCTCCCAGGAGTACGAGTGGGCGGAGCGGCGTCTCGAGCCGGTGAAGGTCCGCGCGCTGCGGGGTGCCGCGGAGAGCGTGGAGAACTGGAAGCGCATCACGTTCTCCTCCGTGGTCGCGGTCGGCCTCATCGCCTGCGGCGTCGTGTGGATCTGGAGCCCGGACGCGCCCGGGTGGTGGCCGCTGAGCGAGCGCTGGTGGCTGCCGGGCGGCCCCGCGACCGGCGTCACCCAGGTCGCGTCCGGCCTGATCGCGATCGGGCTGATCGTCTACAGCTACCGCAGGTTCAGGGTGCGCGGGGAGCCCGTGCCCGAGCTGCCGGACTGAGCATGGGGGAGTCGAGGCTGAGCCTCGACGGCGAGCGCCGGCCCGACGGTACGGCGCAGCGCGCGCAGTGCCGCGGTGCGCAGGCGCGCGACCTCGCTCACGTCGAGGTCGAGGTCGTCGGCCAGCTCCGGCAGGGACCGCTGGTCGAGGAAGTAGCCCTCGACCACCGCACGGCGCTCGGCGGGTAGCGCGGCGACCGCGGCGCGGACCAGCTCACGCCGGCCGTGATCGGGCGTCGGCGGCGCCGTGCGCCCACGCACCTCCCAGTCGATGGATCGCAGGAGGTCGACCAGGGCGGCGCGCACCCGCGCTGCGGCGTACCGATGGAAGTCGCCGTCCGCGGCGGGCAGGTACTCCCAGCTGGCCGTGGCGAGGGCGGCCAGCCCGGCGGCGGTGAGCTCCTCGCGCGTGACCGAGCTCGGCACGCGCTGCAGCGTCTCGGTGACCACGTGCTCCACCAGCGACAGGTGTGCGGCTGTCTGGTCCTCGGCGATGCTCGGCGCCGGTCCCCCCACGATCTCCCCCATGACGGATAGTCAAAAGGACAACGACCGATTTGTCACGGATCTGGCCTGATTTAATAGGCGGTCTGGACCGGTGCCGGAGTTGTGGCAACCTGCACCTCGAGGCGGACGAGGGCTGCGGGTCGGCGGCGAGCGCGTGGCCGAGGGTGCGACGCAGCGCGTGCAGCGCCTCGGAGCGCAGCCGGCCCACCTCGGACTCGTCGAGCTCGAGGTCGTCGGCCAGCTCCGGCAGCGGGCGCTGCTGGAGGAAGTAGCCCTCGATCACGGCCCGCCGGTCGCCCGACAGCATCGCGACGGCCTGCCGCACCTGGGTGAGACGGGCCGGCGAGCTGGCCGCGCGCACAGCGCGGGCGCGGGTGGACCAGTCGATCCCCCGGAGGGTCTCGACCAGGGCGGCGCGCACCCGGGTCGTGGCGTACGCCGCGAACTCGCCGTCGGTGGCCGGGTCGTGGTCGCGGTGCGCCTGCGTCACCGCGACCAGCGCGGCCGACGTCAGCTCCTCCCGCGTGACCGTCGCCGGCACTCGTCGCATCGTCTCGGCGACGAGCTGCTCCACCCAGTTCTCATCTCGGATCACTCGGTCTGCGGAGTGCGCATCCGAGGGTCCCCCCACGGTCCCCACCATGCGAACCAGTTAAGGAGCGGACGGGCGGGTTGTCCGGGGCTTTGGCGGAATTCGACCGAAACGGGAGGAACGTCACGTCCGGGCTGCGGAGTCGCGCCGCCATCCGCACGCCGGACCGGCGACTTCGCCGGTCCTCACGCCACCGGTGAAGCAGCGAGGGTCACCGCGGCCCGGTGGTTGCGCCCACCGGCGTCGGTCCAGCGCAGCACGACCCGGTCGCCGGGCTCGTAGGTCGCGAGCACCGCGCGCAGCGTGTCGAGCGAGGTGACCCGGGTGCCGGCGACCGCGACGAGGGTGTCGCCGGCGGCCAGGCCCGCCTCCGCCGCCGGCGTACCGTCCTCGACCTGGGCGACGCCGATGCTGTCGGTCGACTCGACGACTCCGAGGCCGAGGTACGCCGTCGGGCCGATCTGCACCGTGGCGGTCTCGACGCCGGACTCGATCTGCTCGGCGACGGCGAGCGCGTCGTCGATCGGCACCGCGTAGCTCTCGGTGGGCCCGGCCTGCGATGCGGCCGTGGTGATGCCGACGACCTCGCCCTCGTCGTCGAGCAGCGCGCCGCCGGAGTAGCCGCCGACCACGGCGGCGTCCGTCTCGATCAGCCCGGTGAGGTCCTCGCCCGCGGCGACCGCCGTGTCGGCGGTGCTGATCGACTCCTCCAGCGCGACCACGGTCCCGGCCGACGCCGAGAGCGAGCCCTGGCCGTCCGCGTTGCCCACCGCCGTGACGGCATCGGCGACCGCGGGGTCGCCGTCGTCGTCGAGGTCGACCACGTCCAGGCCCGCCGCGTCGGTGAGCTGCAGCAGCGCGACGTCGGCCCCCTGGTCGAAGCCGACGACCTCGGCGTCGTAGGTCGTGCCGTCGGTCGCGACCGTCACGCTGACCGAGGTGGAGCCCTCGACCACGTGGTAGTTGGTCAGCACGAGGCCGGTCGCGTCGATGACCAGTCCTGTGCCGGCGGCCTCGCCGTCGACGAGGGTGGTGTCGATGAGCACGACCCCGCGGGACTGCTTCTCGCTCGCAGCGGTGGCCGTCGCCGCGTCGTTGCCGGTGCCGGTGCCGGTGCCGGTGCCGGTG
>NZ_DASWVI010000343.1:0-13251 GCF_036401255.1 Nocardioides sp. | reverse complement strand
CGCCGGCGGGTTTCACCGGCCGGCCGGTGAAACCCGCACGACACGCCGGTGGAGATCGGCGTGTCGTGCGGGTTCTGGCTGACAGGTCCTCCGGGCGCCGCGAGATTGCGAGCCGCGCAGCCTGCGGGGCTGCCCCGTAGGCTCGACACATGCCGGGCGTGCGTGAGCGGTTGGGCCACGAGCTGTTCCTGCGCGTCGCGGGGCCGGACGGCGCCCGGCACGCCGCACGCATCCACGGCCGCCCCGGGCCGCGCTGGTTCGAGCCGGACAGCCCGATCGCCCGGGTGCACGGCGACGCCTCCATGTTCGTCGGCGGCATCCGCGCCCTGCTCCTCCAGACGCTGCACCCGGCGGCGATGCGCGGCGTGGCCGAGCACTCCGGCTACCGCGGCGACATGTGGGGCCGGCTGGCGCGGACCAGCCGCTTCATCGCAGTGACGACGTTCGGGCACGCCGACGACGCCCAGCGGGCCGTGGACGTGGTGCGCGCGATCCACGACCGCGTGGTCGGCACGATGCCCGACGGCACGCCGTACGCCGCCTCCGACCCGCACCTGCTCGGCTGGGTGCACGCGGCCGAGATCGACAGCTTCCTGCGGGCCCACACCGTCTACGGCAAGCAGCCGCTGGTCGGCGCCGACCGGGACCGCTACGTCACCCAGACCGCAGAGGTGGCGCGGCGCCTCGGCGTCGTCGACCCGCCGACGACCGAGGCCGAGCTGGCGACGACGCTCGCGGCGTACCGCCCCGAGCTGCGCGCCACCCCCGAGGCCCGCGAGGCGGTCGCCTACGTGCTGCTGCGCCCGCCGCTGCCGCTGCCCGCGCGGGTGCCGTACGGCGTGCTGGTGGCGGCCGCGGTGGCACTGATGCCCCGCTGGGCCCGCCGACCGCTGCGGCTGCCGTGGCTGCCGGTGTCCGAGCGCACCGTGGTGCGAGCGCTCGGTGGGATCGCGACCGGGACCATCCGGTGGGCGATGGCGCCCGGCCGCGAGCAGCGCACGACCCGCGCTGCGTCTTGAGCAAACGCTGATCTGCGCTTGAGCGCGGCTGAAGCCGCCGTCCCTACGCTGGAGCACATGCTTCCCCGTGCCCGTCGCCGTGCCAGCCTGCTGGCGTTCGTGGTGGCCCTGCTCGCAGCGCTCCTCACGACCGTCCCCGGGCCGGCCGCGCAGGCCGCCGACGACCAGGCCCTGGTCAACGGCGCGATCCGGTTCCCCCAGCACGACCGGCCGCCGCTGAAGATGCTGTGGTTCGACGAGGTCGGCGGTCAGTGGCACTACCTCGGGCAGCGCAACCTCGGCCGCACCAACGGCTACTCGATGTGGCTCGCGCCCGGCACCTATCACCTGCAGTTCGTCGACCAGCGCCCGGCGTACGACGTCGGCAAGTACGCGCCCACCGACATCCAGGTGACCGTGCGGGCCAACGACATCACGACCCGGGCCGTGACCCTGTGGCCCGGCGCCGCGATCACCGGCACGGCCAAGGCCGGCGGCAAGCCGCTCGCCGGCGCCCGGGTCGTGGCGGCCAACAAGGGGCAGCAGTCGTTCACGACGACGGCCAACAGCAGGGGCCAGTTCGCGATCGGCGGCCTCCCCCGCGGCCAGTACTCGGTGTTCACCTACGACCGCCGCAAGGAGTGGGCCGGCAAGAGCGCCTGGGCGGGCACGGTGCTGCCGGGCAGGCCCAAGAACCTCGCCATCGGGCTCACCGAGCGCGCCGGCAGCATGACCGTCTACCTCTTCACGCCCGAGGGGCGGCTGCGGGCCACGACCCCGGTGACCATCACCAGCCGGAAGACCGGGCAGTGGTGGACCGCGACGGCACGCAACGGCACGGCGGTGTTCAAGGGGCTCTACCCCGGCGGCTACACGCTGAAGTTCGACGGTGCGGGCGTCTGGTTCGCCCGCACCGGCAGCGTCGAGCGCGCGACGGTGAGGTCCGGTCAGATGGCGTTCGGCAAGTTCGACATCACCCAGCGGGGCGGGTGGGTGACCGGCACCGTCGTCGACGGCGGCGATCCGACCACCACGATGGCGAACGCGCAGGTCCGGCTCCTCGATGCGAACGAGAACGTCGTCGCGAGCACGGTCGCGGACGCCGATGGGTTCTTCGAGCTGACCGGCCGGCTCGCCACCCAGGACGGCATGACGGTCGTCGTCGACCCCAAGGCCGACAGCGGCGGCTGGATGCAGGGCGGCCTGTGGTGCAAGTTCGCCCAGGGCAGCCTGGCGCCGGTCGAGGTCGTCACCGGCGAGGAGACCTACGTCGGCGACGTCGAGCTGCCCCGCTCGACCGACAAGGACCAGCCCCAGCAGTGCAGGCCCGCGCCTCGGGCCGGGCGCCGCTGACTCAGCCGACGGCCAGGTCCTCCTCGCCCCAGTAGGCGCGCATGCTGGTGATCCGCCCGTCGTCGTCGAACGCCATCACGTCGACCGGCGCGAGCGTGTAGGTCACCCCGTCGGCGAGCGTGGCGACCTCGAAGTGGAACGCCGCCTCGCCGCCGGCGATCCGCACGGCGAGCAGCCGCGTGGCCTGGTCCAGGCCCTCCAGCGTCGCGTAGAAGTCGCGGATGGCGCCATGCCCGACGCGGGGCTCGGAGCCGACGGGGTCCTCGACGACCGCGTCCTCGGCGTACAGCGCGACGATCTCGTCGGCCGTGCCGGCGCCCACCAGCTCGACGTAACGGTCCACGACCTCGCGGATCCGCTCCCTGCTCGCGGTCATCGACCCTCCATCCCTAGAACATGTTCTCGTTGCGGGGACACGGTAGCGGCTCTCGGCGCCGGGGGTCTTCAATGGCCCCGTGGACCTGCTCCTGGCCTGGCCGCTGCCGTGTTCGCGGGAGCTCGGCGCGCAGCTCGTCGCGGCGTACACCCACCCCGATCGGCGCTACCACGACACCCGGCACCTGGCCGAGGTGCTCGAGCGCGTCCACGAGCTGTGCGCGGAGGGCGCGCCGTTCGACCGGATGCCGGTGGTGCTGGCGGCGTGGTTCCACGACAGCGTCTACGACACCCGACCGCACGCGGAGCGGCGCTCGGCCGCGTGGGCGGCGGAGGTGCTGCCCACGCTGGTGGAGCCCGAGGTGGTCGAGGAGGTGGTCCGCCTGGTCCTGCTCACCGAGCGGCACCGGCCCGCGCGGGGCGACGACAACGGGGGCGCGCTCTGCGACGCCGACCTGGCGATCCTGGCCGCCGACCCCGAGCGGTACGCCGAGTACGCCGCCGCCGTGCGCGAGGAGTACGCCGAGGTCCCCGACGACCGGTTCCGGACCGGCCGGGCCGCCGTGCTGCGCGACCTGCTCGCCAAGCCGCACCTGTTCCACACCACCCATGCCCGCGCCGCGTGGGAGCCCGCCGCGCGCGCCAACGTCGCGCGCGAGCTGGCCGCCCTGGGCGGGTAGTCCCGGACGTCCTCGGGGTGGGTCGATCCGCCGGTCGGGACCCCGAGGGCCGTCAGGGACGAGCGTGCTTGCGGCGGCGCAGCCCGGCCGCCAGCAGCCGGGTGACGAGCTCGCGGGAGGACACCGGGGTGGCGCCGGCGGCGACCACGTCGGCGTACCGGTCGGCCGGCACGTCGTAGTGGTCGCGGTCGAACCCGCGCGCGGGGATGCCGAGGCTCGCGGCGAACGCGTGCAGCTCGTCGTAGGAGGTGTCGCTGGCCAGGTGGGACCAGAGCCGGCCGTGCCCGGGGGCGTTCGGCGGGTCGATGAGGATCATCCGGCGGTGCGTGCGGCCCGGTCGTGCTCGCGGCCCACGAGCTCGTCGAGCAGCAGCCGCCACGACCGCACGTGGCCGGCGTCGACGTAGGCCTTGTACGACGACCCGGGTCGCGCCTGCGTCCCGAGGTGGAACTGGCGGACCCCCGCCCGCACCAGCCACGGCACCTGCTCGGCCAGGAGCCCGCCGCCCGGCATCAGCAGCCGGGCCACGGACGCGTCGCCGGACGCGAGCGCCAGCAACTCGTCGTACCCGGCCTCGAGCCCGCGGGGCGAGCCCGCCGAGCGGACCCCCACCAGGCCGGGCAGCTCGAGCAGGCGACGCCACGAGCGGCGCAGGTCCAAGGTGTCGTCGACCGCGCGGCCGAACGTCCACGGCACGCGGGGCAGCGCGCCGGCCAGGTGGCCGCAGACGTCGCGGTCGATCTCGAGGTCGGCGTCGAGGAACCCGAACGCCACCCCGCTCGCACCGCACGCGAGGTAGTCCTCGGCGAGGCCGATCAGCCGCGACAGCTCACCGCCGGTGGTCGTCCACGTGTCGTTGAGCCGCAGCAGCACGAACACCGGCAGATCGCTCTCGCGGCACACCGCGGAGGCCAGCGCAGGCTCGGGCGAGGTCGCCACACCCGACCCGCGGGCGACCAGGTGCAGCCGGTCGGCGCCCCCCTCGGCGGCGCCGGGCA
The DNA here is from genome assembly GCF_036401255.1 of Nocardioides sp. GTDB lineage: Bacteria > Actinomycetota > Actinomycetes > Propionibacteriales > Nocardioidaceae > Nocardioides. The sequence continues at coordinate 8,847 of NZ_DASWVI010000343.1, read as the reverse complement.
CGTCGCGCGGATCGAGGACCGTGACCTCGAGGAGCGCCTGGCTCATGGGGGCATGGTAGGCCGCGGCGCGGTCCCGATTCGGGAGCCGCGCGCAACCGACCGCGGGGCATGATGGGGCCATGGACAACGCCCTGCTGTTCGATGCGCGGGCTCGGGTGCTCGCCGACCTGCAGGCCCGCGACCACGCGACCGCCGCCGCGGTCTCGGCCCTCGAGGACGCCGTCGCCCAGCGCAAGTGGTGGGCCGAGCAGTGGCCGGAGGGTGAGCAGTACGTTGCCGGGCTGGTCGCCCAGGACGTCCAGGACGCGCTGTTCGAGAGCGTCGGGCGCTGGCCGCTGTGCCACGACTGCGGCCCGGACGCACCCCTGCACACGCTCTACATCCAGCCCGACCTCGGCGGCCCCGACCCGGTGTGGGTGTGCGAGGAGTCCGGGGACGTGATCGCCCCGCTGGGCGGCCTGTGAGCGGGGACGCGCCAGCGGACCCGCTGATGGCGGTCGAGCGAGCCGCGCGACCGAGCTCGCGAGGTCGCGACCGGCGTGTCGAGACCCCGGTGGGCGGGGCGGGGCCGCTATCCCTCGCTGCCCACCTGGATCCACATCGTGAACCGGTCGGCGCGATAGACAGTGCGCGAGACCTCGACGACCTTCTCGCCGGCCAGGGCACGCCGCGAGTGGCGCAGCACCGAGGTGCCCGGGGCGATCTCCAGCAGGCCGGCCTCCTCCTCGGAGGCGACGTCGGCGTTGATGGAGTCCTCCGCCCAGGTCGGCCGCAGCGCGCGGGCGTCGAGCGCGTCGTACAGGCTCGTCGGCATGCCGCTTTGCAGGAAGCCCGGGATCAGCACCTCGTTGAGGTACGCGTCCTCGATGCACATCGGGGCCCCGTCGGCCCGCCGCAGCCGGCGCCAGTGGATGACCGCATCCCCCTCGGTCACGTTCAGCGCACGCGCCACACCCGGGCCGGCCTGCTCCCGCCGCGCGAGCAGCGTCTGCGACTCGGCCAGCAGGCCACGGCGCGCCATCTCCTCGGTGTAGCTCGTCAATCGGCTCACAGCTCGCCGCGGGCGGGCCACGAAGGTGCCCCGCCCGGGAATCCGCTCCAGGAGGCCCTCGACCACGAGGGCGTCCATCGCTTGTCTCACCGTCATGCGGGCGACCCCGAACCGATGCACCAGCTCACGCTCAGACGGTGCAGGTGAACCGGGTGCCGCCCCCGTGACGAGAGTGCGCACGTATTCGCGCACCTGGACGTGCTTGAGCGCACGCCCCTCGGTCACCAGCAACTCGTCCACAGGGGAACTCTAGGCAGTCGGGGACCTCCGCGTCCTCAGATCGGCCGGAACCGCGCGGATCGGAGGAGTCCGGGCCACGAGATCCGTCGTCCCACGGCGCTCGTTCCGCGGCAATCGCACGGCGTACGCAGGGAGGACCTCGAGCAGACTCAGGGGTCTCCCCGATGGCGGGCGTCGGCGACCTTCCGGCAGGCTGCTGCCATGACCGTCACGTCCCCTACCGACTCTCCTGCGGCACGCGCCGTCGACCTGCGCAAGACCTACGGATCCGGCGACTCCGCCGTGCACGCCCTGGCCGGGGTGAGCCTCGACCTCGAGGCCGGCCGGTTCACCGCGATCATGGGACCCTCCGGCTCGGGGAAGTCCACGCTCATGCACTGCATGGCCGCCCTCGACACCCCGTCCGACGGCTCCGTCGAGGTGGGCGGGACCGACCTCGGCCGGCTCAAGGACAAGGAGCTGACGGCACTGCGCCGGGAGCGGATCGGGTTCGTCTTCCAGGCGTTCAACCTGATCCCGACGCTCACGGCGTCGGAGAACATCCTGCTCCCGCTGAACCTCGCCGGCCGCAAGCCCGACCAGGAGTGGCTCGACACGGTCATCGACGCGGTCGGGCTGCGCGACCGGCTCGACCACCGGCCGGCGGAGCTGTCCGGCGGCCAGCAGCAGCGTGTGGCCTGCGCCCGGGCGCTGGCCAGCCAGCCCTCGATCGTCTTCGCGGACGAGCCCACCGGCAACCTCGACAGCACGTCGGGGGCCGAGGTGCTGGCGTTCCTGCGGCGCAGCGTGGACGACTTCGGCCAGACGGTCGTGATGGTCACCCACGACGCCGTCGCCGCGTCGTACTGCGACCGCGTGGTGTTCCTCGCCGACGGCCTGGTGGTCGACGAGATCCAGCGCCCGCGGCGCGAGCAGATCCTCGAGCACATGACCCGCCTGCAGGAGCTGGCGGCGGCCCGCACCACCCAGGCTTGAGGGGCGTGCCGTGCTCAAGCTGACCCTGCGCAACCTGGTCGCCCGCAAGGTGCGGCTGGTGATGAGCGGCCTGGCGATCGTGCTGGGCGTGGCGTTCCTGTCGGGCGTCCTCGTCTTCAGCAACGGCCTGTCGTCGACCTTCGACAGCATCATCTACAGCTCCACCCCCGACGGCGTGGTGCGCGCCGAGCAGACGGCGTCGTTCGACGCGGGCGGCGCCACGACGACGCAGACCCTCTCGCCGGAGGTGGTCGACCAGCTCGCCGCACTCCCCGAGGTCGCTCGCGCCGACGGCGACGTCGTGGGCGTCGGCATGAGCCTGCTCGCCTCCGACGGCACCCTGATCGGCGGCACGGGCGCGCCGACGCTGGCCTTCAACCACACCGACGGGCCCAACATGGCGGGCGAACCGCCGATGGTGCTGAGCAGCGGCCGCTGGCCGACCGCGCCCGACGAGGTCGTCCTCGACGACGCCGCCGCCGACAACGGCGACTACGCGCTCGGCGACGAGGTGAAGCTGCTCGCGCCGTTCGGCGAGTCCGAGCGCACGGCGACCCTGGTCGGCACCGCCGAGTTCAACGGCGGCGGTACGGCGGGTGCGACCCTGCTCGTGTTCAGCACCGAGGGCGCGCAGGACCTGGTCCTGGACGGCGCCGACGCGTTCCACCAGATCTCGCTCACCGCCGCCGACGGCGTCTCTCAGGAGCAGCTGGCGCAAGCCGCCGGCGCCGTGGCGCCGACCGGCTTCGAGGCGGTGACCGGCGACCAGGTCGCGGAGGAGTCGCAGGACGCCGTCGGCCAGTTCCTCGACGTGATCTCCACGTTCCTGCTGGTGTTCGCGATCATCGCGGTGATCGTCGGCGGCTTCATCATCGTCAACACGTTCACGATCCTCGTGGCCCAGCGCAGCCGCGAGCTCGCGCTGCTGCGCGCGCTCGGCGCCGCACGCCGTCAGGTCACGCGGTCCGTGCTGATCGAGGCGGTCGTCATGTCGGCCGTGGCCGCCACCATCGGCATCGGCCTGGGCTGGTTGCTGGCCCGCGGGCTGGCCGCGCTGTTCCGGGCGGTCGGGCTCGACATCGCGAGCGACGCACTGACGCTCGACGTGCGGTCGGTGGTCCTCAGCTACGCCGTCGGCATCGGCGTCACCGTGGTCGCCGCCTTCCTGCCGGCCCGGCGTGCCGGCAAGGTCGCGCCGGTCGCCGCGATGCGGACGGACACGACGCCCGTGCGCCACTCCCTGCGCCGCCGCACGATCATCGGCAGCGTGCTCATGACCCTCGGGGTCGTCTTCGCGGTGATCGGCATCGTCGGCGGGCCCGGCCCCGACGCGCTCTGGGTCGGCATCGCCGCGGCGATCTGGATCCTGACCGCAGCGGGCATCAGCTCGGTGATCGGCCGGCCGGTGCTGGTGCTGTGCCGAGGCCTGTTCGGCCGGCTGTTCGGCACCACGGGCCGGCTGGCGGGAGAGAACGCGCTGCGCGACCCCCGGCGTACCGGCGCCACCGCGTCCGCGCTGATGATCGGCCTCGCCCTGGTCTCCTGCATCGGCGTCCTCGCAGCGTCCCTCAACACCTCGGTCGACGACGTCGTGGACGAGCAGTTCACCGCCGACTTCCTCGTCCAGAGCACCAACTACATGCCGTTCACCACGGCCGTCGGTGACGACCTGGAGAACGTCGACGGGGTGGCGACGGTCAGTCGACAGCAGTGGACCGCCGCGCAGGTGGACGACTCCACGGTCTTCGTGACCGGCAATGACGCGGGGTTCGACGACATCTACGACCTCGAGGTGACCGACGGGCACCAGGAGCTGCGCGGCGACGAGGCCCTGGTCTCCACGGGCTTCGCCGACGACCACGGGCTCGAGGTCGGGTCGCCGTTGAAGCTGACGTTCCTCGCCGGGAAGGCGCTCGACCTGGAGGTCGCCGGGATCATCGAGGGCAGCGAGGTCACCGGCGACGTGAGCGTCCCGCTCGACCTCCTCGCCGACGCCGGCGTGCCGCGGCAGGACACCAGCGTCAGCATCATGCTCGACCCCGGCGCCGACCCGGTGGCGGTCGGCAAGGCGCTGGACGACGCGGTCGCGTCGACCCCGGTCGTGGCCGTGTACGACAAGCAGGAGTTCGCCGACTCGATCCGCGACCAGGTCAACCAGCTGCTGTACATGATCTACGGCCTGCTCGCGCTGGCGATCGTGATCGCGGTGATCGGCATCGTGAACACGCTCGGCCTCTCCGTCATCGAGCGCACCCGCGAGATCGGCCTGCTCCGCGCGATCGGCATGAGCCGCTCGCGCCTGCGACGGATGATCACGCTGGAGTCGGTCGCGATCGCGGTCCTCGGCGCGCTGCTCGGCATGGCCCTGGGCCTGGTGATCGGCACGCTGCTGCGGCAGTCCCTGAAGGACAACCTCACGAGCCTGGGGCTGCCCCTGGGGCAGCTGCTGCTGTTCCTCGTGATCGCCGTCGTCGTCGGCGTCCTGGCCGCCATCGTGCCGGCGGTCCGGGCCTCGCGGCTCAACGTCCTGGACGCGATCGCCACCGAGTAGGTCTCGAACATCTGTTCGATCTCGGCGTATGCTCGCGGCATGGACTTCCAGGGAACGCTGTTCGAGGCGCCCGCGGTGGCCGCGCTCGGCTTCGAGGGGACCGCGCGGCGCCCGCTGACCCGGGGCGCCTGGGTCGACGTGTGCCGCTCCTGGCTGCCCGACGCCGACGACGTGTTCGCGACGCTCGTGCGCGACGTGCCCTGGCGTGCCGAGCGGCGCCAGATGTACGACCGCGAGGTCGACGTACCCCGACTCCTGCACACCTACGGCGCCGGCGACCCGCTGCCGCACCCCGTGCTGGGCCGGGCCCGGGGCGCACTCTCGGCCCACTACCTCCCCGAGCTCGGCGAGCCCTTCGTCACCGCGGGCTGCTGCTACTACCGCGACGGGCGCGACAGCGTCGCCTGGCACGGCGACACGATTGGCCGCGGCAAGTCGCAGGACACGATGGTCGCGATCGTGTCCTTGGGCGACCCCCGTCGGCTGATGCTGCGTCCGCGCCTCGGCGGCTCGTCGATCTCGATCGAGATGGGCCACGGCGACCTCGTCGTGATGGGCGGCTCCTGCCAGCGCACCTGGGAGCACGCCGTCCCGAAGGTCGCCCACGCGGGGCCGCGGATCTCGGTGCAGTTCCGCCCGTTCAACGTGGCGTGACGGCGCCGCTGGAGGGGTACCTCCGGGCCATGACCACCGTCAGCCACGCCCCGGAGACCGTCGGGTTCGGCCCGCTCCGGATCACCTTCGACGGCCGGGTGCTGCGCCCGCGGCCGTGGACCACGGCCCAGTCCGAGTGGGCCGCCGAGATCCTCGCGGACGCACCGGTCGGTGCGGTCCTCGAGCTGTGCGCCGGCGCCGGGCAGATCGGGCTGCTGGCGGTCGTCGGGTCGACCCGGCGGATCGTGTGCGTGGACGTCGACCCGGTCGCCTGCGACTACGCCCGGCACAACGCCCGGGCGGCCGGGCTCGCCGAGCGGGTCGAGGTCCGCGAGGGCCCGATGGACGAGGTCCTGGCCGACAGCGAGCGGTTCGCGCTGGTGATCGCCGACCCGCCGTGGGTGCGCCGCGCCGAGGTGGACCGCTTCCCCGAGGACCCGGTGCTCGCGATCGACGGAGGCGGCGACGGCATGGACCTGGCCTGGTTGTGCGTCGAGACCGCCCGGGACCACCTGATGCGCGGCGCCAGCCTGCTGCTCCAGCTCGGCACCGTCGAGCAGGTCGACCTCCTGCGCGACCGGATGCGCGAGCTCACCGACGACCTCGAGATCGTCGAGGTGCGCTGGTGCGAGCGCGGGGTGCTGGTGCGGCTCGAGCGGCCCTGACCCGCGGCGGGCTCAGCGGACTCAGCGGGCTCAGACCGGGCGGAGCTTCTCCGGCAGCACCTTGTGCGTGCCGTCGCACCACGGGAACGACGCCGACTTGTGGCACCGGCACACCGCGGTCACCGGTCGCGTGGTCTCGTGCGCGACCCCGTCCGCGTCCTCCACGACGTGCCGTCCGCGCAGCAGCATCGGGCCGCCGGGACACAGCACGACGTCGGGGTGGTCGTAGTCCTCGCTCACGCGACCTCGTCCTTGCGCGCCTCGTCGGCGGCGTCCCATCGCTCGAGCATGGCTCGGGCGAAGCGGTCCTCGAGGTCCAGGCAGGTGAAGGCCCCGAACCACACGTCGGCCTCCAGCTCCGGCTCCTCGGCGAGGAGCCCGCCGCAGATCGTGCGCACCGCCAGCTGCTCGTGGACCGCGTCGGCCTCCACGTGCTCGGTGTAGTAGTCGATGATCTCCGCGGGGAACCCGAGCCGCTGCAGCCCCTGGGCCATCCGGCGCGAGGGCAGCGAGCTGGTCGCCTCGAACGCCGCGAGATGCCCGAGCGCGGCGCCGCGCAGGCGGCGGTGCAGGCCGAACAGCGACATCGCGTTGTTCTGCTCGAGCACCTCCAACGGCGCCTCGTCGACATAGGAGTACGACGGGTCCAGGCCGCAGGCCGCCAGGCCCCGCGCCCAGAGATGGTGGTGCAGCCGGTTCGGGTCGCCACCGCCGTACTCGTCGTACTGCAGCTCCATCAGCGCGGCCTTGGCCCGCACCCCGAGTCGGGGCACGACCCACGCGGTCGGGTCGGACTCCTTGAGGTGGTACAGCGACCGCACGCGCAGGAGCTCGAGCACCTGCTCGCGGTCGGCGTCGCGGTGCACGTGCCCGGCCACCGACGCCCCGTCCTGCTCGGCCAGCCAGTCGAAGAAGTCCTCGACGAAGCGCAGGTCACCGGGCGGGGTCCAGCGCTCCCGCAGCCGCGACTCGAGGTCGCGCTCGAGCACGCCGCGCAGCCGGATCAGCTGGGGGTCCCACTCCAGTGCGTCGGGCACCCCCTCGATGCCGCGGTAGTGGAGCTCGTGGAGCACCCAGAGCGCCAGCGCGGTGTCCTCCCCCTCGGAGGCGCCGACGGCCAGCACCGGGTAGAAGTCGTCGGAGCCGGACCGCAGCGCACCGAAGAGCTCCTCGGTGAGCGGGCCGCGGGGCTGGGGCATCTGCATGCCGGGGCAGTACCCCCGGTATCTGGGGCCATGCTCACCCGGTCGGGGGGTCGGGTGTGACGTGCGTGGCGCCGTCGGAAAACCGCGCGCGCGGTGTCGGCGACCGCTGGGAGACTGCTCGGCGATGACCGCGCCGCACGCCCCCTCCCGTCCCACGCTCGCCTCGTTCTGGCACGACCTGCCCCGCGAGGGCCGGCTGCTGCTCTCGGTCGTGGTCTTCGAGTTCATCGGCACCGGCCTGGTGCTGCCCTTCCACGTGGTCTACCTCCACGAGGTCCGGGGCTTCGAGCTCGGCCACGTCGGCCTGCTGCTCGCCGTGCCGCCGTTGCTCGGCCTGCTCGTCGTCGGGCCGGGCGGCTCGGCCATCGACCGGCTCGGGGCCCGCCGGATCCTGTTGGGCGCGGTGTGCCTGCAGGTCGTCTCCAACACCGTGATGGCGTTCTCCTCCAGCGAGTGGATGGCGGCCACCGCGCTGGTGCTCTCCGGCATCGGCTTCGGCGTGAGCTGGCCGGGCTTCCAGACGCTGATCGCCACCGTCGTCCCGACCGAGCTGCGGCAGCGCTACTTCGGCGTGAACTTCACGCTGCTCAACCTCGGCATCGGGATCGGCGGCATCGCCGGCGGGGCGTTCGTCGACGTCGACCGGTTGTCGACGTTCCAGGCGATCTACCTCGGCGACGCCGTCAGCTACCTGCCGGCGATCTTCCTCATGCTGGTCCCGTTGCGCCACGTCGCCGGCCGGCCCGTCCACGACGACGACGCTCCCCCGCCGACGGTCAGCTACCGCGAGGTGATGCGCCGGCCCGCGGTCGCCTCGCTGATGCTGCTCAGCTTCGTGTCGTCGTACGTCGGCTACTCCCAGCTCAACGCCGGCATGCCGGCGTTCGCCCGGGCGGTGGGCGAGGTCTCCACCCGGGGTCTGGGGCTCGCGTTCGCGGCCAACACGTTCGTGATCGTGGTGCTCCAGCTGGTCGTGCTGCAGCGCATCGAGGGACGCCGCCGCACCCGCGTGATCGCGGTGATGTCGGTGGTGTGGTCGCTGTCGTGGGTGCTGCTCGGCGGCACCGGCCTGGTCTCCGGCACGTGGGGTGCGACGCTGCTCGTCGCCGGGTGCGCGTCGGTGTTCGCGTTCGGCGAGACGCTGCTGCAGCCGACGGTCCCGGCGCTGGTCAACGACCTGGCGCCCGACCACCTCCGCGGCCGCTACAACGCGCTCAGCTCCGGGTCGTTCCAGCTCGCCGCGATCATCGCCCCGCCGGTCGCCGGCTACCTGGTCGGCCACGGTCTCGGCAGCGTCTACATCACCTCGCTGGTCGTGGGCTGTCTGCTGTGCGGTGCGCTCGCGGTGCTCCGCGTCGAGCCGCAGCTCAGCCCGGAGGTCAACGGCGTGAGAGCACCGGTGCGGGTGACCGAGGCCGCCGACGTCGTCGACCCCGTGCCGACGGTCAAGACCCAGACCAGCGCGCTCGACTAACCGTGGTCGGACGCTGGGTCGTGGGGGGGAGG
>NZ_DASWVI010000342.1:0-4267 GCF_036401255.1 Nocardioides sp. | reverse complement strand
CGTCGCGGGACTGCGGGCGCTCTACACGCGCCACAGCGCGGCCGGCGCGACCGATGTCGCGATGCTGCGCGCCTGGCGGGCGCGCGGCCTGCGCGTCCTCGGCATGCGGATGCAGCTGCTCTCCGTCGAGGTGCGGGGCGAGGCCGCCGACCGCCTGGTGCTGGTGGTCGTGGACCGGCTCGCGTCGGCGGTCGCCGTCGGGGAGGGGGTACGCCGCGCCCTGCCCCGCGACACGGTCTCGGTGCACCGGGTCGCGCTCGTCCGGCGCGGGGGAGCGTGGTGCGTCGAGGAGGTGACCGCCATCGATTGACAGTGAGTGTCAAAATCGGCACACTGGAAATTGACAGTCACTATCAGAAACCCGGGGGCGATCATGACCGTTCCGATCCAGGAGTCACCGCGGCGCTGGTGGGCGCTGCTGTCGCTGGTCCCGGCGGTGCTGGCCGTGGGCCTGGACGCCACGATCCTCAGCGTCGCGCTGGCCACCCTCGGCGACGAGCTCGAGGCGACCACGGGACAGCTCCAGTGGTTCGTCACGGCGTACGCGCTGGCGTTCGCGGCCGCGATGATCCCGGCCGGCATCCTCGGCGACCGATGGGGACGGCGCCGGGTCCTCCTGGGGGCGCTCGTCGTGTTCGGGCTCGGCTCGGTGGCGTGCGCCGCCGCGACCGGTCCGATCTCGTTCATCGCGGCCCGCGTCGTCCTCGGGGTGGGTGCCGCGGCGATCGTGCCGATGGCACTGGCGGCGACGCCGTACCTGTTCAGCGAGGCCGAGCGGCCACGCGCACTCGGGGTGCTGATGTCGGTGACGATGCTCGGCTTCCCGCTGGGGCCGCTCCTCGGGGGCTGGCTGCTGACGCACGCCTGGTGGGGCTGGGTGTTCCTCATCAACGTGCCGGTCGTCGCGATCGCCCTCGTCGCCCTGGTCGCGTTGATGCCGGAGTCGCGCGGAGCCCGGGCCGGGCGGGTCGACGTCGGCGGGGCCGTGCTCTCGGCCGTGGCGCTGACGGTGCTGAGCTACGGCGTGATCGAGGCCGGCGACCGCGGCTGGACCGACGCGCGGTCGGTCCTGCTGGTGCTCGCCGGCCTGGGCCTGGTCGGGGCGTTCGTGTGGTGGCTGCGCCGCACCCCCGAGCCGATGCTGGACCTGCGGCTGTTCGGCTCGCGGGCCTTCTCCGGCGGGACCGTGGTGGCGGCCGTGGTGTCGTTCGTGATGATGGGCCTGCTGTTCACCCTCCCGCTCTACACCCAGGCGGTCCACGGCCTGGACGCCGAGGCGAGCGGGCTGCGGCTGCTGCCGCTGATCGCGGGGATGTTGCTGACCGCGCTGCCGTCCGGGGTGCTGGCCCAGCGCGTCGGGGCGCGCACCACGATCGCGGCGGGCATGCTCCTGCTCGGCGCCGGTCTCGCCTGGGGCGCGACCACCGCTCTCGGCGACGGCAGCTGGGCGAGCGCGACCTGGACCGCGGTCTGCGGCGCCGGCCTCGGGATGTCGCTGCCGACCGCGATGGATGCCGCCCTCGGTGTCCTGCCCTCCGACGCCGAGGGCGTGGGGTCAGCGGTGCTCCAGTCGGTGCGCATGGTCGGCAGCTCGTTCGGTGCCGCGATCCTCGGCTCGGTGCTCAACGCGGGCTACCGCGGCGACCTGCCGCTCGAGCAGCCGCCGCTGCGCGACCTCGACCCCACCGCCGCCGCGGCCGCCCGCGACAGCGTCGTGGCCGCCGCCGAGGTCGCGCACCGGGTGGGATCGCCCGACCTGCTCGTGGCCGCCCGCGCGGCGTTCGTCCACGGGATGGACGCCACGCTGTGGGTCTCGGCCGCGCTGGCGGTGGCGGGCGCGGTGCTGGCCGTGCTGGCGCTGGCGGGTCGAGACGCCGCCGCGGCCTCGGTCGAGGCAGACTCGGAGCATGAGCACGACCCGATCGGCTGAGGACCCGGCGGCGCGAGCGCCGGGTCTGCGCGAGCGCAAGAAGGCGCGGACCCGGTTCGAGATCCAGCAGGAGGCGCTGCGGCTGTTCGCAGAGAAGGGGTACGCCGCCACCACCGTCGAGCAGATCGCCGAGGCCGCGGACGTGTCGCCGAGCACGTTCTTCCGCTACTTCCCCACGAAGGCCGCCGTCGTCCTCACCGACGACTTCGACCCGATCTTCATCGAGACCTTCCGGACCCAGCCGCCGGAGATCGCGGTGGTGCCGGCGATCCGGGCCGCCCTGCGCCACACCTTCGGGGACATGCCCGCCGACCAGGCCGCGGCGGCCGCCGAACGCAACGAGCTGATGCTCTCGGAGCCCGAGCTGCGGGCGGCGTTCGCCGAGTTCCTCATCAGCTCCACCCGGCTGCTCCTCGAGATGGTCGCGGAGCGGGCCGGACGCACGGTCGAGGACCCCGAGGCGATCGCGGTCAGCGGCGCGATCATGGGCGTGATCCTCTCGGCGCTCGTGCTCTCCGGTCGGTCGCTGGAGGAGAAGATCGACGAGCTCGACCGGCAGCTGCAGCGCCTGGAGACCGGGTTCAGGCTGTGAGCCCCGCGCGGATCACGTCGTCGACCGTGCGGTCCTGGAACCGGTAGCCCGACTCCTGCAGGGCGGCCGGCCGGAGGTTGATCGACCCGAGCGCCTCGGGGGCCAAGGGCCCGGCGGCGGCCTGGATCGCGAACCGCGGCGCGACGAGCAGCGCCTTGCGGTGCGTGGCCCGGGCCAGGGCACGGGTGAACTCGCCGTTGGTCGGCGTCTCGGGGCAGCACAGGTTCACCGGTCCTGCGGCGGTGTCGTGCTCGACCAGGTGGGCGACGCCGCCGACCCAGTCGCGCAGCGAGATCATCGCCATCCGCTGCCGCCCGTCACCGAGCCGGGTGCCCAGGCCGAGCCGGGTCAGCAGCTGCAGCTGCTTCAGCGGCGCCGAGCGGCGGTCCATCACCGGTGCGGTGCGCAGGAGGCACAGCCGGGCGCCCGCGTCGGCCGCCGGGGTCGCGGCGTCCTGCCACTCCCGGGTGACCCGGGTCAGCAGGGCGTCGCCGACGCTCTCGGACTCCTCGGTCACGACCTGCTCACCGTGGTCGCCGTACCAGGCGATCGCGTTGCCCGCGAGGAACGCGGGCTTGCGGTGGCTCTCGGCGATCGCCTCGGCCAGCACCCGGGTCGTCGTCACCCGGCTCTCCCGCAGCTCCCGCGCCCACCGGCCCGAGTGCGGGTTGCCGACCGTGGGCGTCCCGGCCAGGTTGACCACGACGTCGGCGCGCTCGATGAGGTCCCGGTCGTAGACGCCGGCGTACGGGTCCCACGTGGAGTCCCCGGGCGTGGAGCTCGGTCGCCGGATCAACCCGATCACCCAGTGCCCGCGGTGCTCCAGCTCGGCGCGCAGGTGGCTGCCCAGGAAGCCGGACGCGCCGGCGATCACGACGTTGAGTGCCATGCGCTCAGCCTGTCACGAAGGTGAGGATGGCGGGCATAGTGCGGTGGCCCGGACCGACCTGGTCGATCCGGGCCACCGCCCTGGTCCTGTCGGTCCTCAGATCTCGAACTGGCCCGACTCCAGGCGTCGCTTGACGTCGGTGAGGAACCGGCCGGCGTCGGCGCCGTCGACCAGCTGGTGGTCGTAGGTCAGCGCCAGGTAGACCATGTAGCGCACGGCGATGGTCTCGCCCAGGTTCGGGTCGTCGATGACCACCGGCCGCTTGACGACCGCGCCCGGGCCGAGGATGGCGACCTGCGGCTTGTTCACGATCGGGGTGTCCCACAGGGCTCCGACGCTGCCGAGGTTGGTGATCGTGAACGTCCCGCCCGACAGCTCGTCCGGACCGATCTTGTTGGTCCGGGTGCGCTCCGCGACGTCGGCGATCTTCTTGGCCAGGCCGGCGATCGAGAGGTCGCCGGCGTCCTTGATCACCGGGGTGATCAGGCCCTTCTCGGTGTCGACCGCGATCGCGAGGTTCTCCCGGTCGTAGTAGGTCACCTCACCGGCCTCGGTGTCGATGGTCGCGTTCAGCGCCGGGTGGTGCTTGAGCGCGTCGATCGCGGCCTTCGCGAAGAACGGCAGGTAGCTCAGCTTCACGCCCTCGCGGGCCACGAAGTCGGCCTTCACCTCGTCGCGCAGCCGCGCGATGTTGGTGACGTCCACCTCGACCACCTGGGTGAGCTGGGCCGAGCCCTGCAGCGACTCGACCATCCGGCTCGCGATGATCTTGCGCAGCCGCGACATCTTCACCGTCGTGCCGCGCAGCGGCGACGGCGCGCCGGACGCGGCCGGAGCCGCGGCCGCCGGAGCGGAC
>NZ_DASWVI010000341.1:0-11469 GCF_036401255.1 Nocardioides sp. | reverse complement strand
CGGCCGGCGCCTTCGCGGCCGGCCGCGCGACCGCGGCCGAGGGTGGACCGGTCGCGCGTGGCGGCGACGCGTTCGCGTTCCGCGGCGCCCACCAGGCGGGCATCGTCACGCCCGCCCAGGACCGCCTGCACTTCGCGGCCTTCGACGTCACCACCGGGTCGCGGGCCCAGCTGATCGCGCTGCTCAAGGCCTGGACCGAGGCCGCCGACCGGATGACGCGCGGTCTGCCTGCCGGCGAGGTCGGGCCGGTCGAGGGGGCCAGCAACCTCCCGCCCGACGACACCGGCGAGGCGATCGGGTTGTCGGCCAGCGGCCTGACGATCACGTTCGGCTTCGGGCCATCGCTGTTCCGCGACGCCCGCGGCCGCGACCGGTTCGGCCTGGCCGACCGCCGGCCCGAGGCGCTGCGCGACCTGCCGCACTTCCCCGGTGACATGCTCGACCCGGAGCGCTCGTCGGGCGACCTGTGCGTGCAGGCCTGCGCGGACGACCCGCAGGTGGCCGTCCACGCGATCCGCAACCTGGCGAGGATCGGGTTCGGCACGGTCGCGGTGCGCTGGTCGCAGCTGGGCTTCGGCCGCACCTCCACGACCTCGACGTCGCAGTCCACGCCGCGCAACCTGTTCGGCTTCAAGGACGGCACCGCCAACGTCAAGGCCGAGGAGCCGGACGCGCTGGCCGAGCACGTCTGGGTGGGCGCCCGCGACGACGCCCGCGCCGACTGGCTGGCGGGCGGCTCGTACCTCGTCACCCGGCGGATCAACATGACCATCGAGGTCTGGGACCGGCAGCCGCTCGGCGACCAGGAGGCGTTCGTCGGGAGGACCAAGGACAGCGGCGCCCCGCTGTCCGGCGGCGAGGAGTTCACCGAGCCCGACTTCGACATGCCCGGCAGCGACGGCCCCGTGATCCCGCGCGACTCCCACGTCCGCGTCGTACACCCCGACTTCAACGACGGGGCGCGGATGCTGCGCCGCGGCTACAACTTCGTCGACGGCACCGACTCCCTCGGCGGCCTCAACGCGGGGCTGTTCTTCATCGCGTTCGTCCGTGACCCCGACACCCACTTCATCCCCATCCAGAACAAGATGGCGAAGTCCGACGCGATGATGGAGTACCTCAAGGTCACCGGCTCCGCCCTGTTCGCCGTCCCGCCCGGCGCGGCCGAGGGCGAGTACGTCGGTCAGGCGCTGTTCGGCTGAGCCTCAGCGCCGGAGCGAGCATCATTCCAATAATCATTGGAATGACGTAGGGTGCCTGTCATGAGCGTGTCCGTCATCCCGGTCGTCGACGAGGGTCTCGGCAACTCGGCGTACCTCGTGGACCTCGCCGACGGCCGTGCTCTCGCGGTCGACGCGAGCCGCGATCTGCGGGCGATGCGGGCCGAGGCCGAGCGCCGCGGCCTGAAGATCGCCTACGCCGCCGACACTCACCTGCACGCCGACTTCCTCAGCGGCGCGGTCCAGCTGGCGGCCGACGAGGGTGCGATGGTGCTCGCATCGCAGGCAGGCCACCGCGAGTTCCCGCACCGGGGACTGGCGGACGGGGACGAGGTCGACCTCGGCGGGCTGAGTCTGCGGACGCTGGGAACGCCTGGCCACACCCACGAGCACATCGCCTTCGAGTTGCTCGACGACCGACGGGCGCTCGGGGTCTTCACCGGCGGCTCCTTGATCGTCGGCTCAGCGGCACGGACCGACCTCGTGTCACCCGACCGGACCGAAGAGCTCGCCCGCGCCCAGTACCGATCGCTACGCCGGCTCGCCGAGCTCGGCGACGACGTCGCCGTGTGGCCCACTCACGGCGCCGGCTCCTTCTGCTCGGCCCCTCCCGGCTCGGAACGGACCTCGACCATCGGGACCGAGCGGGCCACCAACACCCTGCTCCGCGCCGAGTCCGAGGACGCCTTCGTCCAGCAGCTGCTCGACTCCCTGGGCAGCTTCCCTCCGTACTTCCTCACCCTCGGCGAGCTCAACCGACGCGGGCCGGAACTCGTCGACGGCGACTCTCTGCCGGGCCTCGCGCCCACCGACGTGGCCCGGCTCTGGCGGGCCGATGTCGAGGTGGTCGACGTACGGCCGGTCGCCGACTTCGCCGCCGCCCACGTACCGGGCTCCGTGTCGATCCCGTTGCGACCGGTGTTCGCGACCTGGCTGGGTTGGCTCGTGCGGGCGGCCAAGCCGATAGTCGTCGTCCGGAACGGCGACCAGGACCCGGCTGAGATCCTCTGGCAGGCCCGCAAGGTCGGCTACGACAACCTGATCGGCGAGCTCGAGGGCGGAGTCCGGAGTTGGGCGCAAGCCGGGCAGCCCACCGGTTCGATCCCTCTGGTCACCGTCGGACAGCTCGCCGACGCCAACGTGCTCGACATCCGGCAGACTGCCGAGTTCGCGGCTGGGCACATCCCCGGCGCCGCCCATGTCGAGCTCGGTGACCTGGCCAACGACCCGCCGACCGACGATCGGCACGGCACGACCGTGGTGATGTGCGGCCACGGCGAACGCGCCATGGGTGCGGCCAGCCTCCTGGCCAGGGCCGGCCAGCAGGATCTCGCTGTTCTCCTCGGCGGACCCGACGACTGGGCCGCCACCACGGGTCGCCGTCTCGAGGCAGGGGCATGAACCCGGTCGACGCCCAGGACCAGGGAACACAGCCCCGCCTCGGACTGCGAGCCAATGCCGCCCAGTTCACCCTGCTGGTCGCGATCAACGCACTGGTCGGCGGCATGGTCGGGCAGCAGCAGACCGTCTTGCCCCTGCTCGCTGAACGCGAGTTCGGGCTGAGCGGCTACACCTTCATCTTCACCTACGTCATCGCGTTCGGCGTCACCAAGGCGGCCGCCAACTACGTCGCCGGCACCTGGTCGGACCGCTACGGCCGCAAGCCCGTGCTGATCGCCGGATGGGTCGTGGCCATCCCGATCCCGCTGATGTTGATCTGGGCGCCCAACTGGGGCTGGGTCGTGGCCGCCAACGTGCTGCTCGGCATCAACCAGGGCCTGACCTGGTCCACCACGGTCATCATGAAGATCGATCTCGTCGGCCCCAAGCAGCGCGGCCTCGCCATGGGACTCAACGAGGCCGCCGGCTACGGGGCCGTAGCCCTCACATCCCTGGCTGCCGGCTACCTCGCGGCTCACTATGGTCTGCGCCCGGCGCCGTTCCTGCTCGGCCTGTCCTACACCGCTCTCGCACTCGGACTCTCGACGCTTCTCGTCACGGAGACCCGGGACCACGCGCGCACGGAAGCCGTCGGTCATGTTCCCCGAGCCGACGGGCTGCACGATCACCTGCATGGCGAGCTCAGCAGCCGCGAGGTCTTCGTGCAGACCAGCTTCCGCGAGAAGGCGCTGTCCTCGGCCAGCCAGGCGGGCCTGGTCAACAACCTCAACTTCGGACTCTCCTGGGGTCTGTTCCCGCTCCTCTTCGCGACGGCTGGACTGCCCGTGGGTCAGATCGGACTGCTGTTCGCGCTCTACCCGGCCGTGTGGGGCGCCGGCCAACTGCTCACCGGCGCACTCTCGGACAGGTGGGGCCGAAAACGCCTGATCAGCGTCGGCATGTTCATCCAGGCATCCGCCCTCGCGGTGGTCGCCGCCGCCGACACGTTCGCACCTTGGGCCGCGGGCACCGTGCTCCTCGGTGCCGGCACCGCGATGGTCTACCCGACGCTCCTCGCCGCAATCGGCGACGTCGCGCACCCGGCCTGGCGCGGCCGAGCCGTGGGCATCTATCGGGTCTGGCGCGACCTCGGCTACGCCGTCGGCGCACTCATGGGCGGCGTCGTTGCCGACCTGTGGAGCCTGCGCGCCGCGGTCTGGGCAGCCGCCGCCATCAGTGTCGTCTCCGCGCTCATCGTCGCCGTCCGGATGTACGAGACCCACCCCCGCAATGCCAGAACCGCCGGCTCGAGTGACGCCGACCGTGAAGGAGCGCCCCATGGGTGATCGCGCTGCCAAGAGCGCCCTGTTCGCCGAGTTCGCGGCCGTCGGCAGGGCACTGGCCAACCCGGGCCGCCTCGAGCTCCTCGACCTGCTCGCCCACGGGCCGCGCGGCGTCGACGAGCTCGCCGACGCCGCCGACATGGGCATCTCCACCTGCTCGGCGCACCTGCAGTCGCTGCGCGAAGCCGGCTTGGTCGGCTCCGTACGCGACGGCAAGCGCGTCATCAACTTCCTCACCGATGAGGACGTCGCCGAGCTCCTGGTCAACGTCCGTTCGGTGGCGCTGCGACACCGACCTGGCACCGATCGCGCCCGCCGCGCGTACCTCGGCCCGGAGGACACCGAAGCCATCACCCGCGCCGAGCTCCTGGAGCGGGCCCAAGCCGGTGAGCTCGTCATCCTCGACGTACGACCTGGCTCCGAGTACGCCGCCAGCCACCTCCCAGGGGCCCTCAGCATGCCGATCGAGCAGCTCGCCGACCGGCTCGACGAGCTTCCCACCGACACCGAGATCGTCGCCTACTGCCGCGGCGCCTACTGCGTCATGGCCCACGAGGCCGTCCGCATCCTCAACGCCCGCGGCTACCGGGCGCGCCGCGCCGAGGACGGCGCTCTCGAGTGGCGCATCGACGGCATCCTCCGACCACACTCCGCTGCCTGACCCCGCAAGTCAGGTCCCTGTCCGCGCCAACTCGGCCCACCGCTCCGCGGTCATCACGAACAGCGCCGACGGGTCCGCGTACCACTTGTCGGTCACGCCCCGGTCCTCCATGCCGAGTCGCCGCATGACGGCCTGCGAGGCCCGGTTGTCGGTGTGGCTCACGGCGATGATCTCGGGCAGCCCGCCGGCGAACCCGTGTGCGAGCACGGCCCGGGCCGCCTCGGTGGCGTAGCCGTGGCCCCACGAGTCCGGGTGCAGGTGCCACCCGATCTCGACCTCGCCGTGCTCGGCGTTCGGGAGCGTGAGCAGCAGGACCGTGCCGACGGACACGCCGTCGGCGGTCCGCTCGATCGCCCACATGCCCAGCGGCGGGGCCGAGCGCTCGGCGTACCGGTCGATGCGCTCGTGGGCCTCCTCGAGGTCCCGCATCAGCTTGGGCTCCCCGTCGCCGAGCCACTTCACGACCTCCAGGCGGCTCAGGATGTCGAGCAGCCGGGGCGCCTCCTCGTGGCGCCACGGGCGGATCAGCAGGCGGTCGGTCACAACGTGCACGGCGTCACCCTGTCAGCCCGGTGTCGGCGTCCGCACCGGGATTGTCGAGGTCGACGATCCGGTCGACCCCGATGTCGTCGAGGAACGCCGCGTCGTGGCTGGCCACCACCAGCGCGCCGCGGTAGGCCTCGAGCGCGGACACCAGCGCGTCGTACGACGCGAAGTCGAGGTTGTTGGTCGGCTCGTCGAGCAGCAGCAGCTGCGGCGCCGGATCGGCCAGCAGCAGTGCGGCGAGCGTCGCGCGGAACCGTTCGCCGCCGGACAGGTCGCCGGCCCGGCGGTCCGCAGCCGCGCCGCGGAACAGGAACCGCGCCAGCCGGGCGCGCACCGTGTTGGCGTCCGCCGCCGGCGCCCGACGTTTGACGTTCTCGTAGACGGTGGCGTCGTCGTCGAGCAGGTCCAGCCGTTGGGGGAGCAGCGCCACCGGCACCTCCGCTGCGCCGACGAGCTCGTGCAGCAGGGTGGTCTTGCCCGACCCGTTCGGCCCCACCACACCGACCCGGTCGGGTCCGCTGATCGCGATCCGGTCCCCGGTGAGCACCACGCGTCCGCGCGGCACCTCGGTGCCGGGCAGGTCGACGCGGATCTCCCGGTCCTCGCGCAGTCGGCCCTCGGCCTCGGTGAGCCGCTCGCGGGCATCGGCCAACCGGGCGTCGTGCACGCCGCGCAGGCCGGCCGCGGACCGCTCGGCGCGGTTGCGCTTGTAGTGGATCTGCGCCTTCCCCAGCCCGCCGGTCGCCTCCGCCTTCTTCGCCTGCTGGCGCCGCTGGGCCAAGACGCGCTCGGCCTCGACCCGGTCGGCCCGCTGGCGGCGTACGTCGGAGCGGGCCGACGTCACCGCCTGCCGGGCGGCGGCCTGCTCGGCCTCGACCTGGGCGGCGTAGGAGCTGTAGCCACCGCCGTACCAGCGCACGCCGCCGTCGCGCAGGTCGCCGATCCGGTCCACCCGCTCGAGCAGCTCGCGGTCGTGGCTGACGACCAGCAGGGACCGCGACCAGCCGGACACCACGTCGTAGAGGCGCTCTCGCGCGCGGGCGTCGAGGTTGTTGGTCGGCTCGTCGAGGAGGAGTACGTCGGGCCGCGCCAGCAGCAGCCGGGCCAGGCCGAGCTGGGTGACCTCGCCGCCGGAGAGCTCGCCGAGGCGCCGGTCGAGCACGTCGGCGGGTAGGCCGAGCCGGGCCAGCTCGGCACCGGCGCGGTCCTCGACGCCCCAGTCGTGGCCGATCGTGTCGAACAGGGCCTCCTCGACCGCGCCGCCCTCGACGGCGCGGATGGCGCGGCGGATCGCGCCGATGCCAAGGAAGTCCTCGACCGGTTGGGCGACGTCGAGGGTGAGGTCCTGGGGCAGGTAGCCGACCTCGCCGGCGACCTGGACGTGCCCGGTGGTGGGACGCAGGTCGCCGGCGATCAGGCGCAGCAGCGTCGACTTGCCGGCGCCGTTGACGCCGACCAGGCCGGAGCGGCCCGGCCCGATCAGGAGGTCGAGACCGTCGAGGACCGGGGTGCCGTCGGGCCAGGCGAAGCCGAGGCCGGACGCGCTGATGACAGGGGTGGGTGCAGGCATGGGAGTAGCTCCGAACGAGGTTGCGGTGGGTGGACGGCGACCTCAGAGCTTCAATGCGACCTGCCTGCGGGGAGGGGTTGGGACGGCCCCCAGGGTAGGTGGGGCGTCTGCGCGGACGCGACCGATTTGTTCGCGGTGGTCGGGTAGAGTGCGAGCGCAGCACAGCGTCGTGCGCTCGATCGACACATCGCACCCGGCACCCCCGCGAGGACTTCACGCTGTGACCATGCCCGCCGCACGTCCCGACGCCCGGCCCGTCGTACTCATCGCCGAAGAGCTCAGTCCGGCGACCGTCGAGGCCCTCGGTCCGGACTTCGACATCCGGCACTGCGACGGCGCGGACCGCGCGGCGCTGCTGGCCGCCCTGCCCGAGGCGGACGCGCTCCTGGTGCGCTCGGCCACGAAGGTCGACGCGGAGGCGCTCGACGTCGCTCGGCGGCTCCAGGTCGTCGCGCGCGCCGGGGTGGGCCTGGACAACGTCGACGTGCGCGCGGCCACCCAGGCGGGCGTGATGGTGGTCAACGCGCCGACGTCGAACATCGTGTCCGCCGCCGAGCTGGCCGTCGCGCTGATGCTCGCAGCCGCCCGGCACGTCTCGCCGGCCCACGCGGCGCTGAAGAACGGTGAGTGGAAGCGGGCGCGCTACACCGGCATCGAGCTGTACGAGAAGACGGTCGGCATCGTCGGCCTCGGGCGCATCGGCGTGCTGGTCGCGCAGCGGTTGAGCGCGTTCGGCATGCGGGTCGTCGCCTACGACCCCTACGTGCAGGCCGGCCGCGCCGCGCAGATGGGGGTGCGGTTGGTCGACCTCGACACGCTGCTGGCCGAGGCGGACTTCATGTCCGTGCACCTGCCGAAGACCCCTGAGACCGTGGGCCTGATCGGCGCCGAGCAGCTCGCCAGGGCCAAGCCGTCCCTGGTGCTGGTCAACGCCGCGCGCGGCGGCATCGTCGACGAGGCGGCGCTCTACGCCGCCCTCAAGGAGGGCCGGATCGCGGCCGCCGGACTCGACGTGTTCGCCCAGGAGCCGTGCACCGACAGCCCGCTCTTCGAGCTCGAGAACGTCGTCGCCACGCCGCACCTGGGCGCGTCCACCGAGGAGGCCCAGGAGAAGGCCGGGCTCGCCGTCGCCAAGTCCGTGCGACTGGCGCTCTCCGGCGAGCTGGTGCCCGACGCGGTCAACGTGCAGGGCGGTCTCATCGCCGAGGACGTGCGCCCCGGCATCCCGCTCACCGAGAAGCTCGGCCGCGTCTTCACCGGCGTGGCGGGCGAGGTCGCGCTCTCCATCGACGTCGAGGTGCGCGGCGAGATCACCGACTACGACGTCAAGGTGCTCGAGCTCGCCGCGCTCAAGGGCATCTTCACCGACATCGTCGAGGACCAGGTCTCCTACGTGAACGCGCCGCTCCTCGCGTCCGAGCGCGGCACCGCCGTACGCCTCGTCTGCGACCCGGAGAGCCCCGACCACCGCAACCTGATCACGATCCGAGGCACCCTCGCCGACAGCTCGCAGGTGTCGGTGAGCGGCACCCTGGTCGGCATCAACCAGCGCGAGCGGCTGGTGGAGGTCAACGGCTTCGACGTCGACCTCGAGCCGACCGAGCACCTCGCGTTCCTGACCTACGAGGACCGACCGGGCATGGTCGGCACGGTCGGCGTGATCATCGGCGACGCCGGCATCAACATCGCCGGCATGCAGGTGGCCCGCGATGCCAAGGGCGGACGGGCGCTGGTCGCGCTGTCCGTCGACACCGCGATCCCGGCCGAGGTGCTCGCCGATCTCCAGCACGCGATCGACGCGACCTCGGTCCGGGCGGTCAACCTGGTCTGATCGCCCGGGGCCGTCACGCGGCTTCGGACACGGTCTCCGGCGGGCCCTCCAGGCGGCGCAGCCGCAGCAGCGTCACCCCGCGGGCGTAGGTGCGGGCCGGCTCGGCCGGCTCGAACCGGCTCGCGGCGATGCCTTCGGGGAACAGCCGCTTGCCCTGACCGATCACCACGGGGTGCAACCACAGGTTCACCTGGTCGACCAGGCCGGCGTCGAAGAGGGTCTGGAGCAGGTTCGCGCTGCCCCAGGTGTGGATCTGCCGGTGCCGCTCCCGCAGCTCGCGCACCTCGGTGGCCGCGTCGCGGACCTGGGTGCTGGCCGCCCACGACAGCGTGGGCGTGCCCCGCGACGCGACGTACTTGGGCACCCGGTCGAAGGCCACGCCGATCTCGTCGGGCTGACCCGGCCAGTAGCCGCGGAAGATGTCGTACGTCGTACGCCCCAGCAGCAGCGCGTCGGAGGCGGCCACGTCCGCGTTGACCTGGGCGCCGGCCTCGTCGTCCCAGTACGGACGCTCCCAGCCGGGGTAGGCGAAGCCGCGGTCCTGCTCGCTGGGACCACCATTGGCCTGGATCACGCCGTCGAGCGTGACGTTCATGTTGACGTGCAGCTCGCCCATCGGGGGCACCTCCTCGGTCGGAGTCGGTCGGTCTTCACCAGGTGCCGACCCGGTCGGCGCCGAGAAGTCATCGCTCCCGGGCCCGGTAGCGCAGCCCGTCGAGCAGCAGCCCGACCATGCGGTGGGCCCGGGTCGGGTCGTCGACACCGGGCGGGCTGATGCAGAGGTTGGCGACCGTGCCGAGGAGGTCGATCGGGTCCAGGTCGCCGCGGATCGAGCCATCCCGCTCGGCGGCACCGAGGAGGTCGGCGAGTGCGGGGCCGAGGTGCTCGCTGAAGTACGCCGGCAGCGCGCTGAACGCGGGATCGCCCGAGTGCAGGCTGGCCGCGAGGCCGTGCTTGGTCGCGACGAACTCGGTGTAACGCTGCAGCCACAGCTCGAGGGCCTCGTCGGGCGGATGCGTCGCCGCGAGCTCGGGCGCGGCCGCGGCACAGGCGTCGATCTCGCGCCGGAACACCGCGGCGACGAGGTCCGAGCGCTGCGGGAAGTGCCGGTAGAGCGTGGCGGTGCCCACCCCCGCCCGGGCGGCGATCGCGCGCACGCTCACGTCGACCCCGCGCTCGGCGAACTCCGCCTTGGCGGCGTCGAGCAGGGCGTCGAGGTTGCGCTGCGCATCGGCTCGGGGCATGGGTCTCCTTGTTAAACGGGACAGCGTTCCGTATCGTCGATCAAACCGGGACGATGTCCCACTTCAATCCGATGGTACGGCATCGCTCGGTGCCGGGAGGAGAGGTCACATGCAGTACCGCACGCTCGGCACGACCGGCATCGCGGTCACGCCGTACGCGCTCGGCGCGATGATGTTCGGCGCGATGGGCAACCCCGATCGGGACGAGTCGATCCGGATGATCCACCGGGCCCTCGACGCGGGCATCAACATCGTGGACACCGCCGACGTGTACTCGACGGGGGAGTCGGAGGAGATCGTCGGCCTGGCGCTGAAGGGCCGTCGCGACGACGTCGTGCTCGCGACGAAGCTGGGGCTGCCGATGGGCGAGGACCCCAACCGCAGGGGCCTGTCGCGCCGCTGGATCATGACCGAGGTGGAGCACTCGCTGCGCCGGCTGCAGACCGACCACATCGACCTCTACCAGGTCCACCGGCCCGATCCGGCGACCGACGTCGAGGAGACGCTCTCGGCGCTGTCGGACCTGGTGCGCAGCGGCAAGGTGCGGGCCATCGGGTCCTCGGCCATGCCCGCCTCCGAGATCGTCGAGGCGCAGTGGGCGGCCGAGCGCCGCGGGCTCGAGCGGTTCCGGACCGAGCAGCCGACGTACTCCATCCTCAACCGCGGGATCGAGTCCGAGGTGCTGCCGATCGCGCAGCGCTATGGCATGGGCACGCTGGTCTGGAGCCCGCTCGCGAAGGGCATGCTGACCGGGCGCATCCGCAGGGACCAGGAGACCGACCTGCGTCGTGCTGCCCGGATGGGCAACTTCCGCGACGAAGCTCGCCTGGAGGCCGTCGAGAAGGTCGCGGCGCTCGCCGACGAGGCCGGCCTGCGGATGACGCACCTGGCGATGGCCTTCGCGATCGCGCACCCGGGTGTCACCAGCGCCCTGCTCGGCCCGCGCACCATGGAGCACCTCGAGGACCTCCTCGAAGGCGTCGACGTCCGGCTCGACGACGACATCCTCGACCGGATCGACGAGATCGTCGCCCCGGGCACCGACGTGGGCGTCCCGGACGCCTCGGCCTATCGCACCCCGCCGCTCCACCGCGCCGACCTCCGCCGCCGGCCGTTGGAGGAGCGCTCCGCCGCCTGACCGTCGGGCTGTGCTCTGCCTGCGGGTGGTCTCGGGTCGGCGTTGCTTTGACGGGGGACTTGGTCACCGTCCGCTGTGGTCACCCGAGGGTGGTCGCCGTGGGCGCTCGGCACGGGGTCGGCGGTGGTGATCGTGCTTGTGGTCGCCGTCGCAGACACGAGGATCCGGTGGGCGGTCGTTCTGCAAGGGTCGGTCGGTGGTTGAGGAGGTTGCGCTGCAACCGCGGGCCTGGTGCCGAGCGCTGGCGCTGGCCACCCGTGCTGAACCGCAGCGAACGGTGACCCCGTTACCCGTTCTTCGACCACCTGCACCCAAGACCACCCGCAGGCCGACAACCATGCTCTGACCTGGGCAAACACCGTGTCCGGGGGGACTGTCGGTGCCGTCTGTTTGACTGTGGTCATGGTCACAGCGGACGCGTTGGCGCAGATGTCGGAGGAGCAGATCCTCCACGCTGCTGGCGCGTGTGCGGACGTGGTCCGTCGGGCCGAGACCGATCTGTTGCGGTTGGCCTACCAGTGGGCGGTGGTGCATCC
>NZ_DASWVI010000340.1:0-8817 GCF_036401255.1 Nocardioides sp. | reverse complement strand
CCCAGCAGGACCGGGGCGACCTCGCCGCGCTGCTGGTCGAGCGCCACGCGGCGGCGATCGACGGCCTGGGCCGCGGGGCCGAGCACGCGGTGTCCACCGTGCGCGCCTGGCTCGAGCACGGCTGCGACGCCGAGCGGGCCGCGGCCGCCGAGTTCGTGCACGCCAACACCGTGCGCAACCGGCTCGCCGCGCTCACCGCCGCGACCGGCCTGGACCCTCGCGACCCGTTCCAGGCCGTCGACCTGTGGTGGCTGTGCGTGACCTGGCAGGCCCGGCGCACCTGAGGGAGGCGCGGACCCGGTCAGTAGCTGAAGGTCGTGGCCGGCTCGTCGCCGATCCAGCCCCACATCGGGATGGTGCCGTTGATCTCCGCCCCTGGGATGAGCTCGTCGGGGTCGATCCGGCGTGCGGTCACGCAGATCGGGCACACGTAGTAGCGGCCACCCGCGGCCTCGTAGCGCTTGACCAGCTCCTCGATCGGCGGGCAGCCGTCGCAGGCGGTCCCGACCGCGACGCCCGGCACCGCGAGACGAACCGCCTCCTTGGTCAGGAACATCAAGGTCTCGCGACCGGTCTCCGCGGCACCCACGGCGACGAGGAGGGCGACGACGACCTTCTCCGGGTCCTCCAGGCCGGTGGTGAGGCTGATGACTGCCTTGCTCATGACGGGCTCCTTGGCGACGTGGCGGATCGAGTGCCCCGACGCTAGGCGCGCCGCCGCCTGGTGTCGTCGGGCGAACACCCGACAAACCGGGAGCGCCTCAGGCCTCGAGCGGGTCGAGGAGACCGTTGCGCAGCGCGAACAAGGTGGCCGCCGAGCGCGACGACGCACCGGTCTTGGCGTAGATCCGCTCGATGTGTGTGGCCGCCGTCTTGCGGGAGACCCCGAGACGGACGGCGACCTCGCTCGTCGCCGCGCCGCGCGCGATCAGGACCAGCACCTCCACCTCCCGTTGGGTCAGCCCGGCTGGTCCGGCGACCCGGCGGCGCCCGCCTGCTCCCGCGGCCGACAGGACCGCGTCGGTGGCGTCGGCGTCCAGGCGTCCGGCCCGCGCCTCGCCCCGCAGGTCCGCCGCTGCGTCCTTCAGCGACGTGGGCGGGCGCCCGGCCCGGGGCTCGGTCAGCGTGCGCAGGGCGCAGGCCGCCGCGAGGACCCGGCCCGCCATGGGGATCGAGGCCCCGCTCGCGCCCCGGTGGTAGCCACTGCCGTCCATGCGCTCGTTGGCGTACGACGCGATCGCGCCGATCCGGGCGAGCGCCGCGGGGTGGGCCAGCACCCGTTCGGTGTAGTAGGAGCTGACCCGGACCCGCTCCCACTCCGTCGCGGACAGGGTGCCGGGCTTGTCCAGGATCGTCGCCGGAACGCCGTGCAGGCCGATGTCGTGCACGTACCCGGCCCGGCGCGTCGTGGCCACGTCGGGTGCGGGGAGGCCGAGGGACGACGCGGCCGCCCCGGCGAGCTCGGCGACGCCGCTCGAGTGACCCGCGCGGTTCGGCGAGCGCAGGTCGGTGAAGTCGGCGAGCGCCGCCAGCGCCACGTCGAGCTCGGACCCGGACAGGCATCGCCGCAGCACGGGCGCGTCGGCGAGCATGCCGCGGGGATCGTGGCCGTCGCCGAGGGCAGGGAGGACGGTCCCGGCGACGTCGCAGAACGCATCGGCGAGGGCGGGGTCGAACTGTCGTCCGCGGCGCTGCCGGGCGACGCGGACCGCGGCGTCGACGCCACCGTTGCGGTGGTAGACCTCGGTGATGTCGCCGACGTGGAAGAGACGGATCCAGGGCGACAGCTCCTCGCCACCGACGTGCGGCGGGACGCCGCGACCGTCCCAACGTGCGAAGAACTGGCGCACCGCCGCTGACACGGCGTCGTCGAGACCGAGTCTCTCGGCCAGGGTGGCCGCGATCAGGCAGTGCGCCTGGATGCCGCGCACGACCCTGCGGCCACCGGTGGCCAGGAGGGATGCGGCCACCCTCGCGCGCGCCGCGGCGGACTCTCCGGCTCCGGCGTGGCCCAGGAAGAACCGATACGCCGCCATCCCGCCGAGGTCGACGTCGTAGCTGTCCGAGCGGAACGCGATGTCGTCCCCGAAGGACGCGGCGACCTCCGGGGCGTCCGCGACGCACCCCACCCACGAGAGCATCGCCACGTAGAACAGTGCCGCCTGCTCGTCGTCGGGGAGTCCGACGTGGGTGCCGAGGCGGGCGGCGATCCGCCACGAGCGGAGCAGGTGCTCCATCGGCTGACCGAGGCCGAGGTCCGTCGCGAGCGAGTACGCCGCCAGCAGCTCGGCCAGCGTGATGCCCGAGTCGTCGGTCTCCCGCTCCACGACGCTCAGCGTAGGGCCGGCGATCGCACCCGAACAGCGACAGCCGATCTTTCGCCGGCACCGTCAGCCCGCCGGCGCCCCCACCGCCAGCGCCACGACGGCCGCTGCGCCCTTGAGGTCCGGAACCGGGCCTCCCGACCGGCGTGCGTTGGCGTGGTCGAGCATGACCGACACGAACGTCTCCGCGGCCTGGCGGCGCAGGGTCCGTGCCAGCGCCCGGTCGACGGCCTGCTCGAGCGCGGACTCGGTGAGCTCGACCAGGGAGCGGCGCAGCCGCCGGAAATGGTCGCGCACCTCCGGGTGCGTGCCGCTCTCTCGGAAGATGATCACCCGCAGCACCAGCGAGTCGTGGGTGTCCAGGCCGAGCCGGCGATGCAGGGCCAGCAGCGAGCGAGCCGGGTCCCCGGGGCGGACCACGCCTCGAACCGCGTCGGACGTCGGGGCCGGCAGCCGCTCCTGGAGCAGGGCCAGGAGCAGGTCGATCTTGCGCGGGAAGTAGTAGAAGACCAGTCCCTTGGGGACCCCGGCGGCCTCCGCGATGCGTGCGGTCGGCGTCGCGTCGAAGCCCTCCTCGGCGAACAGCTCCTCCGCGGCGTCGAGGATGCGGGTCCGGCGGTCATCGGCGGGCATCAGGATTCCCTTCTCCCCGCGAGACGAGGCGACGGTGGGGACAGGCGGGCCGTCCCAGCGGCAGGAGAGCCCGCCTGTCCGTGGTGGGCTGCTAGTGCGGGATCGGCGCGCGGTGCAGGTGCCGGTCGATCTCGGGCAGCGCCAGCAGCCCGGCGACCAGCGTGACCGCACCGACGATCCAGGCCGTCAACGCCATGGCGTCGAGGTCGTTGAAGCCCATGCCCCACGGCGAGGCGATGAACAGCAACCCGAGGAGCAGAAGCCCGTACTCGGAGATCCGGTCCTCAGGCTTCGCCAGCGCCCACAACGACACCGCCGCGGTCACAACGCCGAGGACGACCATCGTCCAGGTCGCGGTGTTGTCGGTGTCGGTCCAGATCGGCGACAGGGCGGCATAGGCGCCCGCGGCGAACGTCACCCAGTCCTGCCATCTCGTCCACTTCTGCATCAGTGATCACTCACTCCCGCATCCGGGACCCGTCGCTACCAAGGCGGATCGTTCGCCTGCCATTTTAGATTGATTGACCGCCCGGTCAAGACCCCGGCGGCGACAGACCCGGCCCAGCGCCTCGACCGCACGTTGGTGCGAGCGCACCCGTGTGGTCGGTCACGCCTTCGGTTCCGCCGCTACCGTGGCCGCCTGCAGCACCGGCTGCACGACACCGTCACGGATCAACCACTCGTCATCGATGCGGAGCGATCCCCGACATCCACCGTCGCTGCCCCGCAGGTCCTTCACGATGTCCCAGTGGAGGGAGGAGGAGTTGACCCCACCGCACTCGGGGTAGGCGCGACCGGGCGCGATGTGCACGGTGCCGAGGATCTTCTCGTCGATGAGGAGGTCGCCGGTCATCAACGTCAGCGCCGCATTCGTTCCGATCCCGAGTTCCCCGAGGCGTCGGGCCCCGTCGTCCGCATCGAGCAGCTCGCGGACGAAGTCGACGCCGACCGCGGCCCGCTCGGAAACGATGCGCCCGTCTTCGAAGTCGAGTTCCAGGTCACGGATGAGTACGCCACCGAAGGACAGCGTGCCGTCGAAGCGGATCCGACCGTTCACCGCCGTCTCGACCGGCGCGGTGGCGATCTCCCCGTCGGGCCAGTTCGCGTTGCCCGCGAAGGGAACCCAGGTCCGGCCCTCCAGGCCGAGCTCCAGCATCCCCCACTCATCCTCGATGACGGCCATCCGCGCGCCGGCGAACCGGTCGCACAGCGCTTGCATCCGTCGACCGGCGTCGGCCCAGTCGGCGTCGAACGACGCGGCCCACTCGTGAAGCATGGCGCTGGCGTCCAGCCCCATGGCATCCGCCCACTCGGCGGTCGGGACACGGACGAGTGCCCAGCGCGTGTTCTGCCACCGCATCGTCGAGACCACGCCGCGGCCGCGTCGCAGTGCGGCGATCCGTCCGGGGTCGGCGTCGACGACGGGCTGGGACATCGCGCGGAAGGAGACGTGGACGTCCGACCACTCCATTGCCGCGGACTCGAGCGGCATCGGCGACTGCAGCACCGCCACGTCCGCCCACCGAAGCGCACTCGCGTCGAAGCGCTCGTCCGGTGCCAGCACCTGCACCACTGCGCCGCGGTGCCACCCCTCGTCGACGAACGCGGCAACGGCATCCATCACCGATGAGCCGGTGACGAACACGGACACCCGATCGCCGCTCGACAACGATACGCCGTCGGCCACCAGACGGCCGATCTTGGACCAGTCCACAGTGCTCATCCCAGCGCCTCCTCGACCCGAATCCGTCGGGACGTGTTCCAAGGCGCCAGCGTCCGGTACAGCGCGACGAACGCCTCGTGGTCGGACCGGAGCTGCGCCGCGTGGCCAGCGTCGGGCTCGACCGTGCCCTTCGACGACCACCACCCGGGACCAGCGGACAGGTCGGGGACGGCACCGACGGCGAACGCCGCGAGGAACGCATCGCCGTACGCCGCTCCGGGCGAGTCAGCGATCTGCTGCGTCAGACCGGTGACGGTCGAGACCGTGCCGGTGATGATGCGGTTCCTCGTCGCACCGCCGATCGCCACGACTCGGTCGATGGGGACACCCGCCCGGAGGTAGGTGAGGATCGCCTCCGCGACGGCGTGCCCGGCGCCCTCGAGCACCGCGCGGGCGATGTCCGAGCGGGTGTGCTCGAGTCCCAGGCCGACCACCGCAGCGCGACTGTCCGGGTCTTGGAAGGGGGTGCGCTCGCCGGAGAGGTGGGGCAGCGCGAGGACGCCACGAGCTCCGGGAGGCGAGCCCTCGGCGAGCTCGAGCAGGCGACCGAACGTCACGGAGTCCTCGTCGTCGGTGATGCCGAGCACGTCGGAGATCCAGCGTGTCGCCGTGCCCGTCGCTGCCGTGCCTGCCGCGAGGACGTACCTGTCCTGGAACACGTACGGCGCCGACCACAGGTCCGGGTGGGTGATCGGGCTCGAGCCGACGCGGATGAAGTACCCGCTCGACCCGTACATAGCCATGAGGGACCCCTCCGAGACGACCCCCGCGGCGACTGCCTCGGCCGGCGCGTCGGTCGTCCCGACGATGACGGGTGTCCCCACCGGCAGTCCCGTCTCCGCGGACGCTCGCTCGTGCACGGTCCCGGCGATCGTCGTCGTCCACTCCAGCCGTGGGAGCCGATCACTGGTGACGACGTCCTCGCATCCCGCGAGGTTCCACCGCGCCTCCCGGAGGTCGTAGAGAGGGTGGAAGTACCCGGCGGTGGCGTGGTCCATGACCACCGCGCCGGTGAGCTTCGCGACGAGCCACGTCTGGCTGGTCATGAACCAACGCGCCCGGGCCCACGCCTGCGGCTCCTGGTCCCTGATCCACGCGATCTTCGGACCAGCCGACTGGCTCGTCAGCGGGTTGCCGCACCGCTGGAAGATCTCCGCGGCACCGAGCCGGTTCGTCAGGTCCTCGATCTGCTCGGTGGCGCGCGTGTCCACCCCGTAGAGGATCGCGGGACGCAAGGGCGCCAGATCCTCGCCGACTGCCACCACGCAGGGTCCGATGGCACTCACCGCGGCCGCCTGGAGATCCCGCGCCCGCGGGTGCTCCATCAGTTCGGACGCGACCGCAGCGAGATCCGCCCACCAGTCGGTCTCCGGGTGGTGCTCGACGTGGCCGGGCCGCGGCGTGGAGATGCCGTGTCGCCGCCGGGCCAGCGCGAGGACCTCACCGTTCGCATCGACGAGGACACCTTTGGTCTCGAAGGTGCCGATATCGATACCGACGAACGTCATCAGCGCAGCTCCCTGACGACCCCCATGAGCTCGGCGACGCGCGCGGCGTCGACGTCGTTCGCGAACTTCCCCTCGCGCTTGAACCAGGTGCCCACGATGGCGCCGTCGGCGTACTGCAGGCTCTCGGCGACCGTGTCTGGGCGAACACCCGTGTTGACGAACACGGGGACGTCGCCGGCGTTCTCCTTGACGATCTTGAGGGTCGAAGTGTCGGTCGCCGCTCCTGCCGTGAGGCCGGAGACGCACAGGCCGTCTGGGGCGCCGTTGAAGACCGTCGAGCGAGTCATCCGGTCGAGTTCTCGACCCGCGACGTACGTGGCTCCCTCCGGGACGATGTTGTACAGCAGCCGGACGCCACCTGCCCCGACCTGGGCGCGGTGACGGGCGGCACGACCGACGTCCGTGTTCCACATGCCGAAGTCGGAGGCGTAGACGCCGGTGAACACCTCACGCACGAATGCCGCGCCGGTGGCCATCGCGAGGTCGATCGATGCGACGCCGTCCCAGAGCACGTTCACACCGAACGGAACCTGGAGCTCCGAGATGAGCTCGCCGATGGTCCGCGCCATCGCGATGGCCGTGATCGGCTCGGTCCGGGTGAGGTACGGGAGGCTGAACTCGTTCGAGATCAAGATGCCGTCGACACCACCGGTCTGCAGGGCGTCGATCTCCTGGCGGGCGTGGGCGAGGATCTTGTCCATCCCCCCCGCCGCGTCGTACCCAGGGTCTCCGGGAAGTGCCGGGAGATGGCACATTCCCACGATCGGCTTGGGTACGTCGAACACCTCGTGCAACCAGTTGCTCATGGGTAATGCGGTTCCTCTCGTGTGAATGCGGGTGGCCGGGGTCGGTCCGGCACGGCAAAGCGGGCGAGCGTCAGGAGGACGGCCCACCGACGCGCGACCATGCCTCGACGAATCTCTGGAAGGCAGTCGCGCCCGGGTCGGCGAGACCGATGCTGCGCTCCTGGAGCCACGAAGCGCGCCCCCTGCGCGACTGGAGACCTCGGGTCTCCTCGACCGCACGAGCGGCGGCGTCGACCACGGCAGCCGCGGCCTGTCCGGGGTCGCTCGCCGACCGCAGCGTCTCGGCGGCGGCGTGGATGCCATCGAGGATGGTCTTGTCACCCACCTGCGTCTTGCCCCGTTGGGCGATGCTGTTCGCGGCTGCGGTGGTGAACTCGGCCGCCTCGGGCAGGCCGATGTCGTCCTTGCCCTCCCAGGTACGCGATCCCGCGAGCAGCGCTCCCGCGACCAACGCTGCCATCGTGGACGGGTTGGCGTTGGCGAAGGCCTTGGCGCAGGTACGCGCGATCTCCGTGGGCGTGGCACCATCGGCCAGCTGGTCGAGCTCGGCGACCACGGCGTTGGAGCCGGCCGTGATCGTGATGCCGAGGTCACCGTCCCCGAGCGCCTGGTCGAGGTCGCGCAACTCGTCGGCGGACTCCGTGAGGATCTCCAGACTGCGCCGGATGTGGTCGTTGAGGTCCTTGGCGTTCACGGATCAGCGCTCCTGGAAGAAGGGGGAGAGTGCTGGGGCGTTCAGCAGCTCCAGCCGTGCGTCGTCGAGCTCCAGCAACGAGATCGACGCGCCAGCCATCTCGAGGCTCGTGGCGTACTCGCCGACGTACCTCTTGACGATCTCGATACCGCGCTCGGCGAGGAGCTGGTGGGCACGTCGGTAGAGGAGGTAGAGCTCCTCGAGCGGCGTCGCACCGAGCCCGTTGACCAGGATCGCCACCCGCGCCCCCTCACGAAGCGACAGGTCGCCCACGAGGGCCTCGACGAAGTCGGTCGCGATCTCGTCGGCGGTCTCCAACGGACCGCGCCGTGACCCGGGCTCGCCGTGGATGCCGATGCCGATCTCCATCTGACCGTCCGGCAGTTCGAAGCTGGGCTTGCCGGTGGTCGGCAGGATCGTCGGCGCCAGACCGATTCCGATGGTCGCGGTGTGCGCGACCACGTCCTCGGCGATCGCGGCGACCCGCTCGAGAGAGTCTCCGCGCTCGGCAGCGGCGCCTGCGGCCTTGTAGGCGAAGAAGATGCCCGCGACGCCCCGACGCTCGTGCTCGTTGTCCTTCGGCTGGCTTGCGACGTCGTCCCGGCCGAGGACCGTCATGGTCGGGACGCCCTCGAGATCGGCGAGATCAGCGGCGAGTTCGAAGTTGAGCACGTCGCCGCCGTAGTTGCCGTACAGGTAGAGGACGCCGGCGCCTCCGTCGACGGCCATGGTCGCTTGGAAGATCTGGTCAGAGCTGGGTGAGCTGAACACATTGCCGATCGCCACACCGGAGCACAGCCCCCTACCGACGTACCCCTTGAACAGCGGCAAGTGACCCGATCCACCGCCGGTGACGATGCCGACCTGTCCGGCAACCGGCGCATCGGCCCGCACCATGACTCGCACGTCGTCCCCCGGCGTCTTCACCAGGTCCGAATGGGCCAGCAGGATCCCTTCGACGAACTCGTCTACGAAGTTCTCCGGGGCGTTGATGATCTTCCTCATGGCATTCGGTCCGTTCACTTGTCGGGCGCTGTGGAGGATGGTTGCGGGTCCGTCACGACGGGCACAGGTCGGCTCGGCCGCTTGAAGTTGAACTGGTCGAGCACCATGACACCGATGAGGATGA
>NZ_DASWVI010000339.1:0-2831 GCF_036401255.1 Nocardioides sp. | reverse complement strand
CGCGGCGCCCGGAGACCTTCCGGTCGGTGGGCCCGCCTGGTGAGTCCCGCGTCGTCAGCCGACCCAGGCGCCGAGGTGGGTCACCCCCGGCTTCCGGCCGAGCGCCCGGGCGAGCGCGGCCGGCAACGGCAGGGCGACCCGGCCGGTCGCCGAGCGGACCTCGGTCGTGGTCCGCAGCGCGGCGGTGACCGCGGAGCGACCGGTGACCTCCAGGCCGCGCGACTCCTGCCCGGTGGCGGTGCGGAACGCGTCGAGCGAGGTGAACACGTCCGGGTTGCCGCGACCCTGCGACCAGACGACCATCCAGGTCGGCGCGTTGCGGTTCGACCGGGCATAGACGTTGCCGGACGCGGAGACGCCGAGGTCCTCGGCGCTGAAGCGCTCGGAGTAGTCTTCCACGCAGAGCAGGCAGTTCGCCCCGGAGGTGCCCCGGTCGAGGACGTTGTTGTGGACCGCGACCGGACCGTTGATCCAGGTCATCCCCGGCGCCGGCACCGGGTCGCGCGGGTCGTGCCCCGGGGTCCGCGGGTCGTTGGCGTCACGGTCATCCTGGACGATGTTCAGGGGTCGGTCGTTGCGGACGATCGTGTTGTTCCAGATCGTGACGTCGCTGGTGTCGTTGACCTTGATGCCGTACCCGCCGTTGCCGGCGATCACGTTGTCGGCGACCGTCGCGCCGGCGGAGATCTCCAGCGAGAGCCCGTGCTTGGCGTTGCCGCGGATCGTGCTGTCGAGGACGGTGATGTCGCGGGCCGACTCGTCGAACCACAGCCCGCTGGCCGCGTTGTCGCGGATGACCGCACCCCTCACCAACGCCCCGCGGGTCCGGTCGATCTTCACGCCCCCGGCCACCGGCGCGGCGTTGAACCGCTCGGTGTTGTTGCGGCGGCTGACGAGGTGGCGCACCCGGATGCCGTCGGCGTACGTCGCGCCGAGGCCGAGCATGCCGTTGCCGAGCACCTTGACGCGGTCGAGCAGGGCGCCCGCCGCGGCGACGAAGAGGCCGGTGGTCGCGTTGCGGCTGACCACCATGCGCCGGAGCGTGACGTCCGGTGCCTCGACCGTGACGGCCCCCATGTGCGGGACCGACGGGGCGAAGCGGCGCACGCCGATGCCGTCCAGGGTGGTCCCGGCGGAGCGGATCGACAGCGCCTTCGCCAGCGTGCTGGCCAGCACCGTGCGTCCGGTCGGGTCGCTGCCCAGGTAGAGGTCGTCGCCGCTCTCGTCGACGAAGAAGGTGCCCGGGGCGAGCTCGGCCCGCGAGGAGACCTGACGCTGGGCGACGCCGCCGATCCAGACCTGGTCGGGATGCGCGGCCATCGGGTGGGCGGGGTTGACGAAGGACCAGGACGGCTCGGTGCCGTCCGGCGCGCCCCAGGTGTAGGTCGGGCTGTGGTCGAAGGTCACCGTCCAGCCGTGGTGCACCCAGCCGTCGCCGGACCGCTGCCAGGATCCGACCCGCTCGGACCCGTCGAGCCAGACCCGCTCCCCGGGCGCGGCCCGGAGGTCGAGCCGCTTGCCCGCGGGCACGGTGACCGTCTCGTGGTAGCTGCCGCCGCGCACGACGACGGTGTCGCCGGAGGCCGCCCGGTCGACGGCGGCCTGGATGGAGCGAAAGGGGGCGTCGTCGCCGCGTGGCCCGACCACCAGGGTCGAGGGCGCAGCGGCGGCCGCGGTCGGCACCGCGGGGGCCGGGCCGAGCCCGACGGCGGCGACGCCGACGACGGCGAGGACGGTGAGGAGCCGCGCTCGAAAGCGGCCTCGAAAGCGGTGCCGGAGGGGGCGGTGGACCGCGGTGGCGGTCGACGGGGTCCCGGAGGAGGGCATGGGTGTACCTCGGACGTGACGTGGTGCGGCCGAGCATGTCCCCCTGGACGCCGGGAGGGTGACACCCGGGCGCGACCGTTGTCAATCCGACGCGCTCAGGGCCGGCTGTGGGAGGCCCACCGCAGCGAGCGGGCCGAACCGTCGATCACCTCCAGCCGGCCGGCCCGGTTGACGGTGTGCAAACAGTGTCCCGGCCAACCCCGGCCGGGCGCCACGTGCCCGACCACCTGCTGGGTGAAGGCCCGCGGCGTGAGCTCGACGATCTCGGCCACGGTGAGCGCGCCGCCGTAGCGGCGCGACCCGTCCTGTGCCGGGCGCAGCAGGAGGCCGGCGTACCGCTCGGGCCGGCCCGCGGGCCGGGCACTCCTGATGTCCACGAGCACGGGGTTGTGCTCGTGGGCCCGCCACGGCCCGCGCAGCGACGGCGCGTGCCACAGGTGCAGGGCGTCGGAGCAGGACCCGCCGCGCCGCACGGTCGCGGAGAGCCACCACCGGCCGCCGTGGCGGAACGGCGTCACGTCGTTGGCGTCGACGCCGTCGAGCAGCACGGAGTCGAGGACCCACCGGTCGGGGAACGCGGTCGCGCGGTAGAGCTCGACCCGGTGCGCGCCGGAGGTCTCCGGGATCATCCACAGCTCCCCGGCGTCCTCGACCACCGCGGGGTAGGACAGGTGTACGTCGGTCTCCAGCACCGGCCGGGGGACACCGATCGGCCCCTGCTCACCGACCTCGGTCACCGAGATCACGCCGCGGCCGAGCCGGTGGTCGAAGTCCTCGACGAACAGGTAGTGCCGCCCATCGACGGCCACCGGGAACGGGTCCGCGTAGAAGTGCCGGCCGTCGTCGGGCAGGCGGCGCCAGCCGTCCGCGGGCAGGCGCGCGCCCTCGAGCACGCCGGGACCGTCGACCCACCGCCACCCGACCCGCCAGTGCGGGCTGCGGTACAGGCGCCGATAGGCGTGCCGCACGGGCGCGGCCACCAGGGTGCCGCGCCAGGCCCGGCG
>NZ_DASWVI010000338.1:0-5633 GCF_036401255.1 Nocardioides sp. | reverse complement strand
GGTCGTGCCGCTCGCCCGGGCGACCGTGTCCGGGTCGAGCTGCGAGCCGCACGCGGCCGGCGCGATGCACAGGGCACCGACGGCGAGCAGCGTCCGCGGGCTACGCATCGTTTCCCTCCCAGGAACCAGAACACGTCTCGTCGCTCAACGACCCGGCCGGGACGAAGTGACGCAGGACACACACGGCGCTCGCCCGCCTCAGCTGGTCGACGTGCCGCTGCACTGGTACTTGGTGCCACCGACCGGCACCCAGCGGCCCTTCTGCAGCTGGATGAAGCGCCAGCACTCCCCGGTGTGCCGCGGCCCGACGTGCTGGGGCGAGTGCAACCCGTTGGCGGTCCAGTCGTCGACCTTCGCGATGTCGGCGAGCAGCGTGGAACGGCTCAGCTTGCCGCCCAGAGCCGTCGCGCGCTCGACGAAGAGCCGGGCCGCCGACCAGGAGAACAGGCCGAAGAAGCTGGGCTCGGCGCCGGGCTTCACCTGCTGCAGCCAGCTCATGTACAGCTGGAGCTCCTTGTTGCTCGACGCCTCCTCGAACGGCGTGAAGTTGATGAACACCGTGGTGCCCTCGACCGCGTCGCCGCCGTTCTCGACGAACTCCTTGGTGTACGCCGTGGGGTCGAGCATGTAGACCTCGGGCTTGAAGCCCTGCTGCTGCATGGCGTCGGCCAGCCGGACGAACTGTGCGGACGCGCCGATCATCTGCACGTACTCGATGCCCTTGTCCTTCATCTGCTGGACGTAGGGCGAGTAGTTGAACTCCGAGATGTCGATGCCCTGGACGTAGTCGAACTTCATGCCGCGCTTCTGCATCGCGGCCACCTGGGTCTTGGCGTTCTCCGAGGCGGCGCCGGCGTTGATGTAGAGCATCGCGGCGTGCGCGGCGGCGTCGGGATGGTTCTTCTTCACGAAGTCCGGTACGGCGTTCTGGAACTCGGTCGCGACCGTCGACTGCGCGCCGTAGCAGGTCGTGCAGTCCTGGCGGTCGAACGTCACGGACGCCGAGCGGATGTCCGGCAGCCCGCAGGACTGGGCGGTCGAGGCGCCACCGGAGTCGAACGCCGACATCGACCCGATCATCGCGAACGTCTCGTCGCACGCCTTGGTGTAGGCCTGCTGGTCGGCGGCGGCGTCGGTGCGGCTGTCGTAGGTCTTGAGCTGGAGCTTGTGCCCGCACAGCTCGCTGGTGGCGTTGTAGTAGGCGACGTACGCGCGCACCGCGTCCTGGCTGGCCTCGAACAGCCCCGGCACCGGGCCCGAGATGTCGGAGGAGTTGCCGATCGTGATCGTGTCGCCGGTGATGCCGGTCTGGTTCTTGAAGCCCTCGCAGCTGCCGGCCTTGGTGCCGCCGGTCGCGGAGTTGTCACCCGTGCCCTTGGTGCCCCCGTCGCCCGTGCCCCCGGACCCGGTCGAGCCCCCGCCCCCCGAGCTGGAGCCACCGCCGGTGTCCCCGGCCGCGTCGGGCACCGAGCCGTCCGGACCGGCGGTCCCGCCGTCCGCGCCGACCACCTGCCCGTCGGAGCCGATCGTGGTGCCGTTGACCTGGGCGACGGTGTCGGGGTCGAGCTGCGAGCCGCACGCGGCCAGGCTCAGCGCGAGCAGCGCGCCCAGGGCGGGCACGACGCGACGGATCGGAAGCACGGACCCTCCCAGGGCAGGACTAGAACACGTATCAGTTCTGTCCAACGAGGGAGGCCGCCGAAGGTGACGCAGGACACGTCGGGGACCACGTCTCGACCAGACGCGAGCCCGGGCCGCGCGGCCCGGGTCCGCTCAGCCCGGAGCGCCGCTCGGCGTCTCGGTCGGCTGCGTGACGTCGGGCGGGTCCTCGGGCAGCCGCAGCGGCGTGTAGTTGCCGGTCTCGTACTCGCCGTTGGTCTGCAGGGTCACCCACTGGATGCCGACCGGCCGGCCGCCGTGGTAGGTGATCAGGCTGACCTCGGCCGGGCGACGGGGCTTGCTGCCGAGCGCGATGGCGTACGCCGCTCCCCCGGCCGTGCCGGTCGTGTACTTGTAGCCGACCTCGCCGTTGCTGCCGATGATCCGCTCGGGCCCCTCCCGCACGTGCAGGTGGCCGCCGACGACCAGGTCGACGCAGCCGCGGGCGAGCGCCTCGTCGCCGAGGTGGGCGTCGTGGACGAGCAGGGTCCCGACCCGCTCGTCGGCGTCGCAGGCGGCGTCGGCGAGCCGCGAGCCGACCTCCTCGAAGGACAGCCCGGTCTCGTCGCGCCAGCTCCCCAGGCCGCTGGAGCGCGGGTCGTCGACGCCCAGCAGCGTGGACCCGCCGGGCCCCTCGACGACCTCGCCGTCGAGCATCGTCCAGCCGTGGTCGGCGAGGTAGGTGTGCACGAAGTCGCCGTTGTCGTGGTTGCCGGCGACGCCCCACCGGTCGAACCCGTCGAACGCCTCGGTCACCGAGTCGAGGGAGAACGCCTCCCAGGTGTTGCCCGACGAGGTGTCGTCGCCGCCGTCGAAGACGGCGGTCGCCCCCGCCTCGTCCGCGATCGCGCGGGCGACGGGGTCCATGCCGATGTTGTCGTGGCGGTCGGAGACGAACGCCACCACGGTGTCACCCTCGACGGGAGTGCGCAGCCCCAGCTCGGCGGCGTCGTCGGCCGCCTGGGCGTAGAACTTCTTGCTCCGGTCGTAGGTGTCGACCGCGCTCTCGATCAGCCGCCGGGTCTGGGCGGTGGTGACGTCGCCGCTGACCTCCACCCCGTCGGCCTCGGGGGGAAGCGGCACCTCCGGCCCGAGGAACTCCGAGAGCGGCATCCACGCCCCCTCCGCCCCGAGGTCCTCGTCGTCGTCGGTCCACGGCTGCCAGAGCGCGAGCGTCACGAGC
Organism: Nocardioides sp.; assembly: GCF_036401255.1. GTDB lineage: Bacteria > Actinomycetota > Actinomycetes > Propionibacteriales > Nocardioidaceae > Nocardioides. Next base: position 2,791 of record NZ_DASWVI010000338.1, on the reverse strand, counting down.
GCCAGCACGACGAGGCCGAGCGCCACGTGCGGCGCGTGCACGCGGGCGGCCAGCTCCCGGCGCCGGACCGCGCCCACCAGCACCCAGCCCACCACCGGCGGCAGCCCGAGGACCCCGCCGCGCAGGGCCGCACTGATCGCCATCTCGCGCACCGCGTCGGTGACCTTCGCGATCTGGCCCTCGGGCTGCCCGGCGATCGCCGCGTAGCGCTGGATGAGCTGGTCGGTCGACGACGCGTCGGTCTTGCCGAGCCGGATGTCCACGCCGAGGAACCCCGGGGAGTCGACCCGCACGTCCGGCAGCACCGGGCCGGTGTAGAGGACGGCGTGGTCGGACAGGTTCGGGCGCACCACCGCGTCGTGGCCGGCCAGCACGATGGCGCGGCTGCTGGTGAAGAACAGCGCCAGCGCGATGAGGACCGAGCAGGCCAACCAGACCCCGACGTACGCCAGGGCCCGCGGGATCCGCCCGACGGTCAGCGACGCGACTCCGCGATCGCGTAGAGCGCCACGGAGGCGGCGACACCGGCGTTGAGCGACTCCAGCTGGTTGACCATCGGGATCGACACCAGCTGGTCACACGTCTCGGACACCAGCCGCGACAGGCCGTTGCCCTCCGAGCCGACGACGACCACCAGCGGACCGTCGCCCAGCTCGAGGTCGGGCAGGCTGACCTCCCCCTCGGCCGCGAGGCCGACGACCATGCAGCCGGCCTCCTGGTAGGCCTTGAGCTGGCGGACCAGGTTGACCGTCTGGGCCACCGGCAGCCGCGCGGCCGCGCCGGCGCTGGTCTTCCACGCCGAGGCGGTCATGCCGGCCGAGCGGCGCTCGGGGATCAGCACGCCGTGCGCGCCGAACCCGGACGCGCTGCGCACGACCGCGCCCAGGTTGCGCGGGTCGGTGACGGAGTCGAGCGCCACGATCAGCGGCGGCGCCCCGCTCTCGGCGGCGGCGTCGAGCAGGTCGTCGGGGTGGGCGTACTCGAAGGGCGGGATCCGCGCGGCCAGCCCCTGGTGGACCGCACCGCCGGTCATCCGATCCAGCTCGGAGCGGGTGACCTCCTGGATGTTCAGGCCGCGCTCCGCCGCGATCGCGAACGCCTCGCGCAGCCGACCGTCGCGCTCGGCGCCCTCGGCGACGTACACGCCGGTCACCGGTACGCCGGCGCGGAGGGCCTCGACGACCGAGTTGCGCCCGGCCACCCACTCGGCCTCGGTGCCGGTCTTGCGCTTGGGCCGGCGCGCCGCGGACTTCTCCGCACGCTTGGCGGCCTTGTAGGCCTGGTGGTAGGGCCGGTCCTTGGCCTTCGGCGTCGGCCCCTTGCCCTCGAGCCCGCGCCGGACCCGGCCGCCGGACCCGGCGGTCGGGTTGCCCTTGCCGGACTTCTTGATCGCGCCCTTGCGCTGCGAGTTGCCAGCCACGTCAGTGTCCTTTTCGGTGGTCGAGTAGCCCGCGAGGAACGAGCGGGCGTATCGAGACCCCGGCCATCAGCCCAGGCTCCACTTCGGTCCGTCGGGGGTGTCTTCGAGCTGGACGCCCGCCGCATTGAGTCGGTCTCGGATCGCGTCGGCCGCCGCGAAGTCGCGCTCGGCGCGAGCCTGCTGCCGCTGTGCGAGCAGGTCCGCGACCAGTGCCTCGATCACGCTCTCGAGCCGTTCGGCCGTCTGACCGCCACCTCGAGAGCTCCACGCCGGGTCGGCCGGGTCCAGGCCGAGCACGCCGAGCATGGCCACCACGGAGGCCGCGTTGCCGCGCAGCGCCGGTGAGTCGCCGGCCCCGAGCAGCTTGTTGCCCTCGCGGACCACCTCGTGGATCGCGGCGACGGCCGCGGGCGTGCCGAGGTCGTCGTTCATCGCGTTCACGAAGTCCGCGCAGGGCATGCCGCCGGCGGTGATCCCGCCGAGCACGTCCGTAGCGCGCGCGAGGTAGTGCTCGATGCGCCGGAAGCCGGCGGCGGCCTCGTCGAGCGCCTCGAAGCTGAACTCCACGTGGCTGCGGTAGTGCGCGGCCACCAGGTAGTAGCGCAGCTCGATGCCGCGGTACTTCTCCAGCACCGCCGGGATCGTCAGCGAGTTGCCCAGCGACTTGCTCATCTTCTCGCCGGCGGTGGTGATCCAGGCGTTGTGCATCCAGTACGTCGCGAACGGCCGGCCGGCCGCGCGCGACTGGGCCTGCTCGTTCTCGTGGTGCGGGAACCGCAGGTCGACGCCGCCGCCGTGGATGTCGAAGGCGGGGCCGAGGTACTTCCCCGCCATCGCCGAGCACTCGATGTGCCAGCCCGGGCGTCCCGGGCCCCACGGGCTCGGCCAGGCGGCTGTCTCCGGCTCCGAGTCCTTCTTCCAGCCCTTCCACAGCGCGAAGTCGCGGGGGTCGCGCTTGCCGCGCGGGTCGGCATCGCCCGCGTCCTGCATCTCGTCGACGCGCTGCCCGCTGAGCTCGCCGTACGACGGCCAGGACCGCACGTCGAAGTACACGTCACCCGATCCGTCCTCGGCGGCGTAGGCGTGACCCCGGCCGATGAGGGTCCGGATGATCTCGATCATCTCCGGGACGTGACCGGTGGCGGCCGGCTCGTAGGTGGGCGGGGCGACGTTGAGGGCGTCGTACGCGCGGTCGAGCTCGATGCGCATCGCGTACGCGAGGTTGTACCAGGGCCGGCCCTGCTCGGCCGACTTCACCAGGATCTTGTCGTCGATGTCGGTGATGTTGCGGATGAACGCGACCTCGTAGCCGCGGGCGGTGAGCCAGCGCCGCAGCACGTCGAAGTTCACGCCCGAGCGGACGTGGCCGAC
>NZ_DASWVI010000337.1:0-5676 GCF_036401255.1 Nocardioides sp. | reverse complement strand
CGGCGCTTGTCGGCGGGCTCGTCGTCGGGCTCGGTGCGTTGCTGGTGGCGGGCCAGCGGGCCGACGACACGCAGGACCGGACCGGCGCCGGCGGGACCGTCGGTCCTGCCGCGTCTGCGGGTGCGTCCGCCGCCCTCGAGCCGGTGCCCGCCGGGGAGCGGCGGACCCTCCGTCCGGTGCCGTTGGACGACACGGCGCGCTTCGGCACCGGGCTCGACCTGCGCCTGACCGCCCTCGAGCCGGTCGACGGCGTGGCCCGGGGACCGGGTGAGATCGCCGGCCCGGCCGTCCGACTGACCGTCCGGCTGACCAACCACACCGGCCGCCCGGTCTCCCTCGAGAGCGTCGTGCTCGAGGTCACCTACGATCGCGCGCGGACACCCGCGATGACGCTGACCGGCCCCGGTGGGCGGCCCTTCGGTGGCACGCTGGCGCCGGGCCGGTCCCAGGCCGCGCGGTACGTGTTCGCGATCCCGGTGTCGGCGCGCGACCACGTCCGGGTCGTCGCGAGCTACACCGGCGCGGCGCCGAGCGTCGAGCTGGCCGGGGCGATGCCGTGACCACGCGCGGGCGGACGGCGGATCCGCCCACCCAATTTCGCGTACGTCGCCGGGCCGGGCCGGCCCGACGCCTGCCGGGCTTCCTAGCGTCGGCGAGAGCGCACCCGGCCGCACGCGCGGTGACGGATGCGCGGTGATCGGAGGGCGAGAGAGATGATGACCGACCGGAGGACTGACCTGGCTGGACCACACCGCCAGGAGGTGGGGGCGGCCGGATCGCCGCGGCGGTCGCTGCTCGTCGTCCTCGTCGTGGTCGCGCTGGCCCTGGCCGGCCTGGCGTTCGCCCCCGCCCCCCGCGCGAGCGCCGACTCGGCGCCGCAGGACCCCGGCGACCCGCGGTCCCCGGTCACGGTCTCCGCGGACGGCCTGCCCACCGTGCAGATCGACGGCGTCGTCTGGGCGCAGGCGATGGTCGGCGACATCGTCTACGCGGGCGGCAGCTTCACCACGGCTCGCCCCGCCGGAGCCGCCCCGGGCACGAGCACGGTCACCCGCAACAACCTGCTGGCCTACGACGTACGCACCGGCGAGCTGGTCACGTCCTTCGCGCCCTCCTTCAACGCCCAGGTGCGGGCGATCGCGGTCTCCCCGGACCGGAGCCGGCTCTACGTCGGCGGCGACTTCACCACGATCGACGGCATCTCGCACCGCCGGATCGCGGCGTTCGACGCCACGACCGGTGCCCTGGTCGCCGCGTTCAACCCGCCGATGAACTACCACGTGAACGCGCTGGTCGCGACGAACACGACCGTCTACGCGGGCGGTGAGTTCCAAGACGTCGGCACGCAGGTGCGTCAGGGCCTGGCGGCCTTCAACGCCGCCAACGGTGCGCTCCTTGCCTGGACGCCGTCGGTGACGGACGGCGACGTGTGGGCGCTCGCGATCAACCCCGAGGGCACGAAGATCGCCGTCGGCGGGTCCTTCACCGCCCTCAACGGCTCCTCCGATCCCGGCTACGGGCTGGGCATGGTTGACGCGACCACCGGTGCCAGCCTGCCGTTCCTCGCGAACTCGATCATCCGCGACGCCACCTCCTACGGCGCGATCACGACGCTGGTCGCGGACGCCGACTACGTGTACGGCGGCGGCTACACCTACAGCCGGGCCGGCGGCACCTGGGAGGGGACGTTCTCGGCGTCCTGGGCCGACGGCTCCGTGCACTGGGCCGACGACTGCCACGGCGACACCTACTCGCTGCACGTGCAGGGCGACGTCGTGTACGCCGCCAGCCACACCCACTACTGCGAGAACATCGACGGGATCCGTCAGGGCGCCGGCGGCGTCGGGGACTACCCCTACTACCGGGCGACCGCGTTCGGGCGCGACGTCACCGGCACGGTGACCTGGGAGCCCGACCAGCGCCGCTACTACAACTTCGAGGGCCAGCCGCGATCGTCGATGCTGACCTGGTACCCGAGCCTGAACGCGGGCACCTACACCGGACAGGTCCAGGGCCCCTGGAGCGTCACCGGCAACGCCGACTACGTCGCGATGGGCGGCGAGTTCACCCGGGTCAACGGCCAGGCACAGCAGGGGCTGGTGCGGTTCGCCCGGACCGGCCTGGCCCCCAACGACCAGGGGCCGAGCCTGTACAGCACGACCTACCCGCTGAACGTGCGGTCGACCGAGAAGGGCTCGGTGCGGCTCACCTGGGCGACCAACCGCGACATCGACAACGACGTCCTCACCTACCGGCTCTACCGCGACTCCCAGGGCGCCGGCGGCCTCCTGCAGACCCGGACCGCCACGGCGCCGTGGTGGAACCCCGCCGGCATGGGCTACACCGACACCGACGTGGAGCCGGGCTCGACTCATCGCTACCGCGTGGCGGTCACCGACGCGTTCGGCAACATCGCGAACACGCCCTGGACCGAGGTCACCGTGGCGTCCGCCGGCGCGGACAGCGCGTACGTCGAGGCCGTCGACGCGAGCGAGCCCACCCACTGGTGGCGCTTCGAGGAGGCGGCCGGCAGCACGACCGTGGCCGACGCGGCCGGGTTCCAGCCGCTGACGGCGACCGTGACCGGGGTCTCCCTCGGGGCGCCCGGCGCCCTGCTGTCCGAGCCGGGCTCCACGGCCGTCTCGTTCACGGGCTCGCCGCTCGCCCGCCTGTACACGAGCGTCCAGGACAGCCCGCCGGACACGTTCACCCTCGAGGCCTGGTTCCGCACCGCGGGCACGGCCGGCGGCAAGATCATCGGCCGGGGCAACCGGATCGATCGCAGCTCCAGCAAGGTCGACCGTCAGCTCTACCTCGACGACGCGGGTCACGTGCTGTTCGGGGTGAAGCCGAACCAGGACCGCCAGGTGCTGAGCAGCCCCGGCGCCTACAACGACGGCGCGTGGCACCTCGCCACCGCGAGCCTGTCACCGGACGGGATGCGGTTGTACGTCGACGGCGCGCTCGCCGCCCAGCGATCCGACGTCACCGTCGGTGAGCACCTGGCACTCGGCTACTGGCGCGTGGGCGGCGACTCGCTCACGTGGTGGCCCTCCGCGCCCTCCAACGCGTTCTTCGACGGCGACATCGATGAGGTGGCGGTCTACTACCGCGCGCTCGGCGAGCAGGAGGTCGCCGAGCACTACGCCGCGGGCAGCACCGCCAACGTGGCGCCGGTCGCGGCGTTCGACACGACCGTCGACGGCCTGACCGCGGCGTTCGCGTCGACCTCGACCGACGAGGACGGCACGATCGTGAGCCACGAGTGGTCCTTCGGCGACGGCGCCACGTCGACCGAGGAGGGCCCCGAGCACACCTATGCCGAGGCGGGCACGTACGACGTGACGCTGACCGTGACCGACGACCACGGCGCCACCGGCACGGTGACCATCCCGGTCACCGTGGCCGAACCGGCCAACGTCGCCCCGGTCGCGGCGTTCGGATCGACCGTCGACGGCCTGACCGCGGCGTTCGTGTCGACCTCGACCGACGAGGACGGCACGATCGTGGGCCACGAGTGGTCCTTCGGCGACGGCGCCACCTCGACCGAGGAGGGCCCCGAGCACACCTATGCCGAGGCGGGCACGTACGACGTGACGCTGACCGTGACCGACGACGACGGCGCCACCGGCACCGTCACCGTGCCGGTCAGCGTGAGCCCCGGTGCGACCTCGCCGTTCGCCGTCGACGCGTTCGGGCGCGCCGTGACCGACGGGTGGGGCGCCGCGGACGTCGGCGGCGACTGGACCCGGTCCGGCAGCGCCACGAACTTCTCGGTGGGCGACGGTGTGGGCCGGATCCGGATGTCGCGGGCCGGCGCCGGACCGGGCATCGCGCTGACCGGCGTCTCCAGCATCGACACCGACGTCCGGGTGCGGGTGGGCGCGGACCAGGCGGCCACCGGAGGCGGGATCTACCTGGGCGTGCAGCCCCGCGTCGTGGGAGCCGGCGACCGGTACTTCGCGGAGGTCCGGCTCGTCACGGGCGGCGGCGTCGCGTTGTCCGTCGGCCGGCTGGCGGGCGGGGCCGAGCGGGTGCTGCGGTCCGCGACCGTGGCCGACCTGACGGTCGAGCCCGGCACGCTGCTCGAGGTCCGCGTGCAGGCGGTGGGCACCGAGCCCACCACGCTGCGGGCGAAGGTCTGGGCGGCCGGCGCCGCGGAGCCGGAGGCGTGGGCGCTGTCGGTGACCGACGGCACCGCCGCCCTGCAGGCGCCGGGAGGCATCGGGTTGACGACGTACCTGTCCGGCTCGGCGACCAACGCCCCCGTGTTCGGGCTGTTCGACGACATGCTGGCGGGCCCGGCATGACCTTCGCCGAGTACGTCCTCGTCCTCCAGCGCAGGTGGCGCGTCTGGGGTGCCGGCCTCGCCGCCGGGCTGCTGGCGGCGATCGTGGTGATCGTGCTCTCCCCGACGCGCTACTCGGCGACCGCGCTGTCGTTCGTGTCCGTCGCCGAGCGCGTGGACGGGTCCGGACAGTCGGAGATCTTCCAGGGGTCGCAGTTCGCGGTGCAGCGCGTGAAGTCCTACGCCCCGCTCGTCGAGAGCCCCGACGTGCTGCAGCCGGTGATCCAACGCTTCGGTCTCGCCACGACCGTGCGCGAGCTCGGCCGCCAGGTCGCGGTGAGCAGTGCGCCCGAGACGGTGCTGCTCGCGGTGTCGGTGTCCGACGCCGACCCGGCGCTGGCCGCTCGACTGGCCGACGCGATCGCGGTGCGCCTCGGCGAGGTCATCGAGGAACTGGAGACGCCCCGCGACTCCGAGGTCTCGAACGTCAAGGTGTCGCTGGCCCGGCCGGCGGCGGTTCCCACGGCCCCGTCGTCTCCGCGGGTGCTCGTGGACCTCGTGCTCGGAGCCGCCGCCGGTCTCGCGCTGGGCCTGGCCTCCGCGGTGCTGCGGCACGGCCTGGACCGCCGGATCAAGTCCGCGCACGACGTGCGGGTGCTGACCGGCATGTCACCGCTCGGGTCGACCCTGCACGATCGCTCGGCGCGGCGTCGCCCGCTGGTGGCCCTGGACTGGCGGTCGGCCTCCGCGGAGCGGTACCGGACCGTGCGGACCGCGTTGAAGTTCGCCGCCGTGGATCGTGACCTGCGCAGCTTCGTGGTGACGTCGTCGGTGGCCGAGGAGGGCACGACCACCGTCTGCTGCAACCTCGCGATCGCGTGGGCCCAGTCCGGGGCCGCGGTGTGCCTCGTGGAGGCGGACCTGCGGCGGCCCTCGGCGTCGCGGTTCCTGGGACTCGACGGTGGGGTCGGGCTCTCCGACGTGCTCGTCGGCGACCGCGACCTGGACGAGGCACTGGTGTCCTGGAACCAGGGTCTCCTCACGGTGCTGCCGGCCGGCTCGCTGCCGCCCGACCCCGCCGCCTTGCTGGGCTCGGCCGCGATGGCCGCGCTCGCGGGCCAGCTGCGCGAGCGGTTCGACGTCGTGCTGTACGACTCCCCGCCGATGCTGTCGGTGGCCGACGCGGTCGTCCTCGGGGGACTCGTCGACGGTGTGGTGCTGGTCATCCGGTCCGCGGTCACGCGTCGTGACCACGTCGCGACCTGCCTGGAGACGCTGCGGCGGTCGCGGCTGGCGCTGCTGGGCAGCGTCGTCGCGGGTGAGCGCCGGAGGCGGGGCTCCGACGGGCGCGGCTACACCGCCCGGCTGGACGGCGACCGGGGCGAGCT
>NZ_DASWVI010000336.1:0-2226 GCF_036401255.1 Nocardioides sp. | reverse complement strand
CGACCTGGCGCGGCGCGCTGGTGCGGGCGACCACGCTCGCGCCGTCGGTGGCGGGCCGGGCCACGGGGCTGTTCGCGGCCCAGGGGCGGCGGGCGATCGCGCGGCGACGCTGAGCGCTCGAACAAATGTTCGTGTCGGGTCTTGATTCGTTCGAACACGTGCTCTAACGTCGTACACGTGTTCGATCGAACATCTGATCGAGTGCCCCGTCGGGTGGATGGTCCAGACGGTTCCGCAGGGACTGTCGGTGGCCGCCACTAGAACTGGTCTCGACAGCACGGTGTGAGAGCACAGACCCGAGGCAGACCGCCACTTCCCCAGGAGGTCACGATGAGCACGACGACGATCAGCCCCCAGCTCGCTCCCCAGTTCGCGCCCCAGCTCGCGCGCCCGGCCCGGCCCGGAACGGTGCGGCTGACCCGTCGCGGCCGGCTGGTCGTGCTCACGTTCGCGGTGCTGACGATCCTGGTGATCGGCTTCGTGCTGGCCGGCGGCTCGGTCGCCACCGACGAGTCCGGCACCCCCGAGCCGACCCGCGTGGTGATGGTCGGGGCGGGCGACACGCTCTGGGACATCGCGGCCGGACTTTCCGACGGCGGCGACGTGCGCGCGATGGTCGACCGCATCCAGCGCCTCAACGCCCTCGACACGGGCATGGTCACCGCGGGCCAGCGACTGCTGGTCCCCGCCGAGTAGCCGGCGCCCCGGCTCCAGGGACAACCACGGGGACAACCACGGGGACAACCACCGGGGACAACCATCGGGCCCACCGGCCCGCCACAGACATCGTCAGCCGCCTCGACCCCGGCTGACGAGCCGGGGAAGACGAGGGGCGGGACCTGGTGGTCCCGCCCCTCGCGGCGTCCCCAGGGCCGCGCGCCGCCTCTAGGCTCTGGTCATGGCCGGCTACTCAGGCACCCCGCTGGTCCGCAAGCTCGGGATCAGGGACGGCCAGGTCGTGCATCTCGACGGCCTGCCCGACGGGCTCGAGCTCGGCGACCTGGGCGACCTGGGCGACCTGGGCACCGCCCGCGTGGTCCGGCGGCTGCCGGCCTCCAGCGACGTCACGCTGACCTTCCACACCTCGGCGCGCGACCTCGCCCGGCGGTTGCCGATCCTCCTGGAGCGGACGGGTCCCCACGGGATGGTGTGGGTGTGCTGGCCGAAGAAGGCGGCGCAGCGGACGCTGGGCATCCGCAGCGACCTCGACGAGAACGTCGTGCGCGACCTTGGGCTCGGGCTCGGGTGGGTCGACGTCAAGATCGCCGCGATCGACGACACCTGGTCGGGACTGAAGTTCGTCCGGCGCCTCGCCGACCGGTAGCAGGCGGACGCGGCCGCGGCCCCTCAGCGCGCGGCGCGTCGGCCCCCGACGGGCCGGGGAGCCTCGGACGCCGCTTCCTCCGTCGGCGCCGGACGCGGGGCGGGGCCCCTGGTGATGCCCAGCCGGCGCAGCAGCCGGGCCACGAGCATCAGCCCGACGAACAGGCACGCGACCGCGCCGACCGAGGCGACGCCGAGGAACCACCACGCGTCGTCGTCCCCGCCGCGGGCGGTCGAGCCGAAGTCGATCGCGGCGTACACGAGGTAGCCCCACGCCACGATGCAGGCGGTGATGCCCAGCGAGAGCAGCAGCAGGGCGGGCTGGAACCCCGCGCGGCGCCGCGGACCCCGCCGCGAACCCGCCCGCTTGCCCCCTGCCCCGCCTGCCACGCCGCCATTGTCCCCGATGCGTGGCTACCCTGAGAGGCGTGGGGGAGCATGCCGAGGGCCCACTGGGTGCCCTGTCCCACCTGGGCTTCACGCTCAGGAACGCCACGACCGTCGACGCCGTGGCGCGGGCCGTGCTGCGAGACCTGCGGATGCTCCCGGGCGTGTCGCGCGTCGGCCTGGCCCTGAGCGAGGGCGGCGGCCGACGGCTGCGCTTCCTCGCCTCCGACGCGGAGACCTGGTGCCACATCGACGCCTACGACGACGTCCCGCTGACCCGGGTGGTGCGCACCGCCGAGCCGCTGTTCGGCGGCCTGGACGGGTTCGGCGACCGGTTCGGCGGCCTGATCGATCGCCTGCGTGCCGAGGGCACCCGGTCGCTCGCCGCGTTCCCGCTCCCCGGGGCCGCGACGCCGGTCGGCGCCCTGCTGCTCTACTTCGACCGCGACCAGGGCTTCGACCCGCCCCAGGTCCGCCTGCTCGAGGCGGCTGCGCGGCGTACCGCCGAGGCGGTAC
>NZ_DASWVI010000335.1:0-7292 GCF_036401255.1 Nocardioides sp. | reverse complement strand
GGCCGTGGGCCCGGGCCGCGACGACCGCGCGCACCCTGGTCGAGCGGGCACCCGCCAGCGTCGCGGTGCGGGTGAGGTGGTCCGGCCACCTCTCCGCGGCGAACCAGGCCAGCTCGGCCCGGTCGGTGCCCGCGACCGACACCGCGGTCACGTCGGATCCCGCGAGCCGCTGCCAGGACCGCAGCCGCCCGCCGGGGTGCAGCACGTCGAGGGTCACGAGCACCTCCGGCCGCCCGAACCGCGCCAGCGCGTCGACGAGCAGCCGGGGCACCGGCTGGTGGGCCGGCATCGGCTCCGGCTCGTGCCAGGGCAGCGGGGTGCGGGTCGCGTCGGCGAGCCGCTCGAGGGTTGCGACCGGCATCGTGAGCGCGGTCGTCGGCCCGGTCATCGGCCCGGTCGTCGGCCCGGTCATCGGCCCGGTCATCGGCCCAGTCCCGGCAGGTGGACGTCCAGCCAGGCGCGGTCGCCCGGCGGGGGCGGAACGAACCCGCGCAGCGCGTCCTCGAGCCCGTCGGGCAGCGCCGCGCCGACGCCGCCGACCACGCCGCCGATGATCCCGTCCACGATCCCGCCCGCCCGGTCGGCCACCGAGTCGAGGAGCCGGCGTGCCTTGCGCTCGATCGCGGCGATCAGGTCCTTGAGCCGGTCGACCTCGCGGGCGTGCCGGTCCAGCGCCTCCGCGGCGTCGTCGTGCAGCGTGGCGGTGTGGACGAGCGCCGCCGCCCGGCCCTGCGCGTGGTGGCGCATCGCGTCGGCTGCGAGCCCCTGCCACGGCACCTGTTCGGCGCGGGCGAGGAGCCGGGTCGCCTCGGCCCGGATCTCGTCGGCGCGCTCGCGCATCCCGGCGGCGAGCGCCCGGATCGTGGTCGTGTCCCCGTACATCGTCAGGCCCTTCCCTCCGTGTCCGACCCCGGATGGGGTCAGACGAAGGGTCGCCGCCCGGCGGCTGTGGAGAAACCTCAGCGATCCAGCACTGTGGACAACCGCTCCAGCGCCCGCTCGATGTCGGCGCCGGGGCCGGCGAAGCTCAGCCGGATCGACCGCGGCCCGTCGACGGTGTCGAAGTCCACGCCGGGCGCCACGGCGACACCGGTGCGCTCGAGCAGCTCATGGGCGAACCGCATCGTGTCGTCGGTGAGGTGGCCGACGTCGGCGTACACGTAGAACGCCCCGTCCGCGGGCGCGAGGTCGGTGATGCCCAGCCTCGGCAGGCCGTCGAGGAGCAGCCGCCGGTTGTCCGCGTAGCGGGCGACGTGGCCGTCGAGCTCGGCGTACGACGCCTCGTCGAACGCCGCGAGGCATGCGCGCTGGGCGATCACCGGCGGGCAGATCGTGAAGTTGCCGGTGAGCACGTCGACCGCGCGTCGGAGCCGGTCGGGGGCGAGCATCCAGCCGATCCGCCAGCCGGTCATCGAGAAGTACTTCGAGAAGCTGGAGAACACCACCGCCTCGCGGCTGGTCTGCCACGCGCTGCGGGCCAGGCTGGCGCCGCCGGTGAGCGGCGCGTACTCGATGCCGTGGTAGATCTCGTCGCTGATCAGCTGGATCCGCTCGACCTCGCAGTACGCCGCGAGCGCGGCCAGCTCGCTCGGCAGCAGCATCGTCCCGGTGGGGTTGGCGGGGCTCGCGACCACGAGACCCTTGATGTCCCGCAGCTCCTGAAGCTGCTCGACGGTCGGCTGGAACCTGGTCTCCGGCCCGGTCGGGATCTCGACGACCTCACACCCCAGCGCCGTCAGGACGTTGCGGTAACAGGGATAGCCCGGTCGGGCCATCGCCACCCGGTCGCCGGCCTCGAAGGCCGCGAGGAACGCCAGCAGGAACCCGCCGCTGCTGCCGGTGGTCACCACCACCTGGTCGGGGTCGACGTCGATGCCGTGCGCGCGGCGGTGGTGGCCGGCGATCGCCTCGCGCAGCTCGCGGATGCCGGCCGCCGGCGTGTAGCCCAGCGGGTCGCCGGAGTCCAGCAGCCGCTTGGCCTCCTCGCGCACCGGCGCCGGCGCGCCGGTCATCGGCTGCCCGGCCAGCAGGTTGAGCACGTCGCCGTGGGTGCGCTGCCGCTCCGCCGACGCCGCCAGCAGGTCCATCACGTGGAACGGCGGGACGTTGGCTCTCGACGCGACCTGGAACCTGCTCACGGGCTCGACCCTACGGCGTGGCTCGCGGTGGTTGAGGAGGGAGCGGAGCGAGCCTCGAAACCACCGTCGCCTGTGGGTTGCTGGTCGACGCTTGGGCGGATGTGCCTACTGCGTGACTGGGTTTCGAGACGCGTCGCTCGGTCCGTCGCTGCGCTCCGACCCGAGCCGACGCTCCTCAACCTTCGCCGCTCATCGCTGCCCTCGCGAGCTCGGGCAGCGGCGGCTCGAGCCGACGCTCCTCAACCTCTCGCCTTCACCGGCGCCGCTCGCAGGCTCGCGCCGCCGCGGCTCGACCGCTCCGCCGGCCGAAGAAGGAGCCCTCGCCGAGCTGGGTGCCCGAGCAGTAGCCCTTGCCGTCCTGGGCGAGGTTGGACGCGCAGGCGCCGGCGGCGTAGAGGCCGCGGATCACCGAGCCGTCGGGCCGCTGGGCCTCGCCGTCGACCGAGACCCGCAGCCCGCCGAGGGTGAAGCCGGCGTACATCGCCTTGCCCAGCCGCAGGTCGAAGACCGCCCACGGCCCGACGCCCTGCGGGGCCAACCACTCCGGCGCCTTGTGGAAGTCGACGTCCTCGCCGGCCGCGGCCAGCTCGTTGTAGCGCTCGAGCGTCTTCGCGACCGACCCGGCCGGCAGGTCCAGGGCGTCCTCGAGCTCGGCGATCGTCTCGAAGCCGTCGATCAGCGGCACCAGGGGGAACTTCGGGTACTCCACGTGCTCGCTGTCGACGATGAGGTACGCCGCGTGGTCGGGCTGCTCCATCACGAACTGCGAGGTCCGCGAGTGGTAGCCGTCCTCGTTGCAGAACCGCACGCCGTCCTGGTTCACCAAGAACCCGGTGATCAGCGAGGCGGGCGGGTAGAACGGCGCGGTGATGAACGGCTCGTCCATGTGCTTGAGCTCGGCTCCGACCGAGGCGCCGAGGCGGATGCCGAGCCCGTCGTCGTACGTCGAGCCCAGCGTGAACGGCTTCTCCGCGAGGCTCGGGGTGTACGCCGCCACCATGTCGGGGTTCATCACGAACCCGCCGGCGGCGATGACGACCGCGCCGGCTGCGACGTAGCCGACCTCGTCGAAGGACTTCCACGCGAGCCCGACGACGGCGTCGCGGTCGGCGACCAGGTTGGTCGCGCCGGTCTCGTAGCGCACCTCGACGCCGGCCTCCTCGACCCGCGACCGGAGCAGGTCCATGACCATCCTGGTGCCCTCGGTGTCGCCGGGCACCGGCACCTTGTGGCCGCGCGGGGCGGGCCGCGCCTGCTCCTTGTAGGGCCACACCTTCTCGTTGCCGGTGTACATCAGGCCCTCGGTGCCGGGCTGGATCACGGCCTTCTCGGGGTAGTAGGAGCGCTCGAACTCGAAGCCCAGCGCCTCCAGCCACCCGAAGTGCTCGACCGAGCCCTCGCAGTAGGCGCGGATCTTGTCGTGCTCGGGCTCCTTGGACACCGCGACCAGGTAGTGGTACATCTCCTCGGGCGAGTCGTCGTGCCCGGTGGCCTGCTGCACGGCCGTGCCGCCGCCGAGGTAGAAGTGGCCGCCGGACATGCTCGACGTACCGCCGTGCACCGCCGCCCGCTCCAGCAGCAGCACCCGGGCGCCGGCCCGGGCCGCCTCGAGCGCCGCGCAGCCGCCGGCGATGCCGAAGCCGACGACGACGACGTCGTACGCCGGCGCGCCGGCCAGCACCTCGGCGGGGAGGACGTCGGGGATCTCGGTGCCCTTGCTCATCGAGCCGATTCTAGAACAAGTTCCAGTCCGGGGCGACGTCGCCCCGGCGCCGCGACCGGAGCGCACCGATAGACTGCGTCCCCGCGCCCCGACGACCGCTAAGGGTGATCCGTGTCGTTCGACGTCCACGACCTCGACGCGTTCATCCTCGTCGGGTCCGTGGTCACGTTCCTGGCGATCCTCGCGGTGCGCGTCTCCACCGGCGCCGGGCTGCCCAGCCTGCTCGTCTACCTGCTCATGGGTGTCGCGCTGGGCGAGTCGGGCGCGGGCATCCAGTTCGAGAACTACGAGGTCGCCCACGCGGTCGGGTTCGCCGCACTGGCGATGATCCTCGCCGAAGGTGGCCTGACCACCAGCTGGTCGGAGATGCGCGGCTGCATCCGTCTCGGGGTCTCGCTGGCCACGCTCGGCGTGGCGGTCTCGGTGACGGTGGTCGCCCTGGGTGCGCACTACCTGCTCGGCATGCCGTGGGAGCTGGCGATCCTGCTCGGCGCGGTCACGTCGCCGACCGACGCCGCGGCGGTGTTCTCGGTGCTGCGGGTGGTCCCGCTGCCCAAACGCCTCACCGGCACGCTCGAGGCCGAGTCGGGGCTCAACGACGCCCCGACCGTGGTGCTGGTGACGCTGATCTCCAGCGGTGCTGTCGACGACCACGGCGTGCCCGCGCTGCTGGGCATCGTCGTCTACGAGCTCGTGATCGGCATCGTGCTCGGCCTGGCCGCCGGGTACGGCGGGGCCTGGGTGATGCGCCGGGCCGCGCTGCCCTCCTCGGGCCTCTACCCGCTCGCGGTGATGACGCTGACGTTCCTCGGCTACGGCGTCGCGACGTTCGTGCACGGCTCGGGCTTCGCCGCCGTGTACGTCGCGGCGCTCGTGCTCGGCAACTCCGAGCTGCCGCACCGGGCGGCGACGCGGTCGTTCGCCGAGGGGCTGGCCTGGCTGTCGCAGATCGGGCTGTTCGTCACGCTGGGGCTGCTGCTCTCGCCGGGCCGGATCACGCTGTCCACCGTCGGGCTGGCGATCGTCGCCGGGCTGATCCTCACGCTGCTCGCCCGGCCGATCTCGGTGCTCGCGAGCGCCGTCGTGCAACCGCTGCCCTGGCGGGAGCTCTCGTTCATCTCCTGGGCCGGCCTGCGTGGGGCGGTGCCGATCGTGCTGACGACGATCCCGCTGGCCGAGGGGGTCGACGACGCGGAGCGGCTCTTCGACCTGGTGTTCGTGATGGTGGTGCTCTACACGGTGCTCACCGGGCCGACGCTGCCGCTGGTCGCCCGGCTCCTGCGGGTCGCCCGCAGGTCGGAGCCGCGCGGGCTCGAGGTCGAGGCCGCCCCGTTGGAGCGGATCGCCGCCGACCTGCTGCAGGTGTCGATCGCCCCGACGTCGCGGATGCACGGCGTCGAGGTGGGCGAGCTGCGGCTGCCGCGAGGGGCGTCGGTGTCGATGGTGATCCGGGACGGCGAGACGCTGGTGCCCGAGCGGCGTACCGTCCTGCGCCACGGCGACGACCTGCTGGTCGTCACGCCCCGCAAGCTGCGCTGGCAGACCGAGGCGCGGCTGCGCCAGGTCAGCGAGCGCGGCCGCCTCGCCCAGTGGTTGGTGGAGGACCCGGCGCACCGGCGCCCGACCTGAGTCGTTGCGGGATCGTCAGTCCACCGGCGGGCTGCAGATGGTGGCGTCCTCGGCGGCCACGATCGAGCGCCGCCCCTTGGCCAGCTTGTCGAAGCCGTCGCCGACCACGACCGCGACCCCCACTCCGGGACCCTCGCGGCGCTCGATGTCGACGTCCGGGCCGAGCCGGCTGGCCACGAGCCGGACCGCCGGGTTCTCGGGCTCGAGGGTCCAGATCGCGACGCGGGCGACCCGGGCGCGCACGTTGCCCATGCTGCCCTCGGCGAACCCGTCGTCGCTGAGCAGCTGCATCGTGCGACCCGCCAGGCCCTCGCGGGTGCCGGCGTTGTAGACGCTGACCGTGACGTCCTGGGCATAGACCTTGGTGCCGGCCTCGACCGTGGTGTCCACGCACAGGGGCCGGTCGACCTTGGCGGGCAGCGGATCGGTGAGGGCCGACCAGCCCCACACGGCGCCGAGCACGAGGAGCACGGCCAGTGCCGCGAGCGTGATCGCGGACCGTGCTCCCTCGGCCATCAACCCTCCAGGGTGTGCACCCGGGCGTGCAGGACGTTGCGCTGCTGGAGGGCCGCCCGCAGAGCCCGGTGGAGCCCGTCCTCGAGGTAGAGCTCGCCGCCCCACTCGACGACGTGCGCGAACAGGTCGCCGTAGAACGTGGAGTCCTCGTCGAGCAGCGCCGCGAGCTGCAGGGTGTCCTTGGTGGTCACGAGCTCGTCGAGACGCACCTGCCGGGGCGGGATGGCGGCCCACGCCCGCGAGGACAGGCCGTGGTCGGGGTAGGGCCTCCCGTCGCCGACCCGCTTGAAGATCACGCCGCGACTATAACGAGGCCCTCCCCGACGCCGTGCCCGGCTCTCAGGCCGACCAGCGGACCGCGTCGTCGAAGTAGTCCGCGAGCGCGTGGACGCCGCGCAGGTCGCTGCGCTCCTCCATCAGGCTCGTGAGCCGCTGGGCGTGCCGGACCTTCAGCTGCGTGCGCTGCTCACGCAGGCGGTCGAGGGCGCTGTCGATCTCACGGTCGATCTCACGGTCGATCTCGCGGTCGGACGTGGTGGTGTGGTCCATGTCAGCCTCCCTAGGTCTCGAGGTGTGCCGCTTCGGAGCGACTTCGGCCTCCAGCATGCCAAAGTCGGGTGCCGCGGAGGTTGAATCGGTGTTACGCGGAGGTCAACGCGGCCCTTACGCCGCCGCCGGAACTGGAATACGTTCTCGTTTCGTGGACGACGTCACCCAGATCTGCCAGCTCAAGTACCGCTACCTGCGCACGCTCGACACCAAGCAGTGGGACGAGTTCGCCGACTGCTTCCTGCCCGAGGCGACCGGCGACTACAACGGGCTGGTCTTCCCCGACCGCACCGCCCTGGTCGCCTACATGCGCGAGAACCTCGGCGAGGGCCGGCTGACCCTGCACCAGGCCCACCACCCCGAGATCGCCGTCGACGGCGACGCCGCCACCGGGCGGTGGTACCTCCAGGACAAGGTCATCGTGCCGGAGTACCACTTCATGCTCGAGGGCGCCGCGTTCTACGAGGACCGCTACGTCCGCACGCCCGCGGGCTGGCGCGTCGCGCACACCGGCTACCGGCGTACCTTCGAGATGACCTACGACCTCGCCGACCTGCCGGGGGTGCGGGTCAAGGGTCCCGGTGAGCACACCCACGTGTGAGTGCCGGCGGCCCTCAGTCGGACGGCTCGCGCCACGCCAGCTGGACGACCTCCGCCCCGCGGTCGCGGGTGACGAGGCGGGCGCGGCCGGGCGCGGCGGGCTGGGGCCGCTGGTTGCCCAGCAGCGGCCCCTCGTC
>NZ_DASWVI010000334.1:0-13822 GCF_036401255.1 Nocardioides sp. | reverse complement strand
TCCAAGCCCGACGGGCTGCTCACCGTGCCGCCGGACGGCGAGGAGGCGTTCCTCCACCCGCTCCCGATCGAGCGGCTCTGGGGCGTCGGCGCCGTCACCGCGGCCAAGCTGCACGCCGAGGGCATCCGCAGCATCGGCGAGCTCGCGGCCCGCGAGGAGGTCGAGCTGACCGCGACCGTCGGCCGGGCCGCCGGCCGGCACCTGTGGGCGCTGGCGAACCTGCTCGACCCGCGCCCGGTCGAGGTCGGCCGGCGGCGCCGCTCGATCGGCTCGCAGTGCGCGATCGGCCGCCCGGGCCGACCCAAGTCGCGCGGCGACCTCGAGGCGCTGCTGGCCGGCCTGGTCGACCGGGTGGCCCGCCGGCTGCGCGCGGGCGAGCGGATCGGGCAGACGTTCACGCTGCGGCTGCGGTTCGACGACTTCACCCGAGCGACCCGCTCGGCGACGCTGGCGCACTCGACCGCGACCACCGCCACCTGGCTGGAGACCGGGCGGCGGCTGCTCGCGGCCAGCTGGCCCCTGATCGAGGAGCGCGGCTGCACACTGCTCGGCGTGACGATCTCGGGGCTGGTCGACGGCCGGTCCGAGCAGCTGGAGCTGCCGCTGTTCCCCGACCACGTGCACGAGCACGGTCTCGACGCGGCGCTCGACCGGGTGCGTGACCGGTTCGGGTCCGCGTCGGTGACTCGGGCGGTGCTGGTCGGCCGGCGTACCGGCCTCGAGATGCCGACGTTGCCCGATCCGGGACCGCCCCCACGGGTACCGTGAGCGCGTGGGCAGGGCACTGGACGCCGTCGACCGCGGGCAGCGTCGCTTCCCGCCGATCGCCGTGCCCCTGGCCGTGATCTACAAGTACTCCGACGATCAGGGCAACTACCTGGCCGCGATCATCACCTACTACGCGTTCATCGCGATCTTCCCGCTGCTGCTGCTCGGTACGTCGATCCTCGGCTTCATCCTGCAGGGCAACCCGGGGCTGGAGTCCGATCTCCTGGACTCCGCGCTCAGCCAGTTCCCGATCATCGGCGACCAGCTCGGCCAGCCGGAGGGCCTGCAGGGCTCGACCGCCGGTGTCGTCGTGGGTGCCCTGGTCGCGCTCTACGGCTCGCTCGGCCTGGGCCAGGCGCTCCAGAACGCGCTCAACATCGCCTGGTCGGTGCCGCGCAACCGCCGGCCCAACCCGATCCTGCTCCGGCTCAAGAGCCTCGGCCTGCTGCTCACCGCCGGCGTCGCCCTGCTCGTGATCTCGATCCTCTCCGCCCTGGCCAGCAGCACCGAGGTGCTCGGCGGCACGATCGCCAGCTATCGCTGGCCGATCGTGATCGGCAGCATCCTGGTGATCACCACGGTCCTCGCGGTGCTGTTCCAGTTCGGCGTCGCGCGCAGCCACGACTTCCGCGCGGCCCTGCCCGGGGCGTTCACCGTGGCCGTGCTCTGGCAGTCGCTGCAGTACCTCGGCACGCTCTACGTCACGAACGTGCTCGCCGAGACCAGCCAGATGAACAAGACGTTCGGGCTGGTCCTCGGCCTGATCGGGATCCTGTTCATCGCAGCGGTCATGGGCGTGATCGGCATCGAGGTCAACGTGGTGCTCTCCCACCACCTGTGGCCGCGCGCGCTGCTCACCCCGTTCACCGACAAGGTCGACCTGACCGAGGCCGACAAGCGGGCGTACGCCGACTACGTGATGTCCCAGCGCCACAAGAGCTTCCAGAACGTGGAGGTCACCTTCGACGGGCCGACGGTCGCGATGCCGGTCGTGGATCCGGACGGGTCGACGGACCGGCCCGCGGGGTAGCGCCGGTGGTCACCGCCCCGACCCGTCGAGTGACGTGAAGTGGCTGGATCCGGGCCGAGATCCCAGCCAGTTCACGTCACTCGACGGGGGATGAGCGTCGATGTCGAGAACCCGCGCCCGGCTCCGTCCCTGCTGTGACCACACCCCCACCAGCAGATCAGGAGCACCCTCACCATGAACCACCCCGACACCATCACCCTGCGCCGCAGCCTGCCCGTCCCGCCCGAGCGGGTCTGGGAGCTGTGGACCACGCCCGAGGGCATCGGCGCATGGTGGGCACCCGACGGCTTCCGGACGACGGTCGAGGAGCTCGACCTGCGCCCGGGTGGCGCGCTGGACTACACGATGACCGCGGTCGGCCCCGAGCAGGTCGCGTTCATGGAGCAGGCCGGGATGCCCCTGTCGACCCGCTCGCACAAGGAGTTCACCGAGGTGGGCCGGCCGCACCGGCTGGCCTACCTCTCGACGATCGACTTCGTGCCCGGCGTCGATCCCTACGACCACCTGACGGTCGTGACCCTCGAGGCCACGGCGACCGGCACCGAGGTCGTCATGGAGTGCGAGCCGCTGCACGACCGGGACTGGACCGACCGCATCGTCGCCGGGCGGACCAACGAGCTCGACAACCTCGAGCGGCTGGTGACGCGCGGCTGACCCTCACCCCGCGGTGCGCGGCGCGACCAGCCCGGACTGGTAGGCGAACACCACCAGCTGGGCGCGGTCGCGGGCGCCGAGCTTGGTCATCGCCCGGCTCACGTGGGTCTTGGCGGTCATCGGGCTGAGCACCATGCGTTCGGCGATCTCCTCGTTGCTCAGCCCGTGCGCGACCAGCGCGACGACCTCGCGCTCGCGGTTGGTGAGCAGGTCCAGGTCGGCGGCCGGCAGCACGTCGGCGGGCCGCGCGACGAACTCGCTGATCAGCCGCCGGGTGACCGCCGGGGAGAGCAGCGCGTCGCCGCGCATCGTGACCCGCAGCGCCTGGAGCAGGTCGGCCGGCTCGGTGTCCTTGACCAGGAACCCCGACGCCCCGGCGCGCAGCGCGTTGAAGACGTACTCGTCGAGGCCGTAGTTCGTCAGCATCACGACGCGTACGCCGGCCAGCCGCTCGTCGGCCACGATCCGCCGGGTGGCCTCGATGCCGTCCATCTCCGGCATCTGGACGTCCATGAGCACGATGTCGGGCGCGTGCTCGGCCGCGAGCGCCACGCCCTCGCGGCCGGTGCTGCCCTCGGCGACGACCTCGATATGGTCCTCGGCGTCGAGCAGCGCGCGGATGCCGCTGCGGATCAGGGCCTGGTCGTCGACCAGCACGACCCGGATCAGTGCCTCGCCCGCGGGGGAGGTGGCGGGGCTAGTCACCGGCGGCCACCGGCAGCTCGGCCACCACGGAGAACCCCCGCGCGGGCCCGGGCTCCGCGCTCAGCCGCCCGCCGAGCGCGGTCACCCGTTCCCGCATCCCGATCAGCCCGTAGCCGGGCACCGGCGGCTGCCGCGACCCGACGCCGTCGTCGTCGACGCGCACGATCAGCGACGTGGGGTGGTAGGTGATCTCCACCGTGGCCGTCGCGTCGACCGCGTGGCGGGTGGCGTTGGTGAGGGCCTCCTGGACGACTCGGTACGCCGCCTGGTCCACCTCCGCGGGCAGCGCCCGCTCGGCCCCGCGAACGGCCAGCGTGGTCGGCAGCCCCGACGAGCTGGCCCGCTCGACCAGGGCCGGCAGCCGGTCGAGCCCGTTGCCGGGCAGGTCGTCGTCGCGGCGCAGCACCTCCAGGGTCGAGCGCAGCTCGCGGACCGCGTCGCTGCTCGCCTCCTGGATCGCGAGCAGCGCGGCCGACGGCTCCTCGCCGTTCTTGCGGGCCAGGTGGGCCGCGACCCCGGCCTGCACCTTGATCACCGAGATGCTGTGGGTGAGCGAGTCGTGCAGCTCGCGGGCGATCCGCAGCCGCTCCTCGACCGCGCGCCGGCGCGCGACCTCGTCGCGGGTCCGCTCGGCCTCCTCGGCGCGGCTCTCGACCTCGCGCACGTAGGCGTGCCACTGCGCGAACGCGGCGACGCCGGCCGCCGCGGACAGCAGCCAGCCGACGCCGTAGAACCTCCGCCAGCCCCGATCGGTGCGCATGCACCGAGGGTAGGGCCGCCGCCCGGGTCTGCGCGTCGCCCGGCGGGAGTAGCCGCGGGCTACTCCGCGAGCGGTAGGGCGCGGCCGGCGGCCCTCGGGGGCGAGTACGGCGAAGAGACGCCCCTCGGGCGACGCACCCACCCCCGCCGGACCAGCACGATCGGTGCCCCGACGAGACACGAGGAGACAGCGATGAGCCTGCACGAGATCGACCTGCAGATCGACCAGGGGGCCGAGGTCCTGCGCCCCGGGGACGAGGAGTACGACGACGCGGCCCGGGTGTTCGGCGCGACCGGGCGCCCGGCCCTGGTGGCGCGCCCGCGCAGCCCGGATGAGGTCGCGGCGGCGGTCGCGTACGGCGTACGCCACGAGATGCCGGTGTCGGTGCGCTCCGGTGGCCACAGCGTGCTCGGCCACGGCACCAACACCGGCGGCGTCGTGATCGACCTCGCCCGGATGGACGCCGTCGAGGTCCTCGACGCCGACCGGCGCCTGGTGCGCGTCGGGGGCGGCGCGCAGTGGGGTGCGGTCGCCGCGGCGCTCGACCCGCACGACTGGGGCCTGACCGCGGGCGACACGACCAGCGTCGGCGTCGGCGGACTGACCCTCGGCGGGGGCATCGGCTGGATGGTCCGCCGGCACGGCCTGGCGATCGACAACCTGGTCGGCGCGCGGGTGGTGTCCGCCGACGGTCGCCTGGTCACGGCCTCGGCGACGGAGCACCCCGACCTGTTCTGGGCGCTGCGCGGGGGCGGCGGCAACTTCGGCGTGGTCGTGGACTTCGACTTCGTCGCCCAGCAGGTCGGCAACGTGCACGTCGGCCGGGTGGCCTACCTGCTCGAGGACCCGGTCGACCTGCTGCTGCGCTGGCGCTACGCGATGCGCCGCGCCCCCGAGGAGCTCTCCAGCACGTTGGTGTTGATGCCCGAGCTGCCGGGCTCGCCGCCCGCGGCGATGGTGCTGCTCTGCTACGCCGGCGAGCCCGGCGCCCCGGTCTCCGAGGCCGACGCGGCGATCGAGCCGCTGCTCGAGCTCGGCACGGTCGTGGAGGCGAGCGTCGCGGAGCGCAGGTACGCCGACGTGCTCGAGGACGCCCACCACCCGCCGGGCATCCGCATGGTCGGGCGCAACATCCTGGCGCCCACGCTGAGCACGGACCTCGCCGAGGCGATCGCGCGGTTGCACCGCTCGCCCGGCCCCGCGGCGGTGGCGGTGCGCAGCCTCGGCGGGGCGTTCGGTCGGGTGCCGGCCGAAGCCACCGCGTTCGCCCACCGGGACGCCGAGGTGCTGGTCGTGTGCGGGCTGATGGTGCCTGCGGACGTCCCCGACGCGGAGGTCGAGCCGATGCTCGCTCCCTGGCAGGACGTCGCGGTGCACGGCACCGGCACCTACCTGAACTTCCAGGGCTCGGCGACGCCCGCCGACCTGGCCGCGGCGTACCCGCCCGCGACGTACGCGCGCCTCGCCGCGGTGAAGGCGGCGTACGACCCGGACAACGTGTTCGCGCTCAACCACAACATCGAGCCGGCCGGGCGGGGCGCGGTCTCGTGAGGCCGCCACTCATGCGTCGTAGTGCGACAGCTCCGGCCAGGCCTCGGCCCAGGACCCGCGCACCGAGGTGCACAGCCACACCGGGAGCCCCGCCTCCTCGCCGGGGGCGTCGGCGTCGTTGCGCAGCGTGGCAGCCCGTGAGCAGCCGTCGAACGCCGAGGTCGGGTCGTGCCAGCCGACGACGATCACGGGCGCGGCCGACGCGGCCGGCGGGCCCCACTCCCGGTAGCCGTTGTGGCCGGAGTACACCGGCAGGCCCACGTCGTACCAGCGCATCGCGCCCGCCTCGCCGTAGTTGCCGGTGAAGACCACGGCCGTGCGTCGCTGCTCGGGGGCGAGCGAGTCGACGACGGCCCGCACCTGGTCGGTGTACTCCTCCCAGCCGATCGTCTCGAGCTGGACGTCGTTGGCCTCGGCATAGAAGGAGCCGCCGAACGTCGAGGCGGGGAGGATCGGCAGCACCGCCGGGTACGCGACGGCGGCCGAGGCGACGAGGACGGCTCCGGTGGCGACGACCCGTCGCGTGGACCAGCGCGCGGCCAGGTGGGTGCAGCCGGCGGCGATCAGCGGCGGGATCGCGCCGGCGAGGTAGTAGCCCTTCCCGCCGGTGACCAGGAAGGCCAGCAGCACGGCGAGGAACGCGATCGCGAGCGGCCGGATCCGCGCCCAGCCGGGCCGCCGCAGCAGCTGGACCAGGCCGAGCACCCAGACGACGCCGATCAGCGGGCTGAAGATCACGAACGCCTCGAGGACCATGACGATCCGGCCGCCGAGACCGCCGTACTCCTCGGCGATGTCCGCGCTCAGCGCGAAGACCGGCCAGTCGTGGCGGGCCTGCCAGACCAGGTTCGGCACCCACATCGCCAGCGCCAGCAGCCCGCCGAGCCACGGCCACGCCGTGCGCAGCACCGGCCGGGTCTCGCGGACGAGGGCGACGCCGACCAGCACCCCGAACAGGCAGAACGCCACCGCGTGCTTGTTGTTGAGGCCGACGCCCGCGACCGCGCCGGCCAGCAGCCACAGCCGCGGCCGGTCGTCGACGAGCGACTCGGCGACGATCACCAGGATCGCGGTCCAGAACAGCAGGTCGAACGTCGCCGTCGAGAGCAGGTGCCCCAGCCCGGGGACGATCGTGGAGAAGCCCACGGTCACCGCGGTCAGCACCTGGCCCGCGCGCGCGGCGCCGAGCAGCCGCGCCGCCTGCACCGAGAGCAGCACGACGCCGACGACCGCCAGCACCGCGGGGATCCTCAGCACCGTGACGCTCGACGGCGCGACCAGGTCGGCGAGCCGGGCGAGCAGCGGCGTGAACGCCGGCTGGTCGGGATAGCCCCACGCGAGGTGCTTGCCGGCCGCGACGAAGTAGAGCTCGTCGCGGTGCGGGCCGTAGTGCGGGGCGAGCAGCATCAGCCCGGCGGCCAGCTCGATGCAGACGGCGCCGACCTCGCGGACGGCGTACGACGAGCGCTCCACGCGGCTCAGTCTTGCGCTCCGAGCACCGTCCGCGTGCGGAGTTCGGTCAGCTCAGCGTGCCGACGAAGTACGCCGTCTCCCCGGAGTAGTCGGCGTCGCCGCAGGAGGACTCGATGTAGAACTCCTGGTCGGCGTACGCCTTCTCGACGTAGTACTCGTCGAAGCCGGTCTTGGTGGCGCCGGGGAAGATCTTGCCGTCGATCGGCTTGTTGAAGTCGCCGTAGACCCCGGAGAGGGCGTCGTCGTCGGTGCCGCTGGTCGGGTACAGCTGGCCCGGACAGCTCGAGGCGTCGAACGGCTGGCCGGCGTCGTCGGGCACGGACACCTCGTACTTCAGCACGACCCGGGTGTCGTCGGGGTCGGCGATGCCGCAGGACCCGTCTCCGCAGAAGTCGCTGCGGTGGCCCCAGCGCTCGACCCGGTCGATCGACAGCTTCATGGTGACGCCCGAGGACCACGTGTAGGTGCCGCCGTCGAGCGGCAGCTGCTCGAAGCTGCCCTCCTCGCTGTCCGCGCCGCCGCCCTCGATCGCACCGTCCGCGCCGGGCGCCGGGCCCTGCGTGGCCTCCGGCTCCTCCCCGTCGACGACCGCGACCAACCGGTCGACGGCGATCGCGGTGTAGGGGTCGAGGAGCGCCGCGGTCTCCAGGTCGAGGTCGGTGATCATCACGGTCGTGGTGTGGTTGTCGACACGGGCGACGGAGACCCACAGGCCGAACGGCAGCTCCAGGCCGGCGGTGATCGTCCCGGTGGCCGTGAGGTTGAACTGGTCGTCGACCTCGGGGCTGCTCGTCTCGTCGTCGGACTCGAAGTCCAAGACGATCGTGGTGCCGTCCTCGGGGTCGGTGTAGTCGATGTGGTTGCAGTCCTCGAACGCGCCGCGGAAGGTGTCCATCGCCTCGGTGACGTCCCGCTCGGACGTGAACGAGGCGACGCCGTTGGACAGGGCCGGCAGGCCGATCTCGTCGTCGGTCTCGAAGTCGATGCTCGCGTCGGACTCCGAGTCGGTCCCCTCGAGGTCGTCGAGGTTCGCGAGGCACCCGGGGGCGTCCTCGTCGTCATCGTCGTCGTCGCTCTCGACCCAGCCGTCGGGCAGGTTGTCGAGGGTCAGCAGTGCCTCCTCCACCTGGTCGTCGTCGAGCACGACCGTCCCCGACCCGCCGGAGTCACCGGAGCCGCCGCCCTCGGAGCCGTCGCCGCAGGCGACCAGCAGGCCGGCCGCCGCCACGAGGGCGGCGAGCGCGGAGGTGCGGCGCCGGCCCGGACGCCGGCGGAGGAACGGGGACGGACGGGTGGACACGATGACCTCCGAGGAGCGGGTGCGGGTGGACCGGTCGAGGCGTCCCGTACCCCGCTGGGCGCCCGGTGATTCGGTTCAGCCGACCAGGCGGGCGCGGAGCTCGTCGAGCGTGTCGTCGCCGAGCCCCAGACCCTCGCGCAGATAGGCCTCGACCGACCCGTAGTCGGCGCCGACCGCGTCGTACGCCGCCTCCAGGTACGCCGGCTCGACCACCATGGTCGGCTCGTAGACCGCGACCTTGTCGGGTCCGAGGTGCTCGGCGACCAGGGCGAGGTACTTCTCCCGGGTCGCGGAGGAGACCTCGTTGGTCAGCAGGTAGTCGGCGAGGATGGTGTCGCGGTCGACACCGGCGATCTCGAGCAGCAGCGCCGCCGCCCAGCCGGTGCGGTCCTTGCCGGCCGTGCAGTGGAACAGGTGCGGAGGCTCCTCGGTGGCGAGGTCGGTGAGCAGCGTCGCGTACGACGCGCGCGCCTCGGGCGAGCGGACGAACGCGACGTACACCTCCCGCATCACCCGTTCGGCGGCCGCGGTGTCGGGCAGTCCGTCGACCATCGCCATCGGGATGCCGGAGACCTCGACGTGCCGCCAGGTCGCGCCCGCCACCTCGACGTCGGGGTGCGCCTCCACCTCCGGCGCGCTGCGCAGGTCGTGGATGACCCGGATCCCCAGCGCGGCCAGGGATCGGGCGTCCTCGTGGGTCAGCTGGAGCTCGTTGGAGCGGTAGAACACGCCGCGCCGCACGCGCCGGCCGTCGCGGGTGGGGTGTCCGGCCCCGGTGCCGGCGACGTCGCGGAAGTTGTCGGCGGAGGCCAGCCGGAGCAGCTCGGACGGGGCGTCGGTCACCTCCGCAGGATAGGAGTGCCGGGTCGAGCGCGGGTGAACGGCCGGCGATCCGGTCGGCCACGCACCTGACGTATCTGTTCGAGAACCGGGCGGCGGCACGACAGATACGTCAGGTGCGCGACCCCCACCCGGGCCACCACTCAGCGCAGCGGCACGAACCGGTACCACCCGTGCGTCGTGACCGCGACCTCGCCGCCGTCGGCGGGCTTGATGACCAGCAGCATCTCGCCGGCCACCGGGATCACCATCCGGCCCGCCGGCGCGAGCTGCTCGACCAACGAGGAGGGGAGGGCAGCCGCCTCGGCCGACACCAGGATCCGGTCGTACGGCGCTCCCGCGGGGTCGCCGTACCGGCCGGCGGTCGCCGGCTCGATCCGGGCCCAGGGCCACCGGCCGTGCGCCAGGTTGGCCCGGCCGAACGCGACCAGGTCCGGCTCGAGCTCGAGGCCGAGCACGGTGCCGGTCGGGCCGGTCAGCTCGGCGAGCAGGCCGGTGGTCCAGCCCGACCCCGAGCCCACGTCGAGCACCCGGTCCCCGGCGCGCACGTCGAGCAGCCGCAGCATCGCGGCCACCGTGCGGGGTTGGGAGTTGGTCTGCCCGTGGCCGATGCCGATCGGCCCGTCGAACGACGCCCGGGCCCGCTCCCGCTCGGGGAGGAACCACTCCCGCGGCACCGCCGCGAACGCCGCGTCGACCCGATCGCGCGTCATGCGACCCAGTCAACCACCGCCTCGTGGGAGCGAACAGGTGACGCGGAGGCGGCCGGGGGTCCAGACTTCGGGCGTGATCAAGCTCGAGCTGCTCCTCGGTGTCGCGACGTTCGCGCTGTGGGTCTTCTGCCTCGTGGACGCGATCGGCGCCCCGGCGGACCGCATCCGCAACCTGCCCAAGGTCGGGTGGATCCTGCTGATCCTCTTCTTCCCGTTCGTCGGGTCGATCGCCTGGCTGGTCGCCGGGCGGCCCGACGATGCCCCGCGCAGGCGCTCGCCCTACGAGCGGGAGACGCCGGCCTACCCGGAGTACGACCGCCCCGGACGCGCCGCCGCGGTGGACCCGGAGAAGGACGAGGCGTTCCTCCGCCAGGTCCGCGAGCGCGCCGAGGCGCAGCGCCGGGCCTACGAGGCCCAGCGCAGGCGCGAGCGCCAGGCCGACGGGGAGGCCGGCGAGTAGCTCACCCGCGCTTCGGCGGCAGCGGCACGAACATCGACGTGCGGGCGGCGTACTCCGGATAGCCGGGGCGCTGCATCATCGTCCTCTCCAGCAGCCGGGCACCGGTGATCCACACCAGCCAGATCGTCATCGCGACCGGCGCGGCCAGCGACGCCAGGCCCGCGACCCAGCCGGAGGCCAGGCCGCCGGCGAGCCACAGGCCCCACCACACGCAGCAGTCCCCGAAGTAGTTCGGGTGCCGCGTCCACGACCACAGCCCGCGGTCCATCACCGGACCCCGGCCGGGGTCGCGCTTGTACGCCGCCAGCTGGGCGTCACCGACCGACTCGAAGACCACGCCGACGATCCAGACCGCGGCGCCCGCCCACACCAGCCAGGTCCACTCCAGGTCGGCGACGGCCGCGGCCTGCAGGGGCAGGGAGACGAGCCAGACGGCGGCGCCCTGCACGGCGAACACCTTGCGCACCGCGTGCGCCATCCCGACCTGGTCGAGCGTGCCGCCGAGCATCGCCTCGTAGCGGGGGTCCTCCCCGTGGCCGCGGGACTTCACGAAGATGTGGGTCGAGAGCCGACCGCCCCAGGCGGTGACGAGCGCGGCGAGCAGCCACGAGTGCCAGGTGCCCCCGAGCACCGCGCACACCAGCGCGACCGCGACCAGCGCCAGACCCCAGCCCACGTCGACCACGGAGACCCGGCCGGCGCGCGCGGCGGCGTACGCCGTCACCGTCATCACCACCGCCGCCGCCAGCAGCGACAGGCCGGCCACCAGCAGCAGGTCGCTCACGCCGGACGCTCCAGCGTGAGCTGCTGGACGTCGAGGTAGCCCGACGCGAACCCGGCGCGGGAGTAGCACAGGTAGAAGTGCCACATCCGCTCGAACGTCTCGTCGAACCCGAGCGCGCGGACCCGGTCGCGCGCGGCCAGGAAGGCCGCGTCCCACCGGCGCAGCGTCTCGGCGTAGTCGGCGCCGAACGCGAGCCGTTCGGTGACCCGCAGCGACGTGTGCCGCACGGTGACCTCGTCGATGACCTGCGCCGAGGGCAGGAACCCGCCCGGGAAGATGTACTTGTTGATCCACGTGTAGCTGCCGCGGGTCGCCAGCATCCGGTCGTGCGGCATCAAGATCGCCTGGATGGCCACCCGGCCGCCGGGCGCGAGCAGCCGGTCGAGGGTGCGGAAGTACGCCGGCCAGTACTCGTGGCCGACGGCCTCGATCATCTCGACCGACACGATCGCGTCGTACTCCCCGCGCACCTCGCGGTAGTCGCACAGCTCGATGCTCACCCGGTCGGCGAGGCCCGCGGCGGCGACCCGTTCGCGCGCCAGCGCCTGCTGCTCCGAGGACAGCGTCACCGTGTGCACGGTGGCCCCGCGGGCGGCGGCGCGGATCGCGAGCTCGCCCCAGCCGGTGCCGATCTCGAGCAGGCGGGTGCCCGGGCCGACCCCGGCCCGGTCGAGCAGCCGGTCGATCTTGCGGTGCTGGGCCAGCACCAGCGGCTCGTCGAGGTCGCCGTCGAACAGCGCCGAGGAGTAGCTCAGCGACTCGTCGAGGAACACCGCGAACAGGTCGTTGGACAGGTCGTAGTGGTGGGCGATGTTGCTGCGGGTCTGGCGGGTGGTGTTGCGGTGCGGCCGGGGCGTACGCCGCTGGACGAGCGACCGGGCCCGCTGCAGCGGCCGCGGGATCAGGTCGGCGACGTTCGCGGCCAGCACGGTGAGGAACCCGGTGAGGTCCTCCGCCGTCCACGCACCGGTGAGGTAGGCCTCGCCGAAGCCGATCAGGCCGTCGCGGCCCAGCCGGGCGAAGAGCTCGTCGGGCCGGTGGACGGTGGCGGCCGGGCCGCCGCTGCCGTAGGTGTCGTCGCCGACGTGGACGGTGACATCGAGGCGGTCGACGGCGCGGACGAACAGCCGCCGGGCGACCCGGGCGGAGACCGCGGTGCGGACGCCGGACGGCACCTCCTCCAGCCCTGGCCAGCGGGCGGTCGTGGAACGGGCGGGCGCGATGGTCATCGGACTCCCTCCTGGTGGTGTGTGGGCCGCGGGCGGACCGGCAGGCGGCGCAGCCACAGCGCGATGCCGTGGGCGCGGATCAGCGCGGCGCCCCGCAACGCCGCGGGGGCGGCCCGCCACGGGCCGTGGCTGGAGCGGGTCCCGGTCAGCGCGGCGCTGAAGCGCGCCCCGTCGTCGGTGCGCAGCGACACGCTGACCTGGAGCCGCTCACCGGGCACCGGGACGCGCAGGTCGTAGGTGCCGTCGGTGCCGTGGAACGGCGAGACGTACATCTGCTTGGGCGTGATCGCGCGGCCCCGCTCGTCGGGGTGGACGAGGTAGGCGTGCCGGTCGCCGTAGGTGTTGTGCACCTCGACGACGACACAGGGCTCGTCGGCCTCCGGGGTCACCCAGAACACGCTGATCGGGTTGAAGCAGTGGCCGAACGCCCGCGGGTGCGCGGCCATCAGCACCCGGCCGCTGCCGAGCTCGACGCCGTGCCGGGCGAGGAACGCCGCCAGGTTGGCCTTGATCGGCCGGTCCGGGTCGCCGAGGTGGTCGCGTCCCT
The DNA here is from genome assembly GCF_036401255.1 of Nocardioides sp. Lineage (GTDB taxonomy): Bacteria > Actinomycetota > Actinomycetes > Propionibacteriales > Nocardioidaceae > Nocardioides. Next base: position 1,008 of record NZ_DASWVI010000334.1, on the reverse strand, counting down.
CGAACCTCGCGAGCAGCCCGTGGTCGGGCAGGTCGTCGAGGTCGACCACCCAGGTGTGCGAACGATGCGTGAACGCGCGCCGGAACGGCCGGCGCCGCACGTGGGTGATCGTCGTGTCCCAAATCCCCACGGTGGTTGAGGAAGGCGCGCTAGCGCCTGTCTCGAAACCACCGTCCCCCTGGTGGTGGTTTCGAGACGGTTGCAGCGCAACCTCCTCAACCACCGTGTCCCAGTCGAACCCCAGGCGCTCCGCCGCCGCCAGCCCGGAGCCAGCGCCGTCCTCGTGGAAGCCCCAGCCGTGGTAGGCCCCGGCGAACGCGATCCGGTCGCTGTCGAGCTCGGGCAGCCGGCGCTGGGCGGCGACCGACGTTGGCGTGTACAGCGGGTGCTCGTACTCCATCCGCGCGATCACCGACGCCGGGTCGACGAGGTCCTCGCCGCCGAGCGTGACGAGGTAGTGGGTCCGCGTGGGCAGCCGCTGCAGCCGGGTGAGGTCGTAGGTGACCGTGACGTGCCCGCGCTCCCCGACGGGGCGGCGGAAGTTCCACGAGGCGCGCGCCTGCTCCGCGCCCGGCAGCAGCGCGGTGTCGGTGTGCAGCAGCGCGACGTTGGGGGAGTAGCCGATCTCGCCGAGCACCTCGCGGTGCGCCGGCGTCGGGTCGGCGAGCATCGCGAGCGCTTGGCCCGGATGGGTGGCGATCACGACCGCGTCGTACGTCGTCACGGCGCCGTTGCCGTCGGTGACCTCGACGCCGTCGGCGGTCTCGAGCACCGAGGTCACCTTGGTGCCGGTTCGGACCTCGTCGATCGCGGCGGCGACCCGGCGGACGTACTCGTGCGAGCCGCCCGTCACCGTCCGCCACTGCGGGGAGCCCGAGATGCTGAGCATCCCGTGGTGGGAGAGGAACGCGAACAGGTAGCGGGCCGGGTACTCCAGCGCGATCGCCGGGTCGCACGACCACACGGCGGCGACCAGCGGCTCCATGAAGTGCCGGCGGAAGTACGCCG
>NZ_DASWVI010000333.1:0-2770 GCF_036401255.1 Nocardioides sp. | reverse complement strand
GGTCGAGCAGCTGGGCGGTCGGCCCGGTGGGCCCGACGACCCGGCGCTGCGCGCCGTCGCCGCGGCGTGGGCCGTGCGCGACGTCCTCACCTATGTGGAGGGGCGGCGACCCACGAGCTGGTCGGCGACGTTCAGCCTCGGCGCGGGCGTCGACCCGGTGCGCCGCGACTGGGCACGCCACCCGCACTGCGGGTGTTCGTGGGCGCAGGACCTGGCCGGCTGAGGGCCGGGGGCCTCACCAGTACTCGCTGTCGAGCTTGCCCTCCATCGCGCGCAGGTTCGCGCGCGAGCACTCGTCGCAGTACACCCACTGGCGGCCGTTCTCGACCGCGGTGCTCCAGGTCAGCGTCTTCGCGTCGTCGGGCTCCTGGCGCCCGCAGAAGTCGCAGGTCTTCACCTCGCCAGGCTAGCCGTCGGCACGTGGTCCGGGCATGGCGAGAGCCGGGTACGACGTGTCGTCGTACCCGGCTCTCGGTTGGTCACCCGCGATCAGGGAAGGGGTGAGTCCGGACTGGTCGGTCGGGGCTGCTGGTCAGCAGCCCCTCAGAGCGCGCGAGCCAGGGCGAGTCGGGCCTGCTGCGCTGCCTGCTCGGCCTTGCGGCTGAGCCGGCGGGCGCGGGACAGCTGGTGACCGCGCCGGAGCTGCTGCGCCTCTCCCAGGCGCTCGGCCATTTGCGCTCTGGCCAGGTTTTCGTGGAGCAGATTCATCTTCGTGGTTCCGTTCGGGTCGGAGGTCTGGGTGTTCTTCATCGGAAAGTCGGGCTTTCGTGTTCGGTGGTCTGCGGTCAGAGCGACCGGGCGAGGGCGAGCCGAGCCTGGCTGGCGAGCTGCTCGGCCTTGCGGCCGGTGCGGAGCACGCGGACCAGCTGACGGCCCTGCCGGAGCTGCTGCGCCTCACGCAGCCGAGCGCTCACGTGCGCTCGTACCAGGGTCTCGTGGCTGTGGATCATGAGAGGTTCCTTTGACGTCGTTGTCGAAGAGATCGGTGTGGGTCGGGACGGTCGGGATGGTCGGGAAGGTCGTCGCCTGCTGGTCAGGCGGCGGCTTCGTTCTTGCGGGGCCGGCCGCGGGGCCGCTTGCGGGGAATCACCACTCCCTGCAAGAACAGCTGGCCGCCCCAGACGCCCCAGGGCTCGCGCCGCTCGAGGGCACCGTCGAGGCACATCGCCCGGACCGGGCAGTCCTGGCACAGGGCCTTGGCGTGCTCGACGTCGCTGGGCGACTCGGCGAACCAGAGCTCCGGGTTGTTCGCCCGGCACGGGAGCAGCTCGTCGTCGACCTGCAGGGCCTGGTCGTGGAGCTGGCCCAGGCTGGTGTCGGCAGCCTCGTCGGTGCGGACGAGTTCACTGATGGTCATGTTTCACCTCCTCTGCTGACCTGATCGCGGTGTGTGCGGTTCTGGCCGGTACTTGCTCCTCGTGAGAAACAAGAAGGCCGCGGATCCCGGGTTCGGGTTCCGCGGCCTGGAGGCTGCCGATGGCTGTTGGGTGTCAACAGGTCGGTGGTCTCCAGGCAGGGGTCCCCGGGAAGTAGGACTGGGCAAGAGCCGCATCCTCAGCGGTGCCCGCCGTGATGCCGATGCCGGCCTCGCGGTCGCGCACGACGAGCGTGGCGGCAGCGGTGCAGACGTCGGTGGCACGCGTGGTCACGCCGAAGGCGTGGCCGGAAATGGGCATGCCGAAGGTCGACGGGTTCTGAGCCGTCATCCAGAGCTTGGTGCTGTTCACGAGGCCACCTCCTTCGGTGCGTTGGGCGCCGATCTTGCCAGGATCGTGTGCGCGTTCCGGTTGTTCCTGAGGAAACCTATCGTGCCCGCCATGTAATGGGCAAACGATTTAGTGGGTATTTCTCGAAATTCTCGCCGAACGCGGGGCGACACCCCGGGGCGGGCCCGGCCGGGACCTCAGCCGACGACCGTGAGGACGTCCTCGCCGTAGCGTTCGAGCTTGGACCGGCCTATACCACTGATGCGCAGCAGTGCCTCGGGTGTGCGCGGCTTGTGCTCGGCGATCAGCTGCAGCGTGGCGTCGGTGAAGACCACGAACGCCGGCACGCTCTCCTCCCCCGCGCGCTCCCGGCGCCACTCCCGCAGCCGCTCGAAGAGCTCCTCGTCGTAGGACGCCGGGCAGTCGGCGCACCGACCGCGCTTGAGCTCCTGGCCGGTCGCGAGCGGGCGGCCGCACTCGCGGCAGTGGGCTACCTTGCGGCCCCGGGGTCGGTCGCGGTCGGCGCGGGCCTCCGCCGGGAGCAGCGGCTCGAGGAACCGCGACGGCTTGCGCGAGGCCCGGCCGCCGGGGTTGCGGGCCAGGGCCCACGACAGCGTGAGGTCGATCCGGGCGCGGGTCATGCCGACGTAGAGCAGCCGTCGCTCCTCCTCGATCGCGGCGGGGGTGTCGGCGTAGGTGATCGGGAGCGTCCCGTCCTGCAGGCCGCAGAGGAACACCGAGTCCCACTCGAGGCCCTTGGCGGCGTGGAACGTCGCGAGCGTGACCCCGTCGGCGACCGGGGCGTGCTGCTCGGCCGCGCGCCGGTCGAGGTGGTCGACGAAGCCGTCGAGGTCACTGGGCTCACCGGCCCGCGCGGCCTCGGCGGCGAACTGGGCGGCCTGGTCGACGAGCGCCTGCCAGGACTCCCACCGGTCCCGGGTCTGCCCGCGGGTCGTGGGGGCCTCGGCGGACCAGCCCATGCCGGCCAGGATCGCCCGCACGACGTCGACCCAGTCGCCCGCCCCGTCGCCGGCCGCCTGCGCGGCCTCGCCGGAGCGCGCCGC
>NZ_DASWVI010000332.1:0-7665 GCF_036401255.1 Nocardioides sp. | reverse complement strand
CGGGGTGCCCGGGCCGGCCGAAGCCACTCGGCCCGCCCCACGGACCACCCCAGGGCCCGCCCCACGGGCCGCCGCGCCGTCCGTGCTGGTGCCACTCCTGCTCGCCGTGGCCGGCCCACTGCCGGCTGAAGCCTCGCTGCCCCATGATCGGGCTCCTCTCGTCTCGGGTGCCGCGCTGCCGGCGTACTGTCGCCGACCCTTCACGATATATCGCGAGCGTACGTCGATGGATCGGTTCGGACAAGGAGAATCCCCGGTGGACCGGGGAAACTGGCGCTTGTCAGGGGTTGCAACGGCCGACAAGCGGAGGAATCCCCGGTGGACCGGGGATTCCGACACCGACCACTACCGCGCGAGCCAGGCGGCGTAGGCGTCGAAGGTGTAGGGCCGGCCGAGGAAGTCGGCGACCAGGTCGGCGGCGTCGCGGGAGCCGCCGGGAGCGAGCACGCGGTCGCGGTAGCGACCGGCCACCGCCGAGTCGAAGAGGTCGGCCGCGTCGAACGCCGAGAACAGGTCCTTGGCGATGACCAGCGACCACATGTAGGTGTAGTACGCCGAGGAGTAGCCGGAGAGGTGCCCGAACCCGGCGAACATGTGGGTGCCCTCGATGTAGCGGAACGGGGAGTAGCGCTCCTGCAGGTCGCGCATCGCGGCGGTGAGGTCGGCCGGGCGCGAGGCGTGGAACCAGTAGGACATCGCGGCGTAGAACATCTGGGTCCGCGCGTGGTAGCCCTTGCCGAACTCGTCGGCCGCGCGCATCCGCTCGACCAGGTCGACGGGGATCGGCTCACCGGAGGCGTCGGTCGCGAACGTGCGCAGCACCTCGGCGTCCCACGCCCACTCCTCGAGCAGCTGGCTGGGCGCCTCGACGAAGTCCCACTCGGTCGCGACCCCGGAGAAGCGGGTCCAGTCCCCCTGCCCGCCGAGCACGTGGTGGACCAGGTGGCCGAACTCGTGGAACAGCGTCACGACGTGGTCGTGCTCCATCAGCCCGCGGGCGAAGTTGCACACCAGCGCGCCCTCGGGGAGCTGCCGGCCGGCGAGGCCGTCGACGAGCGTGAACTGCGCGGCGTGCTTGTACTTGCCCTCCCGCGGGTGCAGGTCGAGGTAGATCCGCCCGATCCGCTCGGGTGCGGCGCCCGGGCCGGCGGCCCGCAGCACGTCGTACGCCGTCACGTCCTCGTGCCACACCGGCGCGTCCGGCACGGCGACGTACTCGAGCCCGAACAGCCGCCCGGTCACCTCGAGCAGCCCCTGACGGACCTTGCCGAAGTCGAAGTACGCCCGCACCCGCTGGGCGTCGACGTCGTGGCGCTCCTGGCGGACCAGTTCCTCGTAGTACACGGAGTCCGCGGTGTCGATCGCGGTCGCCTCGGGGACGTCGCGCCGGTAGCGCTCGAGCAGCAGCGCGAGGTCGCGACGCATCGGCTCCTCGGCGGCCGCGGCGATCTTGTCGATGAACGCCGGGATCGCCGAGCCCTCCCCGATCATCTTCACGTCGGCGTCGTACGACGCCCAGTCGGTGTAGCCCACGAGCGTCGCGAGCTCGTGGCGCAGCGCGAACAGCTCGGTCAGCAGCGGCTCGTTGCGCGGCCAGCCGCGCTCGAGGAACGCGACCGTCACCTGGCGCCGGAGGTCGGCGTCGTGGGCGAACATCCGCACCGGCACCGAGTCGGGGTAGTCGGTGGTGACGGTGACGAGGCCGTCGTCGGCGACCGGGTGGGCGTCGAGCCAGTCCTGGGGCAGGCCGGCCAGCCGCTCCGGCGGCACGCGGACCGTGCGGACATCGTCGCGGATCGTGCGGCCGAACTCCTGGCCGATCTCGGTGAGCCGCTCGTTGATCTCGACCAACCGGGCTCGGGTCGCGTCGTCGCGGTCGACGCCCGCGCGCCGGAAGTCCTCGAGGGTCTTGTCGAGCAGCCGGGCGGCGGCCGGGTCGAGCCCGCTGCCGTCCAGCGCCGCGAACACGTCGTAGAGCCGCCGGTCCTGGCGCAGCGAGGTCACCAGCCGGTCGACCTCGACCTCGGCGGCCTCGCACGTGGTGCGCACTTCCTCGTCGGGGTGCACGTTGGCGAGCAGCGACGCGGCGGCCGCGACGCCGGAGAGCGCGCGGGCGACCTCGTCCCAGGTGCGCAGCACCTCCAGCACGTCGGCCGGTGGGTCCTCGCGGAGCCGGTCGGCGAGCTCGCGCGCGGCGGCCAGGCCGTCGCGGGTGCGGGCCTCGACCCACTCCTGGGTGTGGTCGGGCGTCGGCAGGTCGAGGGGGGCCAGCGTCATGCGGCCAAGACTAGGAGCGCGCGCCGAGCGCGGCGGCCGTGCGCATAGAGCAGGTAGCCCGCGGCCAGGCCGAGCCCGGCGAGCGCCACCACCCGCGCGGTGAACAGCGCGCCGCCGGACGGGTCGAGCGCCGCGTAGACGCCGAGGTCGCCGTCGACGTACCAGACGAGGTACGCCGCCAGCGGCGCCAGCCAGGTCGGCGGATGCCACCACCGCACGTCGGCCTGGTTGGTGCCGACCAGCAGGAAGTCGACGAGCACCAGGGCCGGGGTGACCAGGTGCTCGAGCACGGACCACGGTGCGGTCAGGTTGCCGTTGGCCATCGGGAGGTAGGCCAGGCACACCACGCTCATCGCGGTCGCGAGCGTCCCGCGCAACCACGGCGAGCGCGGCTCGGCGAACGCGAGCCCGAGGAAGCCCACGGCGACGGCGAGGTTGGCCAGCTGGCTGAGCGCGGTCCACCACACGTCGTACTCCCGCGCGGCGAGCGCCACCCCGGTCGCCGCGGACGCGGCGACCGCGAGCCGCCAGGCTGCGACCGACGCGCTGTTCACCCGACCAGGGTCCCAGGTTCACCTCGTGTTCACCTGCGGAACGGGCGAGGTCCGCCCGGAGCGGGACCGGCTCAGGGCCGCAGCTGCTCGCGGCGCCGGGCCAGGTAGGCCCGCTCGGCGGGGTTCTCGGTGGCCGCGATCGCGGCGTCGTACGCCGCCCGCGCCTCGGCGCTGTGGCCGAGCCGGCGCAGCAGGTCGGCGCGGGTCGCGTGCCAGGCGTGGTAGCCGCTCAGCGGCAGCTTGTCGACGGCCGCGAGCGCGACCTCCGGGCCGTCGAGCTCGGCGGTGGCGACCGCGCGGTTGAGCGCCACGATCGGGCTGGGCGCGATGGCCTCGAGCTGGGCGTAGAGGGCGGCGATCTGCTCCCAGTCGGTGTCGGCGGCGGTCGGGGCGTCGGTGTGGACCGCGTTGATCGCGGCCAGCAGCTGGTAGCGCCCCGGGCCGCGGCCGGTCTCACGCGCCCGGGCCAGGCACTCACGCACGATCGCGTGCCCCTCGGCGATCAGCGTCCGGTCCCATCCGCCGCGGTCCTGCTCGGACAGCACGACGAGCTCGCCGCCGGCGACCCGCGTCGTACGCCGGGCCTCGGTGAGCAGCATCAGCGCGAGCAGTCCCGCGACCTCGGGTTCGTCGGGCAGCAGGGCGCGCAGGATGCGGGCGAGACGGATCGCCTCGGCCGTGAGGTCCTCACGGATCGGCACCTCGCCGGAGCTGGCGAGGTAGCCCTCGTTGAAGATGAGGTAGACGACCGCGAGGACCGCGCCGAGGCGGCTGGCGAGGTCCTCGGTCGCCGGCACCCGGTAGGGGATGTGCGCGTCCTTGATCTTGCGCTTGGCGCGCGTGATCCGCTGCGCCATCGTCGTCTCGGGGACCAAGAACGCCTGCGCGACCTCGGGCACGGTCAGGCCGCCGAGCAGCCGCAGGGTCAGCGCCACCCGCGCCTCGGGGGCGAGCGCGGGGTGGCAGCAGGTGAAGATCAGCCGCAGGCGGTCGTCCTCGACCGGCCCGGTCGGCTCGTGGGGTGTGTCGTCGTGGATCATCAGGGCCGCCTGGTGCTTGGCGTCGCGGTGCGACTCGCGGCGGATCCGGTCGATGGCGCGGTTGCCGGCCGTGGTGGTCAGCCAGCCCCCGGGGTTGGGGGGTACGCCGTCGCGTGGCCACTTCTCGAGGGCCACGAGCAGCGCCTCGCCGGCCGCCTCCTCGGCGATGTCGATGTCGCCGAAGCGGCGCACCAGCGAGGCCACGACCCGGCCGTACTCCTCGCGGTAGATCCGCTCGACCGCCGCGTGGGCGTCGCTCACGCGCCGGGCTCCTCCTGGAACGGGCGCACCTCGACCCGGTTGGCGCAGGCCTTCGACCCCTCGGCGGCCCACTTCAGCGCCGCGTCGAGGTCGGGCGCCTCGATGATCCAGAAGCCGCCGAGGTACTCCTTGGTCTCCGCGAACGGCCCGTCGGTGACGATGGTCTCCGCGCCGGTGGCGTCCACGGTGGTCGTGGACTCGTGGGTCTGCAGCCCGCCGGCGAACACCCAGGCGCCCTCGGCCTGCAGCCTCTCGTTGAACGTGCCGACCGCGGCGAACACGGCCTGCATCTCCTCGGGCGTCATCGCGTCCATGGCGGCGACGTCCTCGGGGTCGTGGATCACGGAGAGCAGGTATTGCGACATGGGGTTACCTCCTGGTCGGGGGGCCTCGGTGGCCCCGTCATCTGGTCCACGAACGGCCCGGGCCGGGTACGACACCCTTCCGCAAATGATTCCGCGCTGCCTACTGTGCGCACCATGGACGACTCGGGCGAGCAGGGGTGGGGCGGCCTGTACCGCGCCCACGTGGACGCCGTCACGGCGCTGGCCGAGGGCCTCTCGCCCGAGCAGCTGCGAGCGCCGGTGCCGGCGACGCCGGCGTGGACGGTGCACGACGTGCTCGCCCACCTCGCCGGCGCGGCCTCCGACGCCGTGACCGGTCGCGTCGACGGGGCGCCCGGACCGGAGTGGACGGCCCGGCACGTCGCGGAGCGCAGCGTGCTGTCGGTGGCGGACCTGGTCGAGGAGCTGCGCACCCACCGCGACGCCGTCGCGGACGCCACGGCCGGAGACCCCCGGCCAGCGATCGTGTGGGACATCGCGGTCCACCACGCCGACCTGCACGAGGCGCTCGGGCTGGGTGAGCTGCCCGAGCCCCTGTGGGCGCCGGTCCTGGCCGCGGCCGCGGCGACGCGGCTCGGCACCGCCGGCGTGCCCGCGGACGTGGACCCCTACGAGCTGTTCCGGGCGCTGTTCTCGCGGCGCTCGCGCGCCCAGATGCAGGCCTGGGGTCTCCCGGTCTCGCCCGAGCAGCTCGACGAGCTGTGCATCTTCGGACCCCGCGAGGACGACCAGCCCGTACCCTGAGGTGTGCTCCCTCGATCGCGGCTGCTGCGCGCCCTGACGCTGCTTGCAGCCTGCGCGCTCGCCGTCTCGGTCCTGGGCGCGCCTGCCACCGCCGGCCCCGAGGGCCCGACCGCGACGATGACGAAGGTCGATCCCCGCAAGACCCGGGGCCTGTTCGTCGACCCGGTGATGCCGGCGTACGAGAACGGCGGCGTCTACCGCGACCGGATCGGCCGCTACGCCCAGGCGTTCTGGGTGATCCCGGAGATGTACGCCACGGCGACGGTCCGCGACGACGTGCGGGCCTACACCGCCCGGGCGCTCGCCGCGAGGAGGACGCCGGTGCTGTCGGTCTACGGCATCCCCGGCCGCGACTGCGGCATGTACTCCTCGGGCAACCCGCTCACCACCGCCGAGCAGTACCGCGGCTGGATCCGCCAGGTCGCCAGCGGCGTCCGCGACCAGTCGGTGCTGCTCGTCTTGGAGCCGGACGCGCTCGCGCTGTTCAGCAGCGACCTGCAGAGCTGTCCCGACAAGCCCGACGGCTGGCAGGGGATGCTGCGGTTCGCGAGCCGGGTGCTGACGAAGGCCGGGGCATGGGTCTACCTCGACGCGGGCCACTCCAACTGGACGCCGTACGACCGGCGTCCGGCCGTGCTGAGGTCCGCCGGCATCGGCTACGCCCGAGGCTTCAGCACCAACGTCTCCAACTTCCGCCCGACCGCCGACGAGAAGGCGTACGCCGGCTTCCTGCTGCGCGGGCTGCGCAAGCTCGGCATCCGCGGCAAGCACTACGTGATCGACACCTCCCGCAACGGCGCGACCCCGAGCGCGGACGGCTACGACGTCATCAACCCGACCTGGGCCCGGGTCGGTCGACCGCCCAGGCTGGTCTTCGACAAGGCCTTCGACGGCACGCTCTGGGTCAAGCACCCCGGCGAGTCCGACGGGGAGAAGAACGGCGGCCCGCCGTCGGGGCAGTGGTGCGACCTGCTCGCCGACCGGCTGCTCGGCCTGCCCGAGTCGCCCGGCTGCTGACCTCGCGGTCAGCGGTCCTCGGCGAGCGTGTGCGCGACGACCGCGTTGGCGTGCCCGTGGCCGAGGCCCTGCTCCTTGAGCAGCCCCACCAGGTCCAGGTGCCTCGCGGTCGTGCCGTAGCCGGGGGCGGCGCGCACCAGTCCCTTCCAGTGCTCGATCGGCAGACCGTAGGTCTTCTCGATCGACGGGAAGTAGGACGCCGGACCCGTCACCTTCTCGCTCATGACGGCTCCGACCCGTCCGCGGGGAAGAACTCATCGGGCGTCTAGGTTCGGGGATCGTGCGAACGTTGCGAGACCGGGTGCAGGGCCTGGTGGCCGACACCCGGCCGCTGCGCAACGAGCACTTCCGCCGGCTGTGGCTGGCCAACATCGTCACGGTGATCGGCGCCCAGCTGACGGTCGTGGCGGTGCCGGCGCAGATCTACCAGATCACCGGCTCCTCGGCGTACGTCGGCCTCACCGGCCTGTTCGGGCTGGTGCCGCTGGTCGTGTTCGGGCTGTGGGGCGGCGCGCTGGCCGACGTCTTCGACCGGCGCACGCTGCTGCTGATCACCACGCTCGGGCTGATCGGCACCAGCGCGCTGTTCTGGCTGCAGGCGGCGCTCGGCAACGGCGACGTGTGGCTGCTGCTCGGGCTGTTCTCGGTGCAGCAGGCCTTCTTCGCGGTCAACCAGCCGACCCGCAGCGCCGTGCTGCCGAAGCTGCTCGGCCCCGAGCTGCTGCCGGCCGCGAACTCGCTGTCGATGACGGTCTTCCAGGCCGGCGCGATCGCGGGACCGCTGGTCGGCGGCGTGCTGATCCCGGTGCTCGGGTTCTCCTGGCTCTACCTGATCGACACGATCACGCTGTTCGCGACGCTCGGTGCCGTGGCGCGGCTGCCGCGGCTGCCGGTGGAGGGCGCCCCGGCCACGACCCCGGGGCTGCGCTCGGTCGTGGAGGGCTTCGCCTACCTGCGCGGCCACCCCGTGCTGCTGATGTCGTTCGTCGTCGACCTGATCGCGATGGTCTTCGGGATGCCGCGCGCGCTGTTCCCCGAGATCGCGCACGTCTCGTTCGGCGGACCGACCGGCGGCGGGCTGGTGTTCGCCGCGCTGTTCGCCGCGATCCCGGCGGGCGCGGTCGCCGGGGGCGTGCTGTCGGGGTGGGTCTCGCGCATCGACCGGCAGGGGTACGCCGTGGTCGTGTGCATCCTCGTCTGGGGCGCGGCGATGACCGGGTTCGGGCTCGCGGTGGGGCTGGCCGAGCACTGGCAGCGCCCGATGCTCGTCGTGGCGATCGCGATGCTGGTCGTCGGTGGCGCGGCCGACATGGCGTCGGCGGCGTTCCGCACCAGCATGCTGCAGAGCGCCGCGGACGACTCCGTGCGAGGCCGGCTACAGGGCGTGTTCATGGTGGTCGTCGCCGGTGGGCCGCGGATCGCGGACGT
>NZ_DASWVI010000331.1:0-1520 GCF_036401255.1 Nocardioides sp. | reverse complement strand
CCGCGATCACCGCACCGGTCGCCGGCACCGTCCAGCGGCTCGCGCTGTCGCGCACGCAGGCGGTCGAGGGCGGCGACCTGGTGCTGGTGCTCGGCTGATCGCTCAGGACCCGTGCGGCGTCACGATCACGTTGACCGCGCGAAGGTCGGCGTCGCCGGCTGCGGTGTAACGGTGGGGCACGTCGGCCGGCCAGCTCGCGTGGCCGCCGGTCGACACGTCGACCCGGTGGCCGGCGTACTCCACCCGGCAGCCGCCGGCGAGCACCACGAGTTGCTCGACGGCGCCCGCGGCGTGGGCGGGTGACTCGCGGGTGACGCCGGCGGCGACGCGGAGCAGGTAGACCTCCGAGGTCGAGGACTCCCCTCGCTCGGTGTGGAGCAGGACGCCCTCGAAGCCCTCGTCGGCGGCGACCGCGCCCGCGCTGAAGTCGAGCAGCGCACCCAGGGGTACGCCGAGCGGGCCGGCGACCGCGTACAGCGTGTCCAGCGTGGGGTTGCGCCGGCCGGACTCCAGCTCGGAGAGCGAGCCCTTGCCGATGCCGGCGGCCGCGGCGAGCGCGGTCAGCGTGAGGCCGCGCTCCTCGCGCAGGGCTCGCACCCGCGCGCCGGCGGCTGCGCCCGGCTCGCTCGCCATGTCCACCTCCGCTAGGGTTGCGTTCTGTTTACAGAACGGAGTCTGCTCCATGGTCCCACCCGCGACGGCTCGGCGCGACCCGACGCCCATCGTCGCCGGGATCGTCACGGCGGTCGTGGGGTCGAGCAGCTCGTTCGTCGTCGTGCTCGCCGGGCTGGTCGCGGTGGGGGCGAGCCCGGCCGAAGCGGCGTCGGGGTTGCTGTCGGTCTTCGTCACCCAGGCACTCGGCATGCTGTGGCTCAGCGTGCGGCACCGCCGGCCGATCACGCTCGCGTGGTCGACCCCCGGCGCGGCGCTCCTGGTGTCGACGGGCACGGTCGAGGGCGGCTGGCCGGCGGCCGTCGGCGCGTTCGTCGTGACCGCCGGGCTCATCCTGCTGACCGGGCTGGTCCCCTGGCTGGGCGAGCTGATCTCCCGGATCCCGTCCTCGCTGGCCCGGGCGATGCTCGCGGGGGTGCTGCTGCCGATCTGCCTCGCGCCCGTCACCGGGCTCGCGGACTCGCCGTACACCGTCGGGCCCGTGGTCATCGCCTGGCTGCTCGTGCACCAGGTCTCGCGACGGTGGGCGGTCCCGGTCTCGCTCCTGGTCGCGCTCGTCGTGGTCGTCGTCGACGCCGGCTCGGCGGTGTCCGCTGCCGACCTGGTGCCGACCGTCGCCTGGACCACGCCCGCCTGGACGCTGCCCGCGGTGATCAGCATCGCCGTCCCGCTGTTCATCGTCACGATGGCCTCGCAGAACGTCCCCGGCGTGGCGATCACCGCGAGCTTCGGCTACGAGGTGCCGTGGCGCGAGACCATGGCCGTCACCGGGCTCGGGACGCTGCTCGGGGCGCCGTTCGGCGGGCACGCGATCAACCTCGCGGCCATCACCGCCGCGCTCGCCGCCG
>NZ_DASWVI010000330.1:0-6079 GCF_036401255.1 Nocardioides sp. | reverse complement strand
GCCTCGCGGGCGTCGGGTACGTCACATCGGGCACTTCTTACGCCGCAGCGGGACTCCCGCGTACCTTGGTCGTTGTTCACCACAGGTTCACGAAACGACGTCTGGTACCCGCACCGGCCCTCGCCCGAGGGCGTCGGAGGGACTGGAACGAAAGGTTCGAGCATGGACAGCTTCGTCCCTGCCCACTCCTTCAGGGTGGGCGTGATCGGCGCCGGCCGGGTCGGCGCCGTGCTGTCGGCCCGCCTGGGGGCCGCCGGCCACGAGGTCGTCGCCGCCGCCGGCGAGTCCGACGCCTCGCGGGCCCGCATCGCGGACCTGCTGCCGCACACGCGCACCGCGAAGCCCACCGACGTCGCCCGCTCCTGCGACCTGCTGCTGCTGACCGTGCCCGACGACATGCTGCCCAACGTCGTCACCGTGCTCAGCGACAGCGGCGCCATCCGGCCCGGTCAGTACGTCGTACACACCTCCGGCCGGCACGGGCTGGCCGTTCTCGAGCCCGCGGCGAGAGTCGGCGCGCGCGTGATCGCGATGCACCCCGCGATGACTTTCACCGGCACCGCGCTCGACCTCGACCGGCTGCCCGGCTGCGTCTACGGCCTCACCGCGGCGCCCTCCGAGCGGGCCCTGGCGGAGGGACTCGTCGCCGAGCTCCGCGGGCGCACGACCTGGGTGCCCGAGCAGATGCGCACGCTCTACCACGCCGGTCTCGCCCACGGCGCCAACCACCTGGTGACCCTGGTGAGCCAGGCGATGGAGCTGCTCGCGGCCGCGGGCTCCGACGACCCCGCCGGGACGCTGCGCCCGCTGCTGGCCGCCGCCCTCGACAACGCCCTCGAGCAGGGCGACAGCGCGCTGACCGGCCCGATCGTGCGCGGCGACGTCAACACCGTCCGCGCGCACCTCGCCGACATCGCGGTGAACGCCCCCCACACGCTGCCGTCGTACGTCGCGCTCGCCCGCGACACCCTCGACCGGGTCGTGACCGACGGGCGGGTGCTGCCGATCCGGGCCGCGGCGATCCAGCGGGCCCTGGCGGACGCCGAACGGTCGGCGCAGTCGGCGCAGTCGGCGCAGTCGGCGCAGTCGGCCCACCGGCCCGCCGCGCGCCGGCGATGAGCTCGACGCCCGTCCTCGCGTCCACCCGCGAGGAGCTCGCCGGCCTGCTCGCGTCCGCGCGTGCGGGCGGGCGCCCGGTCGGCCTGGTGCCGACCATGGGGGCACTGCACGAGGGCCACGCCAGCCTGATCCGGGCCGCCCGTGCCCGGGTGGGCGACCGGGGCGGCCCGGTGGTCGTCTCGATCTTCGTCAATCCCCTCCAGTTCGGCCCGAACGAGGACCTCGACCGCTACCCGCGCACGCTCGACGCCGACCTCCAGGTCTGCGCCCGCGAGGGCGCCGACCTCGTGTTCGCCCCGAGCGTCGAGGAGGTCTACCCCGGCGGCGACCCGCAGGTGACGGTCCGGCCGGGTCCGGTCGGCAAGATCCTCGAGGGCAAGATCCGGCCCGGCCACTTCCGCGGGGTGCTGACCGTGGTCGCCAAGCTGCTCGGCCTGGTCCGCCCCGACGTCGCGGTGTTCGGCGAGAAGGACTACCAGCAGCTCACGCTGATCCGGCGGATGGTCCTCGACCTCAACCTCGGCGTCGAGGTCGTCGGCGCCGAGACCGTCCGCGAGCCCGACGGGCTCGCGCTCTCCAGCCGCAACCGCTACCTCGACCCCGAGCAGCGCCAGCAGGCGGTGGCCCTCAGCCGCGCGCTGCGTGCGGCGCAGGAGAGCGCCGGGTACGGCGCGGACGTCGCGCTGGCCTCGGCCCGGGCCGAGCTGCGGGCGGCGCCCGGCGTCGACCTTGACTACCTGGTGATCACCGACCCCGGCCTCGGCGCCCTGCCCGCCGTCGTACCGCCCGGCACGCCCGCGCGGATCCTCATCGCCGCCCGGGTCGGCGGCACCCGCCTCATCGACAACCTGCCCCTGACCCTGGGCACCGCCCCGACCAGCGAAGCGAGTGAGTGAGCCATGCTCCGGACGATGATGAAGAGCAAGATCCACCGGGCCACCGTGACCCAGGCCGACCTGCACTACGTCGGGTCCGTGACCGTCGACGCCGACCTGCTCGACGCGGCGGACCTGCTGCCCGGGGAGCTGGTGCACATCGTCGACATCACCAACGGCGCGCGGCTGGAGACCTACACGATCGCCGGCGAGCGCGGCTCCGGCGTGATCGGCATCAACGGCGCCGCGGCCCGGCTGGTGCACCCCGGCGACCTGGTGATCCTCATCGGCTACGGCCAGATGGAGACCGCCGAGGCCAAGGAGTTCCAGCCGCACGTGGTCTTCGTGGACGCCGACAACGCGATCCTGGCCACCGGCTACGACCCGGCCGAGGCGGTCGAGGGTTCCGGTCTGGTGCGCGGCGACTCCGTGGCCCAGCGGTAGCCTGCGTCCGTGCCCACCGCCCCGGTCCGCCGTGTCCCCGGCCGCCTGGTCGCGCCCGAGCCCGGGTGGACCACGACCGCCGACGTCGTGGTCGTCGGTTCCGGGATCGCCGGGCTGACCGCGGCGCTGCGGCTGCGCGGCCAGGTCGACAAGGTCCTGGTCGTCACCAAAGACGTGCTCGCCGCCGGATCCACCCAGTGGGCGCAGGGCGGCATCGCCGCCGCGCTCGGTCCCGAGGACAC
Organism: Nocardioides sp.; assembly: GCF_036401255.1. Lineage (GTDB taxonomy): Bacteria > Actinomycetota > Actinomycetes > Propionibacteriales > Nocardioidaceae > Nocardioides. The sequence continues at coordinate 3,399 of NZ_DASWVI010000330.1, read as the reverse complement.
CCCCGAGGAGCACGAGCAGGACACGCTCGTGGCCGGCGCGGGGGCCTGCGACCCGGACGCGGTGCGGGTGCTGGTGACCGAGGGCCCCGAGGCGGTCCGCGAGCTGATCGCGCTGGGCACCAACTTCGACCACGACCCGAGCGGCGAGATCTCGCTCACCCGCGAGGGTGGCCACCACCGCGACCGGATTGCCCACGCCGGCGGCGACGCGACCGGGGCGGAGATCCAGCGAGCGCTGATCGCGGCCATCGAGCGGGCCCCCGAGATCGAGGTGATCCAGCACGCGCTCGCGGTCGACCTGCTGCTCGCCGCGGACGGCGGCGTCGCGGGGCTGACCCTGCACGTGATGGGCGAGGGCCAGCGCGACGGTGTCGGCGCCGTCCACTGCCGGGCCGTCGTGCTCGCCAGCGGCGGCCTCGGGCAGGTGTTCTCGCAGACCACCAACCCCGCCGTCTCGACCGGCGACGGCATGGCGGTCGCGCTGCGCGCCGGCGCGGTGCTCCGCGACCTGGAGTTCGTGCAGTTCCACCCCACGGTGATGTACCTCGGACCCGACTCGGTCGGTCAACAGCCGCTGATCTCCGAGGCGGTCCGCGGCGAGGGCGCTTTCCTCGTCGACGCTCCGCCCGAAGAGGGGGGCGACCGGTTCATGCAGGGCGTCCACGAGCTCGCCGACCTCGCCCCCCGCGACGTGGTCGCGAAGGCGATCATGCGGCGGATGATGGAGACCGGCCGCCCGCACATGTGGCTCGACGCCCGGCACCTGGGTGCGGCGTTCTGGGAGCGCCGGTTCCCGACGATCCTGGCGACCTGCCGCAGCCACGGGGTCGACCCGGTGACCGAGCTGATCCCGGTCGCGCCGGCGTGCCACTACGCGTCCGGCGGCGTACGCACCGACCTGTGGGGTCGCACCAACGTGGCCGGCCTCTACGCCACCGGGGAGGTCGCCTGCTCCGGTGTGCACGGCGCCAACCGGCTGGCGTCCAACTCCCTCCTCGAAGGGCTGGTCTTCTCCCGGCGGATCGCCCAGGTCCTCCCCGGCGAGCTGCGGCCGTTCCAGGCCCCCGCGCCCGACGACCGGACACCCGGGCTCGTGCCCGGCGGCGTACGCCGCGACCTGCAGGAGGTGATGACCTCCCGTGTCGGCGTGCTGCGCAACGCCGACGGGCTGGCCGACGCCGCCGGGCTGCTCGACAAGGTCGCCGGCGTCCGCGCCGAGGTGGTCGACCAGCAGTCCTGGGAGACCACCAACCTGCTCACGATCAGCATCGCCCTCGCCGACGCCGCCACCCTGCGCGAGGAGACCCGCGGGTCGCACTGGCGCGAGGACTTCCCCGAGCGCGACGACGCGCACTTCTCCGGTCACCTCGACGTCGTGATGGACGACGGCGCGACCACCCTGGAGCTGTGGTGACGCCGTACGACGAGGAGCTGCGCGCGGCCGGGCTCGACCCGGCCGCGGTGCTGGCGCAGGTGCGGGCCGCGCTGGCCGAGGACCTGCCCGGCGGGGACGTCACGTCCGAGGCGACGATCGCGACCGACGCCCGCGGCGAGGGCGTCCTCGCGGCCCGCGAGGCCGGCGTGGTCGCCGGGCTCGGCGTCGCTGCGCTGGTGTTCCACGAGGTCATGGGCGACACCGTCGAGATCACCGACCGGGTGCCCGACGGCGCCCGGGTCGAGCCCGGTGACGTCGTCATGCGCGTCTCGGGACCGACCCGCGGCCTGCTCACGGCCGAGCGCACCGCCCTCAACTACGCCAGCCACCTCTCCGGGGTCGCCACCGCGACGGCCCAGTGGGTCGCGGCACTGGCCGGCACCCGCGCCCGCGTGCTCGACACCCGCAAGACGCTGCCGACCTACCGCGCCCTGCAGAAGTACGCCGTGCGGTGCGGCGGCGGCGTCAACCACCGGTTCAGCCTCAGCGACCGGGCGATGGTCAAGGACAACCACGTGGTCGCCGCCGGCGGCGTGGTGCCGGCGTACCACGCCGTACGGGCCGCCTACCCCGACCTCAGGGTCGAGGTGGAGGTCACCGACCTCGACGAGCTGCGGGCGCTGCTCGAGGCCGGCTGCACCGAGATCCTGCTGGACAACATGGACAGCGCGACGATGGCCGAGGCCGTGCGGATCACCGCCGGGCGCGCCACGCTCGAGGCCTCGGGCGGCCTGACGATCGACCGGGCCCGGGAGGTCGCCGAGACCGGCGTCGACTACATCTCCGTCGGTGCGCTGACCCACTCCGTGAAGGTCTTCGACCTCGGCCTCGATCTGAGCGAGGGCTGAGCGGTGACCCTGCTATGCGCCGACATCGGCAACAGCCACACCGTCCTCGGACTGGTCGCCGGCGGGTCGGTGCTCGCGGACTGGCGGGTCGCCACCGACGAGCGCAACACCTCCGACGAGTGGGCGGTACTGCTGCGCGGCCTGCTCGGCGCGGCACTGGAGGAGATCGACGGGATCGCGGTCTGCGCGACCGTGCCGGCGGTCCTGCACGAGTGGCGCGAGATGCTCACCCGCCACTTCGCCGACGTGCCGCACGTCGTGGTCGAGCCCGGCGTGCGCACCGGCGTCCCCGTGCTCATGGACAACCCCCGCGAGGTCGGCACCGACCGGATCATCAACGCGCTCGCGGCGGTGCACGAGTACGGCGGCCCCGCGATCGTGGTCGACTTCGGCGGCACGGCGACCACCTTCGACGTCGTGAGCGCCCAGGGGCAGTACGTCGGCGGAGCGATCTCGCCGGGCATCGAGATCTCGCTGGAGGCACTCGGCCGACGCGGCGCGCAGCTGCGCAAAGTCGAATTGCTGCGCCCGCGTTCGGTGATTGCGAAGAACACCGTCGAGGCGCTCCAGTCCGGAATGGTCTTCGGCGTCGCTGCGCAGGTGGAGGGAATTGTCGACCGGATGATCACCGAGCTCGGCGCCGACGCCGCCGACGTCCACGTGATCGCGACCGGATATCTCGCCCCGGTCGTGCTCGACGAGTGCCGCTGTTTCACCCACCACGCACCCTGGCTGACGCTGCGCGGCCTCGAGCTGGTTTTCGAGCGCAACTCCTGAACCCTTCGTCCACAGGCCGTGTGCGGGCGGTGTGACGGCTGGCGGGGCCGGGGACGCTTCCGCGCATGAGCCCGCGCCCGCCTCGCACCGCCGTCGTCGCCGCCGCGGCCCTGGTGCTCGCCGGATGCAGCGGCCTCCAGGGGGAGAGCCGGTGTCCGGGCGAGTCCTGCAGCGCCGAGCTCGCGGCGATCGTCGAGGCCGTCGACGCGCTCCCGGGCGCGTCCTCGGTGGAGGAGGCCACCTCCTCCTGGAGCCTCGACAACCCCCGAGTCCTCAGCATCGCCGTGCGCGCCGACATCCCCGACCCGACCGCGGCCCGCGCGCTCGCGCGCGCCGTTG